>DASYZH010000019.1:0-48916 GCA_035946435.1 Puia sp. | reverse complement strand
GAATAGGTGGTATTGGGTTGCAGCGTGTCTTTGATCCGAATGGTGACTACCTTTAGTTTGGACTCCACGATCGGGTCTACCTTGGGTACCGGATTGACGAGCAGCTCGGTGCGAAGATCTTTACCGTCGATGTATTCGTCGAAGTTGAGGACGATCTTTTTCTCGCCGAAGTGTCTCACCGAATCTACGGGAAGCGCGGATACCAGCCGGGGCGGGATGGTGTCTTTGGGGCCGCCGTTGGGCGGGATGATATTGGCGCATCCCGGGAGACACACGACGTCTAAGATAAGCAGCGAGCAAAGGAGGGCCAGAAAACAGAGACTCGTCTTCATTTTGCAAACATAATAGCTTTATCGCGCAAAAAAATGTTATTTCCCGCCGGCGCCGGCGCCGGCTCGTCCCTAAGCCTCCTCTTCTTCTTCCTCACTGATCTCATGAAGGGCGACGGCCAGGTCATTCGTCTTCACAAAATTGCACCAATGGCAATCCGGCGAGCCGCAGCCCGTATAGAACTCCCGGTTCTGGATCTTATGCCAGGTCTGAACGATCTGCTGTGTGACGGTGGTGGTGTCCTCGGGAGTGATCATGATCTTTACCTTTCGGTATTCCTTTTTCTTATCGGGTTCCACGAAATCGAATTCGGTGCTGGCCACCTTCCACTCTTTTTGTTCGTAGCTGTCGACCAGGATCTTGTAGAAAACGGCCTGGCGCCAGTAGTCTCCCCCGTTAGGGTCTTTTTCGCTCGGCGGCGCCAGCTTTTCGCGCGCTTTGTCCACATCGCCGGTCTTGTAGTCCACCACATTGACCTCTTTGCCCTGGAATTCCAGCTTATCCAGCTTCCCTTTGAGCGGCACCCCACGTACTACAACATTCCGGATATTCCGTTCCACCGCCACTATCTTGTTCCACTGGCCGATATACTTGTCATAATAATTGGCGAGGACTTCCAACCCATATTCCATTCGCCGGGCGAAGGCTTCCCGGGTAAAGATCTCGCGGTGACGCCGCATATACCATTCGAAGTCGGTGAGCATCTCTGCGCGCGAGGGGAAACGCTCGTGCGCATCCTCCTTCATTTTTTCGAAAAGCCGCTGCAGGGCATGGTGAACCGCACTACCAAATTCGGTAGCCTCGTTCTTTGGCGACGGGATGCGGATCAGGTTCCTGTAATAGAACTCGAGCGGGCATTTGAGATAGTTGTTGAGCGCCGTGACATTCATCACGAACTTCTCCAGCATACGGCCGATGAGGTCTTCTTCTGCGGCCTGGATCTCGGGAGCGATAGCATCTCCGAAGGGGAGAGCGTCGAAAGCGGTTTGTTCTTCCACGGGAATGGACACCTTCTCCTGCGACAGCTCACACTGATCCATGATCTCGGCGATGAACATGGAGGGTTCCAGCTCTTTGCCGTCGTCGCGATAGCGGGAGTAGGAGATGAACAGGTGCACTTCCACCCGCGTCAGCGCGACATAGAAAAGCCGGCGAAGCTCTTCGCTGCCCGATTCGTCGCCGCTGCGGGAAGAGAACAGGTTGTCGGGATATTTATAGCCACCGCCGGGTTTACGTTTCTTTTCCCAGGTAGCTGCGTTGGCCCCCGCAAAAAAGACGTATTCGAACTCGAGCCCTTTGCTCCCGTGAGCGGTGAGCAGGTTGACAGCCTTATCGCTGCCGGAGACCTTGACCAGGGGTAGAGGAAGCCCGTTGGCCTTCATCAGATCGATCATCTGGATCAGCTGTTCGAGGGTGAGATCGGGATCACGCCGCGACTGCTCTTTGATGAAATCGAACAAGGCCGTGAGCACCTGCATCAGCCAGATCTTTTCGGGGCTGGTGATGATGAAGCTTAACAAGCCGGTATCGCGGATAACATTCTCGAACAAACCCTGAAGCGTAAGATTGGAAACATCGCCAATGAGTTTCTCTAAGATCCGGCTGGCCTTTTTCAAAGGTTCGGGCGGGCCCTGGTCGAACAGGTCGCGGGCGGGGCGGTTTGTCTTTTCGGAGAGCAGGCGGCGGATGGAGGTGCGCTGGTCACCGAACTGTTTATCGGCAACGTCGACGGATAACTTCGCGATCTCGATTGGGGCGATACCAAAGAATTTAAAATGCAAAATTTCAAATAGCATTTCGTCACCCCCATAAGGTGCATCATGCTCCGCCCACAGATAACGGAGCAGGAGCAGGATCTGCTGCACCAGCGGAACGGTGAAAAGATCAAGATTCCTTTTGCTATAGACGGGGATATTCTTCAGCTGAAGAAAGCGCGCCAGCTCCTCCCCGTATTTGTTCTCTTTGTAAATGATCGCGATCCGGCCGGGTGATACGCCCTCCGCCAGCAGTTTTTCCACCTGGAGGGTGATGCCCGTCATCTCCTGCCGCGGGCTCAGGTATTCCTGTAATTGTGGCGGGAAATGCAGCTGCCCTGTGCGGGGATGGCTGGCTACGAGATATTTGGAAAGCCCCGGGATCTGGGTCACGAGGCGCTCCTGGTTCCGTTCGATGAGTGTCCGCGAGATATCGAGGATGGGTTGGGTAGACCGGTAGTTATCGGTCAGGACAACAGTGAGCAGGTCTTTGGCGTACTGCTGGGCAAAGTCGAGCATATTCTCCACGTTGGCGCCCTGGAAACGGTAGATGCTCTGATCGTCGTCGCCCACGACGAAGACATTGGGTTTGTCCCAGAAGCCGATCAGGAGGCCGATCAGCCGGTTTTGGGTGCCGCTTGTATCCTGGTACTCGTCGACGAGGATGTATTGATAGCGTTCCTGGTAGGATAAAAGCAGGGGTTTGTTCTCTTCGAAGGCGCGGATGACCCAATTTATCATGTCGTCGAAGTCGTAGCGATCGTGCTCCCGCATCAGCTTTTGAAAGTGATCGAATTCGCCCACGGCCGCCCTTAATTTGTCCATGCGTTCCTTTTCCTCGGCGATCTTATCGGTGCGGACATCGCCTTTTTTGAACTCCCGCGTGGCTCTTTTAGCGATATATTCGTCCCGTGTTTCCAGCGAGGCCAGGTATTCGTCGATCTTCGTATTGATGAATTCCGGGGTCCAGCCTTCCCGTTTCATCGTGCTGAAGAGGTTCTGCAGATTGGACATCTCGAAATAGACGTCGCCGCGATATCGTTTCAGGGCGTGGTTCTTGGGAAAACCGTCGATCAGGGTCTTGAACAGCTGGATGCGTTCCAGGTCGCTTATCGGGTCCAGGGCCGTTTTTTCGAACAGGGACAAATTTTCTTGGATGATATCATTGCAAAAGGAGTGGAAGGTATGGATATTGACCTTATAGGCATCCGGGCCGATAAAGCTCAGGAGGCGACGGCGCATGGCGATGGTGCCTGCGTCGGTATAGGTCAGGCAGAGGATGTTTTCGGGCGCCGTATCGGTATCCAGGAGAATTTTCCCGATGCGGGCGGCGAGGATCTGGGTCTTGCCCGTGCCCGGCCCGGCGATAACCATCACGGGGCCTTCGGTGGTATCAACGGCAAGTTGTTGCCGCTCATTCAATTGCCGATACTCCTGGATAAAATGCTGTCTTAGTTTTTCCCGATTAATGGACATACGACGAAGTTACGAATGTTCCCGATAGGTCTTTCTTCGTCAAAAAGTGAGAGAATAAGTTGGAAAATGTCTAAATATGGGAATAAATTCGCCAATTCAACGTTAGAATCCTATCCTATATAAACGCAGATATGAAAAACCATCATTCCTTTAAGGTCTTTATTGTTGAAGATGACGTCTGGTATGGCTCCATGCTTCAGCATTACCTCTCTTTGAATCCGGAGTACGAGGTAAAAAGATTCGAATCTCCACGTGATTTTTTTGCACAATTACATGAGAATCCAGATGTTGTGACACTGGACTACTCCCTGCCCGATTGCGATGGGGCGGAGGTCCTTAAAAAGATCAAGGAGCATAATCCGGATATCCGGGTCATTGTGATCTCCGGCCAGGAAGACGTCGCTACCGCTATCAATCTGCTCAAAAATGGGGCCTTCGACTATATAGTCAAGGATGATGACACCAAGGACCGCCTGTGGAACAGCATTCTGCATCTGCGGGAGATCAGCAACCTCAAGCAGGAGGTGGAGACCCTAAAAAGCCAGGTGGGCAGGAAATATGATTTTTCCCAGATGATCTTAGGCAAGAGCGACCAGATCCAAAAGGTCTTCTCTATGATCGAAAAAGCGTCCAAGACGAATATCACCGTATCGGTCACGGGTGAAACGGGCTCCGGTAAGGAAATGATCGCCAAAGCCATTCATTATAACTCCGAAAGACATAAGCTGCCTTTTGTTGCCGTCAACGTGGCGGCTATCCCCCGGGATCTCATCGAGAGCGAGCTGTTTGGTCACGAAAAGGGTGCGTTCACCGGGGCGGTTACGCGCCGCATCGGGAAATTCGAAGAGGCGGACAAGGGTACGTTGTTCCTCGATGAGATAGGAGAATTGGATATCAATCTGCAGGCGAAGCTGCTCCGGGTGCTCCAGGAGCGGGAGATTACCCGGATCGGTAGCAATACGGTCACCAAGATCGACGTTCGCATCGTAGTAGCCACGCATAAGAACCTGCTGGAAGAGGTCAAGAACAAGACTTTCCGGGAAGACTTATATTACCGGTTGATCGGTCTTCCGATCCTGCTGCCGCCGTTGCGTGAAAGGGGGAACGATATCCTGATCCTTTCGAAGCATTTTATCGACGGATTTGTAAAGGAGAACAAGCTTGAAAGGAAGATGCTTTCGCCGGAGGCGCAGCAGAAGCTGCTGCAATATCCTTTCCCCGGCAATGTGCGGGAGCTGAAGTCGGTGGTGGAGCTGGCAGCAGTGATGGCGGATGGGGAGCTGATCCAGCCGGAGCATATTACCCTGAACACATCGGCCAGTATCGCCGATCTTTTGAACAAGGAAATGACGCTTAAAGAATTCGAGATACAGATCCTGCAGCATTATTTAGATAAGCACGATAAGGACGTTCTGCTCGTCGCGAAGAAGCTGGATGTAGGAAAGTCCACGCTTTACCGGATGATCCAGAACGGGGAGCTAAAGATGAAATAAAAAAACAGGCCCAGGGCCTCGGGATATGCAAGTAGAAAGCCACTTTTTTGAGGAGATCCTCGACAAGGTTCCGGCGGAAATTCTCGTAGCGGATGCGGGATATCGTTTCCTGTATGCGAATCATAGTGCCATACCCGACCCGCAGCTTAGGAAGTGGATGATCGGTAAGACCAATGAAGAATTCTGTCAGTACGCAGGACGGCCTGCTGCGCAGGCGCGGGCACGCCGGATGGTTTTCGAGAAAGCGCGGCGTACGCGCAGGATGGTGGAGTGGGCGGAGTCGGCGCAGGACGCCGAAGGTATGGTGCAACACTTCATGCACCGGATACATCCTATTTTCGACGGGAGCGGGCAGTTTCAAATGGTGATCATCTATGTAGTACGGATCACGGAGACACGCGAGTTCGAAGAAAAGGTAAAGCTTAGCGAAAAAAGATATCGCGATCTGTTCAACTATAGTCAGGCGCTGATCTGTAC
Source organism: Puia sp. (assembly GCA_035946435.1). GTDB lineage: Bacteria > Bacteroidota > Bacteroidia > Chitinophagales > Chitinophagaceae > Puia. Next base: position 43,386 of record DASYZH010000019.1, on the reverse strand, counting down.
GCACGATATGGACGGCAGGCTCCTGACCGTCAATCCGGCGATCTGCCGGGTATTGGGCTATAAGGAGGAAGAGCTTGTGGGCCGCAACATCCGGATGATCATCCCGGAAAAACATCATCCCGGTTTCGAGGAAGAGTATATGAAAGCCATTCGGGAAAACGAAACGGCTGTCAGCGGCGAGTTCTGCGTGGTCAGCAAAGAAGGTGACATCATCTATCTTTTATACAAGAACTTCCGGATGTCGGAGCCCGACACCGATCCATATGTGATCGGTTTTGCACAGGACATCACGGATAGGATCAAGATGGAGAAGGAGCTTAGGCTCACCAAGCAATTGACGGATGAGATCGCGAAGGCCAAGGAGTCTTTTCTGGCGCATATGAGCCATGAGATCAGGACGCCGATGAATGGGGTCCTCGGCATCGCCAGCCTGCTCAATAAAACCAAATTGGACGAGCAGCAGCGTAACTATCTTCAGCTGATACAGGATTCGGCGAATAATTTATTGGTTATCGTCAACGACATTCTGGATCTCGAGAAGATTGTGGCAGGTAAATTGCAACTGGAACGCATACCTTTCAAGATAGTGGACAAGATTGCCACTACCATCCAGAGTTTTATCTACCGGGCCGAAGAAAAAGAGCTGGGGCTTGTCTTCCAGAATTCCATTCCTGCCGACCTGGTGGTCGAAGGTGATCCCTACAGGCTATCGCAGGTGTTGAACAATGTTCTTAGCAATGCGCTGAAGTTTACCAATGCGGGGCATATCAATATCGCTACGGGGATCATTGCCCGGGACGAAGAAGGTGTAGTAGCAGAGATCGTGGTACAGGACACGGGCATTGGGATCAGCAGAGAGCAATTGCGGACTATCTTTGAACCCTTTGAACAAGCTGATGCAACCATCTCGCGGAAGTATGGCGGCACAGGTCTGGGCCTGGCCATCAGCAAGAATATGGTAGAGATGCAGCACGGCGAGCTGTTGGTGGCCAGTGAAGAAGGCAAGGGATCGGCCTTTACGATACGCGTTCCCTATCATTTAAGTATTGAAGCTATGCAGGAAAATGAAGTCAGCGTAGATATAGATTACAAGAGTCTTGGACATAGAAGGGTGCTGGTTGCAGAAGACGTCGAGCTGAACCAATACCTGGCGCGGCATATCCTGGAGTCGTGGGACTTCGAGGTGGTCATCGTCGGCAATGGCCGCGAGGCCGTAGAGACGCTCGAACAATCGAGCTTTGACTGTATCCTCATGGACGTCCAGATGCCCGAGATGGACGGCATCGAAGCCACCCAGCATATCCGCCGGCTGGGAGACCCGGTGAAGGCCGGAATACCCATCATAGCATTGACAGCCAATGCCTTAAAGGGAGATAGTGAAAAATACCTGGCCGCCGGGATGACGGATTATCTGGCCAAACCTTTTGACGAAGCGCGGTTGTTTCGGGTTATTTCCCGGAATCTTCCGCAGCTGGAGGAGCCCGTGCCTTCCGTCGTCGGGGAATCAATGGCGGCCGCCTCTTCCGCTGAAAATATCCTTAAAAACAACAGCAATATGACAGTCGAGAATTCCAGACTTTATGATCTTTCCATGGTTCAGTCCGTGTCCGGTGGTGATGAAGGATTTATTCGAAAAATGGTCGCTCTTTTTATCGATACGGTACCCCAGAATGTGCAGGATCTGAAGAATGCCCTGCAGGAGGAGAATTGGGAACAGGTTGGCAAGACGGCACACAAGCTAAAATCGACCATCGATTCCATGGGCATCAAGTCCATCCGCCAGGAGATCCGGACCGTGGAGGCCAATGCCCGGCAGAAAGAGGGTCTTGGGGACATCCCCGGCTTGGTGAACAACATCGATTCGGTGATCAAAGAGTGTATCGGACAGCTGCAGAGCGAGGTACTAAAGTGATTCCCATGGTCAGTCAAAAATTCCCATTCTGAGAGCATTTGACCCTGGGGTCTGGTAAAAGCATATTGACAATCAACCAAATACTTCAATTTTTTTTCTGGCATTATTTTCCATGTTTATATCCGCAACAGAGCCATAAACCATGGAATTCAATCAACAGCCTGTTATTTTCGTAGTAGAAGATAACATCATCTATCAAAGCCTTATCGCTAAGGAACTGGAATCCCTCAGCAACAACATTCATTTTTACACTAATGGGGAATCGTGTATCTCCGAGCTGGACAAGCACCCTTCCGTTATCGTCCTGGATTATAACCTGGATGGTAAGATGAACGGGCTGGATACCTTGCAGCGCGTACGCGATATCGATCCGGATGTGTATGTCATTTTATTTTCCAGCCAGAAAGGATTGAATACCAAAGAGGTTTTTTTGCAATATGGCTCGTTCGACTTTTTGGAGAAGAACAGTCTTTCCCTTCGCACCCTCCGGCAGATGGTAGACTGCGTGACGTCTCCCGGTGGCAAACCGCTCGAGAACTAAAGCGGACCGATCGATGTTATTTTGTCCATGGCCGTTCAGATCTTACACCGGGTACAATTGATTCCAGCTCCCCTGGATAAAGTCTGGCCCTTTTTTGCCGACCCCGGCAACCTTCCGCGCATTACTCCTTCTGACATGCATTTTGAGGTCCTCTCTCCTTCGCAGGGGGATCGCATTTATGCCGGAGAGCTCATCGAATATAAGCTTCGGCCGTTGCCCTGGATGCGGACCCGGTGGCTCACGGAGATCACGCAGGTGGAGGAGGGGCATTATTTTGTCGACGAGCAGCGGCGCGGGCCCTATAAGCTTTGGCATCATCAGCATCATTTTCGGGAAGTTCAGGGTGGCGTCGAGATGACGGACCTGGTGCATTACCTCGTGCCTTTCGGCATTCTTGGCGATCTGGCCAATGCGTTCTTTGTGCGGCGGAAGCTAGAGGAGATCTTCGCTTATCGGCGTACCGTTGTCGAATCGACTTTTGGCGTCTTCCCCGGGTTTTCGGGGCCGCTCACCATGCGCGCCGCGACCGGGCCGAGACACTAGAGGGCATTCTCTCTCCTGCTTGGCGCGAGCCATCCTGCCCTCGCTTGGCCGGGATCGAAACTCTTCCACCCGGCGTGGGGTCCACACTGCCCGCTTAACCCGGGATCCGCGAGATGTATTTCTCTATCTGCTTGATCTGATCGACGATCTGCGGGGTGGTGGGTTTCAGTGCTTTGGCCTTGCGGAAGAACTCCTTTGCGGCGCGGAATTCGCGTTTGGTCATCATGATGGAGCAGAGCTGCAGGAAGGCTGCAGCCTGATTTTCCTTGTCGGGGAGGCCTTTGCGGAGGGCCTGACGGATATAGCTTTCCCCTTGTCTGAGATCGTTTTTCTGCATCGCGAGCATACCCATCTGCAACAGGCTGGCGCCTTCGGCTTCTTTCATGGGCATGCCCAGGTCGAGGCCTTTCTTCATGTTCTTTTCGGCACCGGCGAAGTCCTGTTTCATCATGGCGATATTGCCCTTCAGGGTATAGTAGACGGAGCGGATGGGCTTATAGAGCAGGTTGGGGAATTTCACCGAGTTGAGCACTTTTTCCGCGGCTTCCATGTCGCCGGATTCCATATGTTCCTGGATCAGCCGGAGCGGACCGAAAAAGAAGTAGCCGAAGAGCAGGATGACGGCGATGAGGTAGGCGACGAAAGCCGGCCAGAATCCCGCGTAGACATTGGTTGCGATGGCGATCACCAGGAAAGCAATAGCTAGATGCGGGCGATATTTGACGATGAGATTGTAGAACTTCATAGACCTGCTATTTTACCCCGGCCATTTCCGGTCCGGGGTGGCAAAGATAGGGCTATGCGAGCCGCACCTCAAAATTTATCATCGTTGACCTCGATCCAGTATCCATCGGGGTCCTGGAGATAGATCTGCTGGACTTTGTCGGGCCGGATCTGGGGTGTCTTGGTGTTCTGTGCCCAGTTGCCGTACTTGACCCCCAGGGCGTCGAGGTGTTTGGTAAATGCGGCCATGCTGGGCACGCTGAAAGCCAGGTGGATATTGATGTCGTGGGGGATATCCTCTTTGGCGCCCGACACCACATGCAATTGCCCGTGTTCGGAGATCCTGAACCATACATGTTTCCCGTCGTGAAAGGGTTCCGAGATGCGTTTCAGCTCCATGACCTTTTCATAGAAGTTCGCCGCGCGGTCGAGATCGGTCACGAAGATGGTTTGGTGGCTGAAGCGAGGTCCTTGTGCCCGGGCCATTTGTGGGCGGCCGAGCGCCAGTAATATCAATGCAGCGAATACGGCCTGCTGCAAGACGCCGGAGGCGATGCGGCTGGTCCGGTTCGTCGCACTGCGGCCGATCCGGCTGTTCTGGCCGATCCTGCCAGTCTGTTTGGCGGCCCCGCCCGGGAGGAACGATCTGTTCATAATGGATGCAATTTTAAAGGCGTCAAAGTAAGCTTTTCCCTATGGCTAAAAAAAAATGCCTTATTTTTGCGACCCTTGCCAGGGCTGGCGGCGCCACTCATTTTTTCCGGCGTCCCCCCGACCCCTTCGGCATCCGGTCCCGTAGTTCAATGGATAGAATAGAAGTTTCCTAAACTTTTGATACAGGTTCGATTCCTGTCGGGACTACACCGCACTTCAACCCGCTAAGCAATAGCGGGTTTTGTGTTTTCGGGGGAATCTTTTCAGCTTTATAAGTTGCTCTAATTCAAATACGAATGGTTCGATTCCTGGAAGGTTCACGATTTTAATTCCACTCTCCAAAACCCGCTATGATGGCGGGTTTTTTGGTTCGATATAGTCCGATGCCTGCTACATCAATTTCTTAAATGGCTAATTGCAATGATTTTAGGGGTTTGAATCCTGAATGGTCTGGGGCTTTGAGCTTTCAAGATTATGGCAGTGGATAGAAATAGCCACGTTCTTCTTTCTGTATTTTGGCGATTTTGGCTTTCATCTCGTCCTGCAGTTTCTTTGGAAGGGTATCATAGCCGGCCTCGAATTCCGTAGATCGCACGTCATCAAAAGTGCTGCTTTGATGCCGCATAGCAAATTTCTTTCCTTTGAGGTATATAATGAACTTGATCCGACCGTTCTCATATCCGTTATCCCCCCATGTACCGTAGACCAGGAAGGGATCCACGAGTCCGTCGCCGTCGTAATCCTCGAAAGATATATAGCTCTTCCAGAACCAGATGGCATACTCCTTTTCGTCGTTTTTTACGATATGATCGTTTAGTTCCCAGACTTTCGCAAAATTGTTCCCGTCCAGTTTCAGATCGACAGCCTTGATGTTGCGGCTAAAAGTGTCAGTTTTTCCCTCCGTCATCCCTATCGAATCTTTGCTTTCCATTAGCACGCAAAAGTAAGTGCCTGATTTGTCTATGTATTTGTAGACCTGGGAGATGGGGAAACTAATTTTGAATTCAATTTTTACCGAATCGGTTAGGACTGCCTTGATTTCGGCTTTCGAGAGAACTCTAACAATAGGATGCGGTTGTTGGCTGCGACCCGTCGATGCTGCGAGCAAAAGTGTGGCAAGACAAATGGAGGCTAAGCCTTTATATTTTGGCATAGTGTTCCAAAGTACAAATTACCTGGCATCAGTGCAAACACTCTCCTAGTTAGCTTGCGATAGTGTTTAACAAAGTACCCATACAAGAATATATTTGGCCAATTATAGAAATGACAATATCAAGCAATTAATTCGGCAACCAACCTCAAATCGGCTAAAAAATGGTTTGAAAAGTGTCCAATCCTGGTCACAAGCGCCCCGCGCGATAGTGCAGGGTTTTTGTGTTTGGTAGCAATGCGAGTGAACTCGCATGAAATAAATTTCCGAAAAATATACTTTTTGGTATATTTGTGCAAAATATAAATTAGCCAAATGACCAAAGCGGAAAGAACAAAACAGTTTATCATCGAACAGGCGGCTCCTGTATATAATATTAAAGGAATTGCCGGAACCAATGTCGATGACATCCTGAAGGCGGTAAACCTTACTAAAGGTGCTATTTATAGTCATTTCAAAAACAAAGAAGACCTATCCACACAGGTCGCGGAATATCTATTGGAAAAAATAGCCTCAGGCACAGATCAAGCCATGAAAAAAGGAAAAACCGCCAGGGAAAAGATATTCGCTTACCTCGATTTTAACGCACATCCGTTGAAAACTTATATCAATGGGGGATGCCCTATCTTCAATTTTGCAGTAGAAGCGGACGATAATAATGACTTTTTGAAATCGAGGGTCAACCAGCGTTTAGTAAAGACCCAGAAATACTTTGCCTCTATCTTACGTGACGGTATTAAAGTTGGAGAATTCTCAGCTTCACTTAACCCGGAAGCATTTGCATTTAAAATGTATGCATCCATCGAGGGTGGGCTGATCATGTGTCGCGCTATGAACAACGAAAAGCCCATGCAAGTTTTGATCGATGATCTAAAAAACGAATTGAATAGGTATGGGAGCTAATTTTTTTGATTAAAAATATACCAAAAGGTATATTTTATATATAATGTCAAACATTGTAAAAGAAATAAATCATGCAAAAGACAACCATTTTAGTTACCGGTGCAACCGGTTCGACAGGTTCCCCAACAGTAGAACTTCTCATAAAACAAGGTTACAGTGTCCGAGCGCTGGTTCGTAAAGAAGACGAAAAGTCGAACTCGTTCAAATCACTTGGGGCGGAGATTATTGTCGGGAATATGCATAATATGGCAGACATGCGTGCAGCCTGGAAGGGCGTAAAAAGAGGGTACTTTTGTTACCCGCTCGCCCCCGATCTATTAGATGCTACAGTTATGTTTGCACAGGCAGCGAAAGAGGTTGGTGCTGAATTTGTCGTTAACCTTTCGCAGAAACAGGTTTCGCCCACTGTAAAAAGTCCGGCAACAATTCGCCACTTTTTGTCTGAAGAAGTGTTTAGGTGGTCAGGGCTGCCAACTGCCCATATTAGACCTACGTTCTTTTCAGAATGGTTTCTCTATGTCGCAAATAGCATCAAACAAGGCAAACTCCCGATGGCCTTCCCAGAAAACGTTCAACACGCACCAGTAGCCGGAGAAGATCTCGCCCGTACGATCGTTGCCATTTTGGGAGAACCTGAAAAACATGCCGGTAAAGTTTATCAGCTTTTTGGCCCCGAGCTTTTATCCTATACGCAAATCGCTGGAATATTCAGCCGTGTCTTACATAAGGATATCATTTACGAAGAGGTTAGTATACAGCAAATGGCAGACGCAATTGGCATTGGGGGCTTTGAGCATTTTAAGAATCATGTGGCTAATGTAATCAGCGACAACTTGTTTGGAGAACCCAGGATAAATGATGCAATACACACAATTACTGGTAAAATTCCAATGACCCTGGCTGAATTTATTGATAAAAATCGTTCGTTCTTTGCCGCTTAGCTTTACAGTGTCCTGTTTGGGTCCTATTACTTTTAGCGTATGCTAAAAGATTTGGATCAAGACCAATTGCAACTTGCAGAATTAATGAGCGAAATATCGGAGGATGCGGTCTCCGCCGGTTGGATGGGTTGGAATATGAGCTATGGGAAATTTTAAATGGCATTAAAAGTAGCTATTATAGGCACATGGTTACGCAAGAAGAACTTCAACAATTGAAGGCTTTATCTGAACAATGTGGCTGTTGGATCATCTCCAACGATGAAAGCGAGGAAACTGCTCTTGATCTAGAATCTTGGAAAAAACGATTTGAAAAGCAGACGGGAGCAGTCAGATAGGATACAGTGCTTAAAATACCCTATGCGACTTATTTAAGATTTATCAGGAGGTTGAGCCGTATGCCTTTTATCGTGGCTATCGTGCCTTTGTGTCTTAGACCAGAATTGATGTAGCATGGCATTGTTTTCCATCATTTGCCTGAGCCTCTCCATTGGAGGTTTCGAAAGCCAAATTTTTAATTGGAGGTCTTTTATATTTCGTGGAGTGTCATTCATGATTTAAAAGATCAAACGTATTTAATTTCAGTATTCCCATCCATAAATTGATATATTCCCAGTCAAGATTGTCAGATGCAACAAGATTTCTAATGTCCGCCATTTGAATCGCTGACTGCAGTTTTTGGATCCAAATCAATTTGGAGATAATAAGATCTTCCGGGGAGACAACATAAATTGTTTTTCCAAAGAATTCCATGGGAATTCTTCGAGTGAATTCGTTTTGTCGGAATGGTTCATTTTTCAAGACAACAAAATCTGCTTTAAAACCAGTGGCGTGGTCAATAATGTTAAACATTCTTCTGTTTTGCACTGCATCTTCAATGGCATCTTTATCACAATAATATCCCTCTTTGAAATTTTCCACAAAACGATCGATATCCTGCGGCCTCAAATGGACAACGAAATCAAAATCCTGTGTAGCTCGGGGAACAATATATAAACTCATGGCAACACTCCCCGACAACATATAGGGAATCTCGCAACTATTCAGAACATCGATAATTTTTTGAAAAAACCCTTCCATTCCGAAGTCAATTTACTTTAACTGAGCCTACCTGTCAAACTTGACTTCGAATTTATGCATATTAGAATGATAATCAATGGAAAGTTGGTAATTGTGAGAATCAAGTCAATTTGGGTAAACCACTAAAAATCAGGAAATCGGGTAGTAAACGGTTCTCGTTAGTCTTCTATCACATACTCGATAATTTTTTCTGAAACGGCCAATCCGCTCATATCACTAGTATACTGATTCAATTCGCGCGGCGTCCAACCAATAATAGTAGAGGATATATTTAATTTGAAATTTACTTGAGTGTATGAATTCGTGTTTTCTACGTTCAGCAATGAAATGCCTAGTACACGCTGAATATCGACAAGTGTATCGACCGTGAAGTTATGAGTGCCACTAATCCAGAGTGAGACCAATGAAATCGGTTCGTTCATTGATTCGGCAAACTGAGTTTGAGTCATACCAAGCGATTTCATTGCCTTGTAAATCTTTGCAGCCAGCTTCATTTTGTAATCCATCTGTTCCTGTTCTTGTAGAGTAATCGCATCAGACAGTTCCTTGATAAGAGGACTGGAATAATCATCTCCCCAATTGTCGTTGTTATGCGTCGGCTTGTTTGTCATCGTCGTTTTCTTATCTATTTTCTGTTGAATTGGTCGTCAAAGCAAAATATTTTAGGGCTGGTAGCGAGGATCATCCTATTGCTTCAAAAGTTCCCGCATCAAATTCGGTAAAGAGACCGCCGTAATACCCTCCCCCATAGAAAAATCCTCCAAACCAGAATAAACCACAAAGCGCTTATCGGGCTTTATATCCTCGCACCCGCTATAAAAGCCTTTGGAGACCGAAGGAGCTGAACTACGCTTTATCTCTATCGCCCATTTTGCACCACCGGGGAACTCCAACACCAAGTCTATTTCAGCACCTCCGGGCGTGCCATAGTAATAAGGCTGCACCCTTGAGGGAGCTACAGACATTATGTTTTCAATGACAAATCCTTCCCAACTTCCTCCTACCACAGGGTGGCCCAGAAGGCTATTATAATCAGGGATATTAAGCAGTGCATGCGTAATACCGCTATCACGCACATAGATCTTCGGAGACTTGACCAGGCGTTTTCCCACGTTGGTTGTCCAGGGTTTTAAGCGCCTGACTAGTAAAAGATCGGCCATCAGGTTAAGATAACGACCAATGGTCGTGCTTGTCACATCCAGATTCCTTGCGAATTGTGAGGCGTTTAATACAAAGCCCTGGTTATGGGCCAGCATGGTCCAAAACCGCTCAAGCGTTTCGGCAGGGATTCGCGGCCCAAGTTGAGGTATGTCACGTTCAAGATAGGTTTTGATAAAATCATGGCGCCAGTCCAGGCTGTTTTGATCAGATGCCGACAACAGGCTTTCCGGGAAACCACCGCGGACCCATAAGCTGTTTAATTTATCCAGGCTGTTATCTGCATATTCTGTCGCGTCTATAGGGTGAAGCTCCATGTACGCAATGCGCCCGGCCAGGGATTCACTGGATTGTTGTAAAAGATCAATGGACGCAGAGCCTAAAAACAAGAATTGCCCGGCCCTATTCCCTTTGCGGCGTTCCTGGTCAATTATGCCTCTTAAGGGAGCAAATATTTCAGGAAGACGTTGGACCTCATCAAGTATGATTAATTTGTCGCTGTTTTCTACATGGAAGGCTTCGATATCCTGTACTTTTTGTAGATCTCTACGGTTTTCCAGGTCCAGGTAAACGGAAGGAGTCGTTTCAGAAATATTGAGAGCAATGGTAGTCTTACCTACCTGGCGCGGCCCTAATAACGCTACGGAAGGGCTACGTTCTAATGCTTCGGTTATTTGAGATTCGAGCCGTCGCTTAATCATCTGCAAATTTAACATGAAATGTGAAATTTGCATACTCTGGGCGAAGACTTAAATTGGAGGCCTGATTATCAACCACTTGCGTTTTTATCTTCAATTTGTCACGCAAAGAACATCACAAGGATAATTACACTGCAATAGATCAGGACGGGGACTGCCGGAAAGACCGCAGCAAGAATGGGGTTGAAGGCATATAATCTGAAGCTCGACCAGGACATCAGGACCAGCACCAGCGGATAGCAATTCAGCAGGATACAATACACCGTCATTTTACGCACGTTCACGTTGGGGTTGTCGAACATAAATAGCGACGCGAACAGGACTAACGGCCAGGCCAGGATGCCGCACAAACTGATCTTGTTCAGCAAAAGAAGCCATTTGGGTAGCTGGTCGTTATGAAAGAAGTAGTTGTATAACCCCACTCCTCAATAACGAAAAAGACTTCGTTGTTATTATGGTTGACAAAATCCGTCAAAATTTGTCCATGCCGTTCCGCACATTGCCGGGCAGATCAAACGCTAAAATTATACTACATTCGCGGCATAGTACAAGCAACAAGAGAAAGTAAACTAGTTGAAGACCGCAATCATAATTGGCGCCGGACCTGCCGGCCTGACGGCCGCCTACGAATTATTGACCCGAACGGATATCAAGCCGATAATTCTCGAAAAGACGCGAGACATTGGCGGCATATCCAAGACCGTGAACTATAAAGGCAACCGGATCGACATTGGCGGGCATCGGTTTTTTTCCAAGTCGGATAGAGTTATGGAATGGTGGTTCCGATTTATGCCGCTGGAAACCACAAACGAAAAAGTAATCAACATCCATTACCAGAATCGTTTGCATAAATTATATGCCGGCGACTCCGTCGGTAGGTCGTCCGTCGACCAGGATAAGGTAATGCTACTGCGCCGCCGGCTTTCGCGAATCTATTTCCTGCGCCAATTCTTTAACTACCCGTTAAAGCTTTCGGCTGGCACACTCAGAAAACTGGGGTTTTTTCGGACCATGGGCATTGCTTTTTCTTATGGCGCGGCCAGGCTCTTTCCACGGCGAAAAGAGAGAACGCTCGAGGACTTTATGATCAATCGTTTCGGCAAGACTTTATACAAGACCTTTTTTAAGGATTATACTGAAAAAGTATGGGGAGTCAGCTGCCGCGAGATATCGGCGGAATGGGGCGTCCAGCGTATTAAAGGGGTCTCGGTAAGTAAGGCGGTGGCGCATGCGTTAAAACGGCGGAAAAAAGGTGACGGGGATATTGCTCAAAAGAATGTTGAAACCAGCCAGATCGAGCGATTCCTTTATCCAAAGCTGGGGCCCGGACAGCTCTGGGAGGAGGTCGCCCATCAAATTGAAAGCTTAGGTGGAAGGATCGTGTTCGATCAAACTATCACCGGGTTGTCCAATGAAAATGGCAAAGTTGTTGCGGTCCGGTCCGTCAATGCACAAACAAATGAAACGCAATCCTGGGAGGGCGATTATATTTTTTCTTCGATGCCGGTAAACGAGCTGATCGCCGGGATGGAAGGAGATGTCCCCGCCGACGTAAAGCAAATAGCTGCAGGTCTCCAATACAGGGATTTTATCACGGTCGGTTTGCTCCTGAAACATTTCTCCATTCCCGACAAGGCAACGGGAGGCTACCGCAAATTTACGCTTGAGGATACCTGGATATATATTCAGGAAAAAGATGTAAAGGTGGGCCGGTTACAGCTTTTCAATAATTGGAGCCCCTTCCTGGTAAAGGACCCCGAAACAAGTTGGATCGGTATGGAATATTTTTGCAATAAGGGCGACGACTTCTGGGACCGATCCGACGAGGACATCAAGGGAATAGCCATCGATGAGCTGGAAAAGATCGGGCTCGCCCGTAAGGAAGACCTGCTGGACGCCACCATCCTCCGGATGGAAAAGACTTATCCAGCCTATTTTGGGACGTATGACCTTTTCGAGGTTATCAGGAACTTCGTCGATGGGCTCGATAATCTCTACTTGATCGGGCGCAACGGGATGCACAAATACAATAATACGGATCACTCCATGTTGACGGCCATGACAGCTGTTGACAATATCGTTGCCGGAATAACCGATAGATCGAATATCTGGTCTATCAATACGGAACAGGACTATCACGAGGAGACGCCGCGATCGTAGGTTCACTGATGCGCGATATTCAGCAGGGTCACCACAAGCATGATCCAGGCGAACAGCTCCGGAACGAGACGGAGCGGACTTAACGCGATCCATTGTTTGACAATGGCTTGCAGGCGTGTCGCCTCGATGTTTTCGGGTCGCATGATCTTACGGATCATCATGGGGATGAAATAGCTGAAGGTGATCAGCCGATTGATGAAAATAGCCATTGCTGCCGCCAGCCAATAAGCCCGCGCCCCACTCGGATGATTCCACGCCAGAACGATATTGATCACAGCCAGTAAAGCTTGCGCCGGCGAAACAATCGGCCAAAAACGTTTGGCGGCAAGGATCATGCCGGATGATTCCAGCTTCCCTCGCAAAGTGAGCGGATGCACATCATGTTTCCAGCCAGAATATATAACCAGTATTTCGTAAAGGCCTCCACCCATGCTTAGCGTTAGGGTAAATAAAAGCAAAACGATTGCGATCGTAGTTGTCATGTCACTAAATTAGCAGCCTGCACCAAAGATGGCAACGGCCCTTCGGCGGGCGGGGGCCATTTTACCGGCCAATGCACGAGAAATGACGGCCAAAAATGCTACCTTTCAAAATGCTGCACCAGGAATTTGAACCTCCCGAAGAACTGCGAGATACCATAAAGTGCTTTTGGCATAATATCAGAGATTACGAGGAACTGGAACCGGGCTTTGAGGTAATACCCGACGGCTACGCGGAAATTATTTTTCATTTCGGAAGTGACTGCAGCATTGCCATCAATGGAGCATTGCAACCGTTGCCATCGCCGTTTATGATGGGACTGCTCGACCGGCCCGTGATTTTCTATACAAGGGACCGGTTGGAGATCCTGGGCATCCGATGCTTTCCCTGGACCGTGTTCGATCTGCTGGGACTCCCATCCGGCAAAGGCGGCGTACATGTATTTGAACATCCTGTCGCGAAGCTCCAACCTGCCTTAACCGAACTCATTCAGGCCCGTAGGGTCGATGAAGCGCTGGCCCGGGTAAAACAATATTTTCTGCATGCCCGATCAGGGATAGCCCCCGACAGTATGTTGTCCAAAGCAGGAGCCGCTATGCGGAAAGCAAATGGCACCATGCCGGTAAGTCAGGTAGCGGCGGCGGCGCACGCAACGGTCCGAACACTGGAAAGGAATTTTAAGCAATCTTCCGGCCATACTGTCAAAGACGTGTCCGCCCTGATGCGCTTCGAACAGGTGCGTAACCGCTTGTGGCATTTCCCGGACTCCAATCTTGCCGGCCTGGCTCACGAGTTGGGCTATTCGGATCAATCCCACCTAAGCAGGGAATTCAAACGCTATAGCGGCACCACGCCGGCGGCATTTGCACGAAAAGCAAAAAAGGGCAAACGTACTGTAAGCGGCGATTTTGTCGCGTTTGTACAAGCCTAACCCGAGGGCTTTCAGGAGTTTTGCTTCATGAAAGATGTAATCATTTCCGGCGCGGGCCCCGTAGGCCTATTCCTCGCATGTGAACTGGCCCTGGCCAAATGTTCAGTCCTGATCCTGGAAAAAGCGGAAGACCCGCACTCTCCGTTGAAGCAACTTCCTTTCGGGATACGGGGACTCTCGGCACCTACCATTGAAGCGCTCTACCGGCGCGGGTTGCTAAAAGAACTCGAGATCCATAAACGGCTTAAAAGCCCACACCAAAATGCCAAACAAGGACCCCGCCGCCAGGTAGGACATTTCGCCGGCATTCCATTTCATGAGGGCGATATTGACAGCTCGCAATGGCGGTATCGCATTCCAGGCTCTACCGACAACAGCTTAATTTCTGAAATGCAGGAGCTTGAAACAGTGTTCATCCGCCGGGCAGAATCATTAGGTGTGGAGATCAGGCGAGGGCTTGCTATTGCCGGCTTTGAGCACGCCGAGGACGGGGTGACTGTTCAGGCAGGCGACCAGTCTTTCAAAAGCAAATGGCTCGTGGGTTGCGATGGAAGCCGTAGCGTCGTTCGTAAGGTGGGCGGCTTTGAATTCGCGGGTACCGAGCCGGAATTCACCGGCTATACTGTTCAGGCAGATATTGCCGACCCGGAAAAGTTAAGACCGGGGCGAATCGTGACCCCATCCGGCATGTACCTGCAATCTCAGCCTGGTTATATAGTCATCCAGGACTTTGACGGCGGGGCATTTCATAATTCGGACAAGCCGATCACCCTTGAACATGTGCAGGAAGTGCTACGCCGCGTCTCGGGTACCGATGTTACCATCACAACCCTGCATATAGCGACCACCTGGACGGACAGGGCCCGGCAAGCCACAACTTATCGCAACGGACGGGTATTTTTAGCCGGCGATGCCGCGCACATTCACGCGCCGCTTGGAGGGCAGGGACTTAACCTTGGACTCGGCGATGCCATGAACCTGGGTTGGAAGCTCGCGGCAACGATCCAAAATAAGGCACCCGAAGACTTGCTATGCAGTTATTTTACCGAACGCCACCCCATAGGTACGCAGGTCCTTGATTGGTCCCGCGCGCAGGTGGCTATCATGAGACCAGACCCCGATGCCCGCGCGCTGAACGCCATTGTCCGCGACATTATGAATACCCGTGATGGCGCTACCTATTTTGCCGGAAGGGTATGGGGTATCGACACGCATTATAACCTCGGCGACGGCAACCCGCTGGTGGGCCACAGCGTCCCGAACTTCCAATTCGAAGACGGTACGACGGTCGGCGAGTTAATGCACGATGGCCAGGGGCTGCTGCTTGATTTTGATCAAAACGCTTCACTTAAAACTTTAGCGAATGAATATGAAGGTAGAATCACGTATATTTCGGGTCAGGCAAAAGAGCAATTAGGTTTGAGCGCTGTACTGATACGCCCTGACGGGATTATCGCCTGGGCTACTGACGGCGATCCGGACTACGGCGAGCTTCGCAAAGCTACGGATCACTGGTTTGTTCGTGATTAATAAATAAAACCCGCGGCAATGTTAAACATCCTCCTGGCAAATTTCTACGAACGCGATCTCCGCAAGTTGATCGAAGAAGTCAACGCGTTTAAAAACGAAGCGGATTTGTGGAAGATACAGGGAACCGTAAAAAATTCCTGTGGTAACCTCGTGTCGCATATCATCGGCGGCCTGAACCATTATATCGGCACCACGCTTGCCCACACCGGCTACGTCCGTAACCGGGACCTGGAGTTCAGCGTCAAGGGAACGCCGCGAAAGGAGCTTGTAGCCCAGCTGGAAGCGCTGATCCCCATGATCAAAAAGACATTGGAGGCATTCACACCGGAAAAAATGGAAGCCGAATTCCCGCTGCCATTCGACGGCGCGAAGAATTCGAACACCTATGTATTGACGCAGCTTCTCGTCCATACGAACTACCACCTGGGACAGGTAAACTATCTGCGCCGCATTCTGGAATAGCGGGATGACTAGGAATAATAATCCAACTTCTTGAGCCGGGCATAGACTGCGCCTTTTGTGCGTCCGAAATGTTCGGCCATATCGCCTACGGAGGCGCCGGTATCCGCCATGGCGATAAGCTCTTTGTCCAGTTCGGAGCTCCAGGGTTGATAGGCCTCTTTGCTGGTCCGCCTTTTTTCCAGGACGGTGTAAGATTTCTCCTCGGATTTGCGTCCCGGCACTTTCTTTTGGACTGGCCGCCCGGGTTGCGTTTGACGGGAGGCAGTCGAGAATGCAGCACGGGTCGCTTTCTTCTCCGTCCGGATGTGCTTACCGGAGGTAATACCTTTTGGAAGCAGCGATTCAGGAATATACAGCTTGTATTTTGCGCGGGTTACTGCCACATAGAGCAGATTGATCTCTTCCGTGAGCTTTGCCGTATTCAGCGGCTCATCCTTATCTTTTAGTTTCTGGAGTTTTTCCTCTGTGATAAAGTCGTCTACCAGGTAAACGACATCGTACTCCATGCCCTTGGCCCGATGTACCGTCGAGAAGATCATCTCGGCCTTGGTCTTGTCGTCGTCGGCTACATGCAGATCTTTCAGGGATTTGATAATACCATATATCTCGTCGCCGTATTCTTTCACGATCTCCGCCATCATGCTCAGCTGGACATCTTCCGTTTTTTCGATGTATTCCTCCAGCTCGTCGAGGTCCTTCATCGACTGGATCAGTTTGTCACGGATCTTATCGGGCTTACTGTTATAAAGGTTCAAGACGTCATACAGCGAGGCACCATCATCTGCATACGTATACGAGTTGATATTGCCTTCGAAGTAGATGTTACGAACCTTTCGGTTTTCGGTGATGTATTCGATTGCCTTCAAAAGCAAGCCTAAATTAGTCCTTGCGATAGTGGCTTTCGACATCTCCCGCGAATCGACACCCTTGCCGGTGATTATCACCGGCTCAAAATCATATAGCTTATTCTTCCAATCCAAAATCCCCGCAGCCAGCTGGGCAATGTCCTGCGGGAAACGAAAGCTGGCCGAAAGATTATAGGTCCTGAAGTCCGTTTTTGCCAACGAGTTTACTGCATAGCGCCAGCCGTAGATCTGCTGGTGTACGTCGCCGACGATAACTTTGGTGGCGGTTTGTTTCAGGAAGACATCGAGCATGACGCCGGAAGCATCCTGTCCCTCGTCGAATAAGATATAATCATAGGGAAGCAGGGGAGCGGCCAGCTGGAATTTCTTGAGATAAAAGTCATGGGTGATGTCGATCTCTCTCCTGTCCATCCTGGCAAGAAGAAGCCGCGTGCCGTCTTCGATGTGTGAATAGAACTTCTTTACAAAGGCCTGAGCCGTATTGTCGGAGATGGTATCCAGATAATTGAGGTCCTGCACCTTGGGCTTGTCGCTGTTGCAGAAATAGGTCAAAAACCTGCTGATATGGGTAGCCAGAATATATTCGGCGTGTTTCTCACCGGTACCTCTAAGGCCGAGAATGTCGACGATCTCGTGTGTTTTATAGCTTTGGGTCCTGACATTATATCCGTGCGCGAAAACGATGTGTTTATAAGCCAGCGAGTGGGCGGTTTCGACCTTGACGTTGTGAAGCCCACGGGTGTCGAATTTTTTGGTGGCTTCGAGCCGTACGGATTTATTAAATGCCAGATAAAGGATGCGCGAGCTGCGGGGACGCGAGGCTGCATATTCGATGATGGTCGTAGTTTTGCCCGAGCCGGATACGGCGTTGATCCTGATATCGCCGGTGGAATTGATGATTGCCTGTTGTTCTTCGGTCAGCGTCTTCATAATGCCCAGTATAGAATTTGCTGGTTTAATTGCCAAATGTCGGATTGTTTTATGGAATATTCTGTAATTTCCATTTCCACATGTTTTGGGAAGAAAAGATAGATCACCTAAAAAAGAGTTTTACTCCGGAGCAGTTTCGCGTTCCTTTTTCGGACGCGATCTCGATCTTGAAAAAGATCGAAGCAAAATTTATTGTCAGGACCGACTCCCAATACCGGATCACCGCCTGGGCGGATAATTTGAAGGATAATGTCCGACAGGTAATACGTGAAGAGAGCGACAAAGAGATCGCAAGGCTTGACGCCAACACCAACTATTGGGTGATTATCGTTTTGGGCAAATATACCGAAGCGAACCATTATGTTTACGATTGCCAATCCGCGGCGATAAAGGCGCTGGTTTCTATGGCTCCGGCAGGCTTTTATATAGGAGACAAGAAATACCAATGGCTGACTTATTTTGAAGTAAATTTAATCGGATAAGCAAACCTGCCACGAATCCATTACTCCCTTTCGTCCCGCTAATAACATCACTCCGGGGACGGGCGCAGCCCGAACGCTACCAGGTATATGCGCTCAAATTTGCGAACGTGGGTTTTGCCATGCCCATCTCCGTATGGGCTGACCACGGTCCGCAGCATGACGGCGTCAATATCGATTTTTCGATCTGGCTGATCAAGGGGGATAAAGGCAGAAATATCCCCGTAAGAGATCATCCCGGGGACCCTTGATCCGGCCGGCTATGTCAAATCGATGATCCGGATGAAGACGCTCACCGGCAACCCCCGGTACATCATCCCCGGTCATGACGCACGGGTATATACTATTTTCCCGAAGGTCGCGGATGGCGTCGTTAAGATCGAGCAGCGCCTGCCGGAGCCATAGGAGCGAAGCAGGGTGCAGAGGTGATACCTGCCGGCACCTATTCCGTGCGCAGGCTTTTTACCGGGTTGCTGAGGGAGGCCTTGAACGTTTGATAGCTCACTGTGAGCAGCGTCACGGCGAAAACGCCCAGGCCTGCTGCCGCAAAGAGCCACCAGGAAATGGTGGTATGATATTCATAATGCTGCAACCAATTGTGCATGAAAAGGTATGCCAGTGGAGCAGCGATAGCCAGCGAAATGAGCACCAGCACGATGAATTCCCTGGACAGCAATCGCCAGAGATTGATCACTGAAGCTCCCAGCACCTTTCTTACGCCGATCTCTTTTCGGCGTTGTTCGGCCACAAAGGACGCCATACCAAAAATGCCGATGCAGCTGATGAACAAGGCGAGTAGCGCAAAGCCGCCGGCAAAACTGCCAATACGTTGCTCGGTCGCAAATTTCTGAGCATACTGTTCGTCCTCGAATTGGTAATCGAAGAGTGCGTCGGGATTGAACTGTTTAAAAATGCCTTCTATAACTGAAAGCGACCTGGCGGGCGATTGGTTTGGCGACAATTTGACGACGATGACATTCATGCCGCGCTCCTTATTCATCATAAATACCGTTGGGGAGGTGGCGAGAAAAGGCGAGGTCATGACCATATCTCTCGCGACACCGATCACGGTAAAATCCTTGTTATGCCAGTGTATCCGCTCGCCTATGGGATGCGCGAATCCCATGACCTTGACGGCAGCCTCATTTAAGATGAAAGCCTGGGAATCGGTAGCCAGTTGAGGCGAGAAATCCCTTCCCAGGTCGATGGTCCAGCCGATGGTAGGCCCGAAATCGGAAGTAGACGAGATCGTTCCAAAGGCGCTCTGGTTATTAGGGTCTTTTCCCTTCCAGACTAAATTGTTGGCGGATGAGAAGATGCCGGTGGTGGGACTCGAGGATTCCGCCACGTCGATCACGGCGCCCGACTTCAGAAGCTCGTTGCGAAAAGCCTTGTAATTGTCCGTCACCTGGGGACTGTTGAGGGGAATGGTGATTAGCCCGTTCTGCTTGAAACCCAGCGGGCGGTCTTTTGCAAACCGGAGCTGCCGGTAAACGACCATCGTGGCGATGGACAGGCCGATGCATATGGTGAACTGGACGACCACCAACACTTTGCGAGGCACGGATGCGGATCGGCCGGGTCGAAAAGCACCCTTTAGGACCTTTACCGGGTTAAAAGAACTCAGATACAACGCCGGATAGCTGCCGGTGAGAAATCCCATGATCGTTATAAAGACCAGGGAACACAACCAGAAAAAAGGCCTGTTCCAGGGGATGGTCATTTTTTTCCCGGCTAATTCGTTGAAAAACGGCAGGAGCAGCCAGGCTAGCAGCAACGAAAGTACAAATGCACACAGCACCATGAAAAAGGACTCGCTGAAGAACTGCGTGATCAGCTGGCTTCTCGCGGAGCCGATAGCCTTGCGGATACCCACCTCCTTCGCCCGCTTTTCGCTGCGGGCCGTCGTGAGATTCATAAAATTGATCGAAGCCAGCAGGAGGATGAAGACGCCGATAAAACCAAACATCCGGCAATATTGGATATTGCCGGCGGCGGCAACCCCATTTTTAAACTGCGAATACAGATGCCATTGGCGCATGGGATATAAGAAAAGGACCGGCTTTATCACACTTTTATCGTGTTCCCGCTTCAGCCCGGCGATCCTGACGGAAACGGTCTTGGGATCGCTGCCGGGATTCAGCTGTACATAGATATTGTAAGCGTTGGTATACCAATCGTTCTCGCCCGAGGTACTGTCAAAAAGCAAATGTATCGGCGCCAGAAAATCCAGGCCGTTAAAGCTGGAATTCTCGGGGAGATCTTCATACACGCCTTTGACCCGGAGTGCATATTTGTCGCCCAGTCGCAGCGTTTTTCCAGTGGGGTCTGTATCACCAAAAACGGCTGTTGCAAGGGAACCCGAGATCAGGATGGACGAAGGGTCGGTCAGACCCGCGCGGGAGCCTTGTATCATTTTCAGCGTCATCATTTCTGGAAAATCGGGATCGGTGAAACTGCCGGTCCTGCTGAGTTTTTTGTTTCCCACGGCAATCATCTCGGCATTAGGCATAAAGGCTGCGACGCGTTTAAAATCGCCGGAATACTTGTCGCGAAGCGTTTTCGCCAGGGGATATGGTTGAACATACATGGTCGTTACCCCTCCGGATAGCGATTGATTTTCCATCACCTGGGCGATATGTGGGTAGTTGGAATGATAAGTGTCGAAAGACAGCTCGTCCCGGATCCAGATGCCGATCAATAACGCTATCGCCATGCCCAGCGACAACCCGGAGATATTGATAACGGAAAACAATCTGCTTTTGAGGAAGTTCCTCAAAGCCGTGCGGAAGTAATTTTTGAACATGGCGAGGGGGATTTGGCAAAGAAAGGAGCTAATAAAATGCCAGTTTGGTAATATGTTGATTACCAAAATTGTGGGTTCTTCGACGGCTTGGTCATTGTTCGATTTCGATACTGCGGCTGTCCTGATTGGTTCGGAATATCCTGTAATTTCGACACGCGACATTATCATCTGGAGCCACAGCAGGTCCCCGGAGTGATCACCGTTATGCGGCAATTAAAAAAAGATGATCTTATCGATTGATGTCGATGGTCTCGCCGATCTTAGGCAGGAACAATTTGGCGCCTCCCTTTTCAAAAGCCTGTGTCGCTTTGGCCGTATCGATGGTAATGAATGGCCAGGTATTATAATGCACACCCAGCACCTTGGTTGTTTTGACCAGGTGGGCGGCTTCGAGGGCGTCTTCGAAACCCATGGTCAGGACATCGCCGAGGGGGAAGATGGCAAAATCGAAATTGGCCCATTTGGGGACCAGCGTCATATCCATCGTGAGGGCGGTATCGCCGCTATAATAGAAGTTGCCGTCGGCGGTCTTCAGGGCAAAACCGCTGGCCACTCCCGCATAGGAGCCATCCGCAAAACTGCTGGAGTGTACGCCGGTAAAGGATTTCGCTTCGCCAAAATCAAATTTGGATTTGCCGCCGGGATTTAGCGGCTGGACTTTTTTTAACCCTTGTTTGCCGAAATAGATGAACAGCTCATAGCTGCACACTACCGTTGCACCCGTGTGACCCGCAATCGTTACGGTATCGGCCATATGATCGGAGTGGCCGTGGCTTACGAAGATATAGTCGGCTTTGATGGAATTCAGATCGATGTTCTTTGCCAATTCGTTACCGGAAATAAAGGGATCGAACAGAATGTGCTTGCCGCCGGCAAATACGGCGAAGCAGGAATGACCATAGTAAGTAACTCTCATCTTATGTGTGATTTTCAATTTTCCAAAGGTAGGAGATAATCTTCTTCTTGATGCCGGCGAAAAAGCCATCCAGTAGAGTACCAAATGCAATCAGGCCATCGGTGGTCGAATCCATCCTGGCTTCTCTGGCCAGTTGAAGAAACCGTTGCTGTTTCATTTGTTCGATGGTCTCATCCGGGATCTCCAACCCTCTGTCGGCGAGCAACGCGCGCGCCAGCACATAGTCGAAATGTCCCCATTCGTCGGGTTTCGCCACGATCTCCAGTAATTCGACATCGGAAAAAGAAAACAGATAATAACCCGGATCGACGTCCTGCAGCTGATGCCGGTAATATTCCTCCAGCGCTTTATGCGCCTCGGCCATGTCCGCGGTGCGGACCTTCAGATGAATTGTCTGCTCGACAGTATTGCGGAAGAAGCCGGGTTCCAGGAGAGGTTTAACCTTTTCTACCACGCATTCGATCTGCTGGGCTTCCAACTGTTGTGCTATAACTGATGCCAGACCGGGATCGCTGAACTGCTGAAAGGTCCGAAAATACGCTGCCATAACAATTTGTTTTGAGCGGGGCTCGGGGCAGATTAAAAATAATTAATTTATGGACTCCAAAGCCAACTTTAAGGGTAAAACCTTCGTCATGGGTATGACGTACCGCCGTTTTGGCTTATCTTCGGCGCGCAATAATTGGACCGGCCCTTGGCATTATCTGAATATCAAGGCATTAAACAGTTATAGATATGTTAAGGTTGGCCTATATTGCAGCAAAATATATAGTTTGCCGGTCTTTTAGAAACCTCAACAGATATGTGTATGAAAAAATTGATGGTCTGTATTTTATGTTTGGCTTCGATTCCGTGTTTTGCACAATTCCGGGTGGGCGTCCAGGGATCTTTCAGCTCGCTCGGTTTTTGGCATACCGATGCCTATACTGGTTACCCTACGAATGAGTACATATGGGAGATGAATGGATTTCGGGGTGGTGTCTTTGGCGAATACGATCTCGGCTATTCCGGCCTGATGCTGGCGTCTTCTTTAACGTATGGAGTGAATGGCGCACACATTGGCCAGAGCATTGGATTCCCTACCCAGCCCAACTACTCTTATAACTTTTCGGATTCGCGGGTAAAGATCTATAACCTGACCCTGCCCATAAACTTAGAGTATGGCTTTCGGGTCAGCCCTAAATTCAAGGTATTCGGCGGTCTCGGAGTCTACATCTCCAAGAGCCTTTCGGGAACGGAGAAAGGGAACTACTCCGTCGACTCCAATAACAATTACCAATACGCTTATACCATCCGGCAAACGAACAACCTGCAATTCAACAATCATAAATCTCAGTTTGTGTCGGGTCAAAGCAATGTACAACCCATCGACGCCGGCTTTGATATCCTGGCCGGGTTCCAATGGAAAAAACTGCAGGTCTCCGTCAGCTACAACCGCGGATTCGTTCAGATGTATCGCACACAGTATACGTACATGGGTAACCAGTTCTGGAACTTTACCCTGGGCTACGTATTGTGGGGACACGAGCGCAAGGCGAAGCTGTAGTTAATTCAATAGCGAAGGCGCCTTACCGAATTCTTTTTTAAAAGCAAAAGAGAAATGGGAGAGATCCTCGAAGCCTACTTCCAGGTAGACATCGGATGGTTTTTCTCCCTTTTCTTTTATAAGATAATATGCCTGCGCGAGCCTTTTCTGCTGCAGCCACCGCCCCGGTGACATATGAAAGATCTTTTCAAAATCCCGTTTGAAGGTTGCCAGGCTCCTGCCCGTGAGATAGGCAAATTGCTTCATGTCCACGTTGAAGGTAAAATGGCGGGTCATAAATTCTTCCAGATCGATCTTGCCCGGCTCCGCGAAATCAAATAAAAGGTTTTTGACCTGTTTGTTCAGTCTGAGCATCAGCAGGATCACTTCCCTGGCCTTCAGTTGCGCAAGGGCGGGATCGACTTGCGCCTGCTGAGCCTCCATATAAGGAACCAGCGATCCGGCAAAACTCCTGTAAAAGGTATCCTGTTCCAGGAGCACGATGCTCTCACCTTTATACAGGCCGTCCGCCTTGAGATTATATTCGAGGCTGATCGCGCGTAGTGTAGGTTGATCCAGATAGAGACTATATGATCTGAAGAGGCCGCCGGCTGCAGGAAACTTGACCACTTTCGCCAGCTGGTTCCGTTTTATCAACAGCATATCGCCTTCGTGATAGCGATGATGACTGGTGCCCAGAAAAAAATCCAGGCTGCCCTCCAGGATATGAGTAAACACATGTTCGGGTACAAAATGTTCCACCACCCTGCTGGTTTCATGATAGCAGGAATAGAATAGCCAGTTGTCGGTCCGCAGCTGGTTTTCCGGTTGATTCATAAATTGAAATTAGGCTATTTCCCCGCGCCGGATCGCCCCCGGGTGGAAAAATCCTGGATCACGGGCACCTCGGAGGAGATCTTATTGAGTGTGGCAGGGACGATGACGCCGGGCGCGAACCCGCAGCCGGTGGCAGGGTCTTTGTAGATCTTCATCAGGTCTACGCTGCGGTTGCTAAAGGTCAGGACAAGGGTGCAGGTGCTATCCCGTCCCGGCTGCAAATGGATGCAATTGTCCTCATAATGCAGGGTATCCAGCATCGACGCCGCCGAATAGTCGGGGTATCCGCTGCTAAGATAAAAACATAAGGCCACGGTTTGCGAGTCAAGCAGGCTCACCCGCAACTCGCCATAATGCCCGGTTATATTGTTCTTTTTCACGTTCCCTTTGAGGATATAGGTGCCTGTGGGGTTAATGAAATTGGATACATGATTCAGTGGCACCCGGGAATGCACGCAAAGAAGGAGGAAGGGCAATAGGGAAAGCGCTTTCATGATATGCTCGTTTACGCAGTGATATAAAAGAAAGCTTTCCCATGTCCATGCTTATTAAGTTACGAAATAAAAATTGTTTCACAAAAGTTTGGCATATTCAAAAAAATATTCACACCTTTGCATCGCTAAAAGATTTTAAAATGCTTCGCATGTCCCAACATATCAATAAAGTCAGCCGGTTATTCCCTATAGGGGATCGCATCGGTCGCGGGGCATGTTTTGCTATACGATAGAATTGATCGTCGAATCGCTATAACACAGACCCCGCAAGAGATTGCGGGGTTTTTTATTTCCCTGAAAACGCGATAGCGTTTTCAGCCAAACCAACCAACAATGGACAAAACATATACCCAGAAAGTGATCAATGCCAGCGTGTTCCATAGTTACTTTCTGGATGCCAAAAAACTTTATCTGCATTATTTCAATGAACTGCCTGGCCTGGACGATATCAGTGGGATAGATGCGGAACGGGCCTTTGCGGCCTTCAAGGAAAAATTCGGAGCGGACATTATCCGTATCCATCAATATCGCCGGCGCGAACGTAATAAGGACTATGAGTTCGATGTGACCCTGGTGGTGATGAAGAACAGGTGTTTGCTCGAGTTCGACGCCAGCTATTGCGAGATCTGGCACGACGGGGAACATCAGGCTTTTATCGATGAGGTTCATCAGCTTTTTCGCCGGTTCAAACAGCGACAGCGGCGGCAGCCTTTCGAGATCAACCTGATCGTGACACTCAGGAACCAAATGGTTCTGAAGGCTATGGAGATCAAGCGGACGAAACTCGATCTCGATCTTTTTTATGAGGATGATATCAGGGAGGTCGATGAATTGATACGCAAACGGCTGAACAAACAAAACGACAAAGGCATCGTTCTGTTGCATGGGCTACCCGGGACAGGGAAGACTACGTATCTGCGTTACCTCATCGGAAGAATAAAAAAACGGGTGCTTTTTCTATCGTCCGGAATGGCGGACAGTATCATGAAACCCGATTTCATGGAATTGTTGATCGACAACCCCAATTCGGTGGTAGTCATCGAAGATGCGGAGAATGTCCTCATGGACAGGAAGTATAGCTCATACTCATCGGTCTCGAATCTGCTGAATATTTCCGACGGGCTGCTGTCCGATGCCCTGAACGTCCAGCTGATCTGTACATTCAATAGCCCGCTGAGCTTTATCGACAGCGCTATTTTACGCAAAGGCCGGCTGATCGCCCGGTATGAGTTCGGAAAGCTGAATACGCCCAAGGCGCAGCGGTTGAGCAAGACCCTGGGTTTTGACACGGTGATCGACAAGCCTATGACTCTTGCGGAGATCGCGAACCAGCATGAACGGACGGTAGAGGCGCCCAGGATGGAAACCATCGGGTTCCGGCGGCATGCCTCCGGTAGCGCATATACATTAACGTGAAAATTTTAAAAAAAACTTATCAAAAATTTGGTATTATCGGAAAAATATTCACAACTTTGTATTGTTAAAACTATAAAAACATGCGCTACATGCTGATACATATCGTAACGAAATGCTGGTTTGATCCCAGTGAGGATGATACCGGCCGCGGGGCATGTTTTGCTATACGATAGAATTGATCGTCGAATCGCTATAACACAGACCCCGCAAGAGATTGCGGGGTTTTTTATGCCCATCCGTGTCAACAGCAGCCATATAAATGACAACACAATGCAACACCTACAACACTGGCGTAGGCCAGACGGCACGCATATCGCGGTGCCCATAGAAGAGGAAGTCCGGGAAGTCCTGGTAAGAGAAAAAAGCCAGGGTCACCGGCTGAAGGTCTGTATCGGAACGGATAGCCAGGTCAAGGGGACGTCGACCGAATTCGCAACGGTGATCGTGTTCCTGCGATTGGGAAAAGGAGGATTCATGTACGTGCTTCCGAAGGTGACGCGGAGAAAGATGAGCATCAAAGAACGGATGCTTGTCGAAGTAGGCAAGAGCATTGGGATCGCATATTCGCTGTCGCGCCTGTTCACCCTGTACGACGTCGACCTGGAGGTCCATGCGGATATCAACACCAACCCTGGGTTCAAAAGCAATGCCGCGCTGAGCGAGGCGATGGGGTATATCCGGGGAATGGGTTTCGCCTTCCGGGCCAAGCCCCATGCTTTTGCCAGCTCGAGCTGCGCGAATAAGATGGTGCAATAGCTGTGACGCGCCCGACGCCGCGGCACCCGGGACCATCAGGCGTCATCACGCCGGGACCATCAGGTGTCAGCACGCCCCGGGACCAGCAGACATCATCACCCCGGGACCAGCAGGCGTCATCACGCCGGGACCACTAGGCGTCATCCCGTGGATATAGCTCCGCCATCTTCTGGATGCGGTTGCGCAAGCGACGAACCAGCCGCGCCGGGGAAAGGACTTTGAGGCCCTCGCCGTAACCAAGCAATTCGCGCTCCAGCTCGAGGTTGAGAACTACCGTGATACGGAATCGCATTCCCGCGGGAGTTTCTTCCAGCAGCTGCTGCGAAGCATGGATCGGCTTGGTCCGGATATAAGGCGCCTGTTCGGCGTTAGCCCAAAATTCAATATTCACAGGCCGCTCACCGATATTTCGGGTAACGCCAACGATGGAAGAGAAGTAGGTGTGCGGATCGAATTGTTCGTGATCCCGGAAGGGCTCGTGAGGAAACAGCACGACGCTTTGTATCCTGTCGAGGGCCAGCGTAAGAATGCTTCGATCTTTTTTATGCTTACCCAGGACGAACCAGCGGTTGCGGTACTCCTTGAGCAGATAAGGATAAAAGATCAGATCCGAGCTACGCGCGGCTTTAAACGACCGATAGGTCACGGTGATCGTAGTCCGCGCGACTACGGCCTTATACAGGGGATCGAGCCATTCGATGCCGGTGAGGAGCTCGTTCTTTTCGAAATCGATCACGGCCGGGGAATGATGTTGCTCGCTATGGATCTTGTCGTCGAGCCGGTGGATGAGCTCGCTCATGCCGTCGAAATGACTAAATCCTTTGAACTGGCGCAACAGCTGTGAGACCTCTTGCAGCGTTCCCAGGTCCTGGTCGGTGAGGGGGATGTTCTTGATGGAGTAGCCGGGGTCCTCATAGCTGTAGTATTTCTTATCGGTGACGATTATGGGCGCATTGTAACCCAGCTTGTCACTGCGCATAGCGCTGAGGTCCATCCGGATGGTACGCAGGCTGACGCTCCCGCTACGACCCTCATATTCATAAAGGGCTTCATTGCAGGCATCGATAAGATCGTCGATAGTCCATTTGCGACGTCTGTTTTGAAGACATCTGTCGATGGTCCGATAACGGATAAGCGCATTGCGATTGACGGGCATGAGAAGCAATTTTGACAAAAAAAGAAAATTTTTTTGAACTGTGCAAATAGATTGCACACATTGGTTCTAGGTTTGTTCCCATCAAACGAACAACAAAAAAAAAGGAGGTAGCTATGAAATTTAACGTATTGACCCGGAAGCAAAAGGTGACTGTCAACCATGAAGGCGCAAAGGCTTTTGTACTGACGCCGGCGCTCGAACTGTATACCGCCGTAGCTACCGCCGGCCTCAGCGATAAGTTCTATGAGAAGTCAGATGAAACCCTGGCACGCATCCAGTCGCTGATCCGGCGCAACGATCCGGCTTTTGTCTCCAGGCTGGCGGTCTATGCCCGCGAGCAAATGTATCTGCGGAGCATCCCGCTGGTGCTTGCCGTAGAGCTGGCTGCCGCGCACAAGGGAGATAGCCTGGTATCGGACCTGGTGACCCGGATCGTTCAGCGGGCGGATGAGATCACCGAACTGCTGGCTTATTATACCCAGGCTAACGGCCGAACCGGCCGGAAGAAGCTGGGTCAGCTGAGCAAGCAAGTACAAAAAGGACTGGCGGAAGCCTTCAATAAATTTGGCGAATACCAGTTCGCCAAATACAACCGGGATAGCGCGGTTTCCCTTAAGGATGCCCTGTTCCTCGTTCACCCGAAGGCTAAGGACGATGCGCAGCAGGCGCTGTTCGATAAGATCGTAAGGGACGAGCTGGAAACTCCCTATACCTGGGAAGTCGAGCTGAGCAAGCTCGGTCAGCAAAAGTTCGAGTCGGGCCGCCAAAAGGATGAGTCGAAGAGCGCTAAATGGGAAGAGCTGATCCAGAGCAACAAGCTCGGTTATATGGCTCTGGTACGTAACCTGCGGAACATCCTGGAAGCCGGGGTGAGCAAGGATGCGATAAAGAAAGTATGTGCATACCTTACGAATCCCAAGGCTGTCGCGACCAGCAAGCAGTTGCCGTTCCGTTATCTTAGCGCTTACCGGGAACTGAAGACGATCAAAAGCGGGTACACCGGTTTAGTATTGGAAGCCCTCGAAGAAGCGGTGCAGCTCAGCGCTGTGAACATCGCTGGTTACGATGAAGATACGAAAGTCGTGATCGCCGCCGATGTCAGCGGGAGCATGCAAAAGGCGGTGTCGGCCAACAGCAAGGTGATGAACTATGATATCGGCGTCATACTCGCGATGTTGCTTCAAAGCCGTTGTGCGGATGTGATCACCGGCATGTTCGGCAATACCTGGAAGATGATCCCGGTGCCGAAGAAGAATATCCTGGGCAGCGTTCAGGAATTCTATCGCCGGGAGGGTGAGGTGGGTTATGCTACCAACGGCTATCTGGTGATCAAGGACCTGCTGCAACGCGGTGAGGTAGTCGATAAGGTTGTTCTATTCACCGATTGCGAGTTGTGGAACAGCGCCGGCGGAAAGGATCATATCGATACGCTTTGGACCAATTACAAGCGCATGGCGCCGGGAGCCAAATTGTATCTGTTCGATCTCGCCGGTTATGGCAAATCGCCGCTGCGCCTCGCAGGCCGCGACGTGTTCCTGATCGCGGGTTGGAGCGACAAGATATTCCAGGTGTTGAAGGCTATCGAAGATGGCGGCAATGCGCTGGATGAGATAAACAAAATAGAATTGTAACTTTTTCACAGGTGCCGTAGATAAGAGATACTTCATCTTTAATGAGTGGGTCGCGGGTTCGAATCCCGCCGGGTCCACAACAAGAAAAAATGGGCCCGTAGCTCAGCCGGGTAGAGCAACTAACGCTTTTATCGCTTGTCGCCCTGTGATTTTTTAAAAGAAAAAAATGGCAAAGTTAAAATTAAGAGGAAAAGATCTTCGCGCTATCGGTTATCCGGAAGGACCGGTGATCAGCATAGCGATGAATATCATGGAAAAACAATTCAAATTCGAAAAGGAGGATAAAGTGATGAATTTGCTGAAGGAGATACTGGCATCTCCCGTAGAGTACGCGGATGACGCTGTGTTAGGGCTGATCGCCCAACAGCTGATCCCAAAACAAGAACCAGAGGGCATGGAGATCTCGCTGAACAAAAGCGGTATCGCGTTCAATATTTTCGGCAGCGAAAAAGTCGAGCAGACCGCCATCAACCAGATGTACCAGGCGGCGCGGCTGCCCATTGCCGTGGCTGGTGCCCTGATGCCCGACGCACATGCCGGCTATGGGTTGCCCATCGGCGGAGTGCTGGCCACGGAGAACGCGGTGATTCCCTATGGCGTGGGCGTGGATATCGGCTGCCGGATGTGCCTGTCGGTGTTCGACATTGACCCCAAAGAGTTGACCCAAAAAGAGCAATACTTTACCCGTGAGCTCAAAGCTGCAACCCTGTTCGGCGGCGGACGGCAGTTCGACCAAACCACGGAGCACGAAGTGCTGGATCGCGAGGAATTCGGACAACTGCCGCTGCTCAAAGGGCTGCAGGGCCGCGCCGCGCGGCAGCTGGGCTCTTCGGGTTCGGGCAACCACTTCGTGGAATTCGGTATCGTCGGGATCGACGAGCCAGATCCCGTGCTAAACCTCGCGAAAGGCAGCTATCTGGGTCTGCTCTCTCATTCGGGTTCACGGGGGTTAGGCGCTTCGATCGCCAATCACTACACCCGGATAGCGAAGCAAAAGCGGCGTCTTCCGGGCGAGGCGAACAACCTGGCCTGGCTGACCCTCGACGAGGAGGAAGGCATCGAATATTGGCTGGCGATGAACCTCGCCGGCGACTATGCCTCCGCCTGTCATGAGGTTATCCACGACAAGATACGGACAGCGTTGGGCCGCCGGCCGATAGCCCGTGTCGAGAACCACCACAATTTTGCGTGGAAAGAGATTTACGAAGGCCGCGAGCTTATCGTGCATCGTAAAGGGGCTACGCCGGCAGGAAAAGATGTGTTGGGTATCATCCCCGGCTCGATGACGGCACCGGGCTATATTGTAAAAGGTAAAGGGGAACTGGCAGCAGTATCCTCGGCGGCGCATGGCGCGGGACGGAAGATGAGCCGTACGGCAGCGATGAGCTCGATCTCGCACGAGCTCATGCAAACGACCCTCGAAGACTATGGCGTCACCCTGCTCGGCGGAGGTCTCGATGAGGCGCCCCAGGCGTATAAAAACATCGAAGAGGTAATGTATTCGCAGCGGCAGCTTATCGATGTGCTGGGGCGGTTCACGCCGAAGATCGTGCGGATGGACGGCTGATCAGCGGGCTGTCGAGTCTGTGCGGGCCGCTTCGCCCTGTGCGCTCGCGGAGTCCATGCGGGCCGCCGCGCCCGCGGAGTCGACGTGAGCCCCTTCCGTCCGATCCAGCATCTCCAGGATCGCTTTTTCGATCTTCTCCTTTTCGGCAAAAGCAATCAGGTGTCCCCTGCCAGGTATCATCCGGATATCCAGGTAGGGGGCATTCTTTAGATGCTCCTGTGCAAAAGTGGCATTGGCGGTATCGACCAGCCCGTCCTTCTCGCCTTGCAGATAGATCACGGGAACATGGATATTACCCCAGAGCGGCAACATTTTGGTGAGCTCCTCTTTATGATAGACCTTCTCCCTATTGGCCGTTTGCAACATGCGGGGAATGAACCAATGTACAAAGGGCGTTTCGACAAGATAGGTAAACCAAAAGATCTTTTCCTCGCCCGGACCTATCGGCGGCGCTATGAGCACGAGCCCGTCGACCAGCTGGGGATAATCCATGGCAAAGCGGCAGGCGATAGGACCGCCATAAGAAACGCCTACTACTATAATAGGATGATGTGCTTTATGCAGACTGTCGAGAATAGGTTTTTCCACCGCGGCTTGCGCGGCGAGCTCGGGCATGGGATCGGCCAGACCGGAATACCCATAACCAGGCCGGTCGGCAGCATACATCGTGGCCCGGCTCAGCAGTGTGCTGTCCGTCATATAGCTCCGCCAATAGCTAAGTGAACTTGGGGCTCCATGGATGAAAAGGATGGTTGCATCAGGCGAATTCCCCGCCTGCAGATAGCGGATCTGTCGTCCTTTGGAGACATAATACCCGATCTTTGGGTTGACACCACGGTCGTGGAACCACGTCAACAGATCCTTGTTGTCCATCCTGAACTGTACCAGCCGGTCAAAGACAAGAAGAAGGATAACAAAAAATATCAATATCCCTAAAAATGTCCGTAGTAGTATCCAGCTGATTCTTTTCACCATACGAGTAGAAATAACGGTTATATCCTATCGTTTCTTAAATTTACGTAAAATGATCCTTACACTCCTTTCCCACCAGTGGAAATCTTTCTGGCGAGGCCGGGGCGCCGGCAAGAGCCTCGCGCTTCAGATCTTTATGGGTTTCCTGTTCCTCTATCTACTGGCCTGCTGTCTTGTCCTTGGCATCGAGCTCAGCTTTCTACTGAAAAAATTATACCCGGGTCAGGATATCATCCGGCAATACTGCGGACTGATCCTTTATTATTTCGCCATCGACCTGGTCCTGCGTTTTCTTTTTCAGGAGCTACCCGTGCTTGCCACCCAGCCCTACCTGGCGTTGGATATCCGTCGCGGTAAGCTGGTAGATTTTTTAAATATCCGCAGCCTTTTTTACTTTCTCAACCTGGTCCCGCTGTTCCTATTCCTGCCATTCGATGTCACTACGATCGTTTCGTCGTATGGGGGCGTCGCGGCAACGGCCTTTGCCCTGGGTATTCTGCTGCTCACCGCCTTCAACCATTTCCTGATGTTGTACGTCCTGCGGAAGGCGTATCTCAACGGCTGGTGGATGGCCGGATTCGTCGTGGCGATCGCCCTGTTCGTAGCGCTGGATCACTTTCACCTTTTTTCACTGAGTACCGTATCCGCATTTCTCGGTATAATGCTTTTGCACAGCCCCTGGCTGGTCATCGTACCTTTGGCGCTTTTCATTATCGCTTATACTAACAACCGGCGTTTCCTCCTGAAGAACCTGTATGTGGAAGAGCTCTCGAAGAAAACCGGCAGCATTCGATCCACGGAATATACCTGGCTGCAGCGGTGGGGGATCATCGGCGAGCTGATCGGACTGGACATCCGCCTCGTGATGCGCAACAAACGTCCCAGGGCGATGGTCATCAGCGCCGCCCTTTTCCTTTTATATGGGTTGATCATTTTCCGGTCTGTATATTTGCATCCATTCAACACGACGTTGCTGCTATTCGGCAGCCTGCTGATCACGGGGATGTTCCTCATGGGTTTCGGCCGGTTCACCTTCGCCTGGAATAGCAATTCTTTTGACGGCCTGCTTACGGCTAACCTTCCCATGGGAGAATATATCCGGGAAAAGCTGCTGCTCTACACCGCGGTCGCAAGCTTCTCCTTTGTGCTGACCACGGCTTATGGGTTCATCGACTGGCGCCTGCTGCCCCTCCTGGCTGCGACCTGGTTGTACAATATCGGTGTCAACAGCACCCTCACGATTTGGTTTGCCACCTATAGCTATAAGAGCATCGATCTGAGCAAGGGCAACTCCTTTAATTACGAGGGCAGTGGCGGCACCACCGCCTTCATCCATATGCTTATCTTCATGGTAGGCCCGCTGGCGATCTATCTCCCCTTCCAGTTCCTTCATCGACCCTGGACCGGCGTGGCCGTTGTAGGTGCGGTGGGGTTGGCGGGCCTGTTAGGCCGCCTCTGGTGGATCGATCTTATCACTAAAGGATTTTATAAACGGAAATACCTGATGCTTCAGGGCTTCAGAGAAAAGTAGAACAACTATGATCGCCATCAACAATATCGTCAAGTCTTACAACGGAAATATAGTCGTAGATATCCCGTCCCTGGAACTGCATGACGGCGAGCTCATCGGCCTGGTGGGGAACAACGGCGCCGGCAAAACCACCTTATTCCGGCTCCTGCTCGACCTCGTGCGGGCTGGCAAGGGCGAGATCCTTTCGAAAGCGCACAATGTAGCCGCCACCGAAGATTGGAAGAGATACACGGCGGCTTATCTCGACGAAGGCTTCCTGATCCATTATCTCACCCCGGAAGAATATTTCTATTTCATCGGCAAGCTGCACCGGCTGTCGAAAGCGGATGTGGATGAATTCCTAAAAAGCTTCGAAGCCTTTTTCGATGGAAGCGTGTTGAAAAGCGGCAAGTTCATCCGGGACCTTTCCAAAGGGAATCAATTCAAGGTGGGCATTGCTGCCTGCCTGCTACAAAAGCCGGAAGTACTTATCCTGGACGAGCCCTTTGCCAATCTCGATCCGTCTTCACAAATGCGGCTGGTCCGGATGCTTAAAGAATTGTCGGCTCAAAACAAGGTCATGGTGCTGGTGAGCAGTCATGATCTGAACCATATCACGGATGTATGTCACCGCATCCTGCTGATGGAAAAAGGCAGGATCATCAAAGACATCGATACTACGGCCGATACACTGCAGGAGCTCGAAGAATATTTTAGCGTATAGCGGAACAGGTTAGCGTATATAGGAACAGTTTAGCGTCTAGAGAAACAGGTTAGTGTCTGGAGGAACAGGTTATCGTATAGCGGCCAGCTTGTCCTGGAGCAGTTTTTTTTCGGCCAGCGATGGGGTCAGCTCATAGGCCTTTTCAAGCAGCCGCCGGGATTCGGCGCTATTGCCGGCCTGGGCATAAAGATCACCGAGGACAGCGGCATAGATATAATGACGGTTCAGGAGCTCCCTGATACCCGGAATATCCAGGATGGTATCGATAGCGACACCTACGCCGTCGGTTTTGGCGAGGATAACACTTCGGTTCAGCTGAACGATCGGAATGGGCTTGCGTTCGAGGAGATAATTATATAGCCGGAGGAGCGCATCCCAGTTAGTAGACGCAAAATCGGGCGCCAGGCAATGTTCGGCGGCGATGGCCGACTCGATGTGATAAACGCTAAGATGGTTGCCCGTAGAGCTTTGGTTCAGGAAATGGTAGCCCAGCGCGATGAGGTCTTTGTCCCATTTACTCCGGTCCTGGTCCTGCAACAGGATTATCGTACCCGCTTCGCCGATGCGGCTGTCGAAACGCGAGGCCTGGAAACACATGAGCGCCAGGAGGGCAAATGACGAAGGCTGTGCTCCCACCTTATGTTCTGTCAGCAGCTTGCATAAACGCATCGCTTCTTCGCAAAGATCATAACGGATCAGCTCATCGGCCTTCATCGAGCTATACCCCTCGTTGAACAGGAGATATAGAACGGTGTACACCACCTCGAGCCGCTGGGCCAGCGCCACCCCGGAAGGGATCTCGAACTGGACATGGTTGGTCCGGATATATTCCTTGGCGCGATAGATGCGCTTCTGGATGGCGGCGTCATTAGAGACCAGCGCCCGGGCGATCTCCTGTATCCCGAAGCCCGACACTGTCTTCAGGGTGAGCGCCACCTGGTCCTCGGGGCTCAGGGCGGGATGACAGCAGGTAAAGATCATCCGCAGCTGGCTGTCCGCGATCTCGGTGTCCAGGAAAAATTGGTGAATGGTGTTCTCGGCATCCGATTGTAAGCGCAGCTGCAGCTCGCTGGAGATATCCGCCAGCTTATGCTGACGCCGGATGAGATCGATGGTCCTGTTGCGCGCCACCTGCATCAGCCAGGCGCCGGGATTATCGGGTACTGCGTTGAACTTCCAAACCTGTAGCGCTTTCAAAAAGGTCTCCTGTACCGTGTCTTCGACCAGCTCGAGGTTGTGGATGCCGAAGATGCGGGTTAACACGGCGATCATCTTCCCCGCTTCGTGACGGAAAAGATGATCGACCAATTGTTGTGTAGACTGTCCGCCGCCGGAACTCATGGATGCATCGGTATTTTCATAACCTCACGGACCTCGACGGACCCGTTGATGTCGAAGTCGGGGAAACCAAAAGCCAGCTCGGTAGCCGCTGCCAGGGATTCCGCTTTGACGATGATATAGCCGCCCAACAGTTCTTTTCCCTCGGCAAAGGGGCCGTCCGTGGCTACGGGTTTCTTCCCTTTGACTATTTTTCCCTCGGGAACAAGCGGGTCTCCGCCTACATAATGGCCTTTGGCGCTCAGTTCGCCGATCCAGTTGAACCATTTTTGCATGTTTGCCTGACCTTGCTCCGGCGTCCAGTTGAGGTCTGCGGGGGAAGGACCGCGAAAGATCAACATAAAATTTTTCATGACGATGTTTTAATCGGTTAAAAATGTGTATCCAGCATACGACGAATAAGCACAAAAGGGTCGGACAAAAACCGAAAGTTTATTTTCGGGTGATGTTGTAGATGGGAACGGACGGCGTAAACCGCTGGTCGTTTTCCGGCCGCTGGTAGATCGCCCGGACTATGTCCATGCCTTTGACCACCCTTCCAAAGGCGGCATAACCCTGTCCGTCGGGGTTATTTTCACCGCCGTAGTCGAATCCTGGTTGGTCGCCGACGCAGATGAAGAATTCCGTAGTACCTGTTCCCGGTTTATCTCTGGCCAGCGAGATGGTGCCGCTCACGTGCAGGATATGGGTCTGGCTGGTGGGCTCATGCGGGACGCCGGGCACGCCAACCGCTTTGGCGTGATTGGTCTTCCAGATGCCACCCTGGATCAATTTGGAGATAGCCGCCCCCGTGACCTGGTTGTCTTCATTGAGAACCCGGTAAAAAGAGGCGTTCTTATAGAATCCCGAATCCACATAGGAAAGAAAGGCGCCGGCCGTTTTGGGCGCCTGCAGGGGGTATAGTTCGACCTCGATATCCCCGGCGGCGGTCTGGATGATCACATGTGGTTTAGAGGGGTCGGAGGCGGAATGGCAGGACGGCAGAAACCCGGCGAGCAGTAAAAGGCACAAGGAAAAAAGCCACTTTCTCATAGTCGACATTGAAATTGGGACCCACAAATTAACGTAATATTGTTTATGCGTTTCGACCTGCCTTTTTTGCATACCATCTTTATCAGCTTTCTTTCGCTTTTCCCCGTGGTCAACCCCATTGGCTCCGCGTTTATCGTCGACCCGCTGCTGGGTGATCTGGGCTTTCCCGCGCGAAAACGGGCCGCAAAAAAAGTGGCTTTGTACTGCCTGGCCATCTGTACCGTTTCCGCGCTTATCGGCACCTGGATCCTCAAGCTGTTCGGTCTCTCCATTCCCATCGTTCAGGTGGCAGGGGGACTCATGATCTGCCAGATGGGCTGGAAGCTCCTGACCTCGGATGACCAGGTCAAAGGGGATAAGGAGCGGGCCCGGCCTCAAAACTGCCCGGAGGATATCGACAATATCCTGTTCTATCCCGTCTCCTTTCCCATGACCACCGGCGCCGGCACCATCTCGGTGATCCTGACGCTCAGCGCACACGAAGAAGAGATCAATATCCTCAATCACATCATGAACCTGAGCGCGCTTTTTCTCTCGATCGTGCTGATATGTATCATCATTTATGTCTGCTATGCCAATACGGCCAGGCTGATCCACCGCCTGGGACCCCGCGGTGAGCAGATCGTGAACCGGCTGAGCGCCTTCCTGGTCTTCTGCATCGGCATGCAGATCGCCTGGTCCGGCATCAAGGTGCTGATGAGATCCTAGCCGGCTACAAACAGCTTTTGATCTCGGCGAGCGTCTCCGCAAAGACCTTGTCCTGCCGGACGTCGGGACGCCAGGCCAGCCCCCGCTCCATGAGGTCGATCCCAGCCACCAACGTCGCACCCTCCCGACCCTTTTCTCGCCCAAGAATAAACACCGTATCGGAAATGGCCACCGATGTGGCAATGTCATGTGATACGATGATCAGTGTCTTGAGTTCATCGGATAGCGACACTTGCAGCAGCAGTTCCGTCACTTTATCGAGCACGCAGACGTCAAGTCCCGAGAACGGTTCGTCGAGCAGCAGGAAATCGGCGCCTTTGAGCAATTGCTGGATGATGCTTACACGTTGTTGTTGCCCGCCGGACAGCTGGGCCGGGTAGTGGTTGAGCACCTCGCTGATCTCGAAACGCCCGGCATAGTCGAGGATCGCCGATTCTTCCTTCCCGGCGAGACACTTGTTCTGACGAGCCGCCAGCATCAGTGATTGCCGTACGGTACGCCAGCCCCACAGGTAGTAGTTTTGGAAGATGACACCCATATCACCCGGTTCCACCACCCGCTGTTGCCATATTTCAATGGAGCCGCTGCCCGTTTCCGCCGGTTTTCTTTCGCGGATGACGACCTTTCCGGAGTCAGGCTTACATAGCCCGGAAAGGATGCGGAAGAGCTGGGTCTTCCCGATGCCGCTCCGCCCCACCAGGGAGACGACCTGTCCCTGTTGCAGACCCGGCCGGACGATATCCCGGATAGAGAAATTGATATCGCGTAAGATCGTTTTGCCATCATAAGCAAGGGAAACATTTTCCGCTTGCAGCAGAACCGCCATTTTACTATAAGGAGTCATAGTTTTAAAGTTTTGTATCCTGGTTGTTACAGACTCGTGTATGGAAAGAACCAGCGGCGCAGCGAGCCCAGCGCATAGTCGAAGCAGAGCCCGAGGCCGAAGATCACGCCCTGTAAAGCAAGCACGTGCGGCAGGTCGTTGTATTTGTTGTATTTTATCAGCAGCGCACCGATACCCCCTTCGCTCATGTTCAGGCCTTCGACCAGCGTGATCATCATCCAGGCGATCGCGAAATTCTGCCGGACGATCTCGAATACCTGGTCCGCTTTTCCCACGACGATCACTTCATACAATGTTTGCCACCGGTTGTAGCCCAGGGTCTGGCAGAGCTCGAATTCCTGGGCGGGGATGTGCACGAGCATCGACAGGAACGAGGTCGTGAAAAAAGGCACGATGCCGAACATGAGCAGTGAGAGTTTCAACGCGCCGCCATCCTTCGTCAGCAGGGTGAAGATGAAGATCAGACCGGTGAGGGTCAGATATCGGCATTTCACGATGAGCTGGGCGATGGAATTGCAAAAAGGGATCACGGAAGCGTATGAAAATAGCAAGGTGATCACCACGGAATAGAACATCGCTTTCACCGTCAGCAGCAAACTCACCAGCAGATTATCCGCCAGCAACCTGCTCGTCAGCAGCTCGCCCAGCGCTTCCAAAATGCGGGAAGGGTGGGGGATCAGACCGGCCGGGGTCAGTTGCCATACCGTCAGGGTAAAGACAGCCTGTGCTATCACCATGATGAGGAAGGTCGTTCGGTTTATTGTGGCAAATGGCTTAAACATGGTATTTAAATTAATTGGGGGTCCCGTCAGGGACCCCCACGGTTTACTGACCTAGAACAATCTCCACGCGACGGTTGCGGCTTCTGCCGGCTTCCGTGCCGTTGTCGGCCACCGGTTTGGACGAGCCAAAACCCTTGGTTTCGATACGCTGGTCTTTGAGCCCTTTGTGTATCAGATAATCTTTTACACTGGCGGCACGGCGTTCGCTCAACGGCCCGTTCACCTCGTCACTGCCGTTGTTATCGGTGTGACCGAATACCCCGATCTTGAGCCCTTCGGCGACGACGGCCGACTCGAAGATCGAGTCGAGGGTCTTGTACGACTCGGGCCGGATAACGGCGGAACCCGTTTGAAACTCGATATGATAGGACCGGGAAGAGACCGTTTGGGTGATCTCGGCGGCATATTGGGTTTCGATGGGTTTTCCTTCGAGCAGCTCGGGGTGATTCGAGATCACGGTCAGCAGGAAGGATTTGTCCACCGCCTTTTCATAGGGCATAAAGCTCGGCATGATCGCAGGATACATCTTTACCATGAGGTTACCGAACGTATTGTAAACGGCTCTATAGCGGTCTACTTTGTCGGCGCCCAGGCCAAAGGTGTTGGCCATATCCGCCAGGTTGAAGACGGCCGAGCCACCGAGATGCACCTTCAGTCCCTGGATATCCTTTTCGTCCACACCGTTGAAATACTTCAACCAGTAGTCGGCATCCTTTTCCTCGTATACCGCGGCGCTTACCTGTGCGGCGAACTTCCGGGCTTCCGTAAAGCTCTTTACCTGGTCGCCGGCCTGGCTCAGGGCGATGATCATGTTCTCGATATCGGTACGATGATCATACGCCCATTTTTTGATGGCGATAGTCTGTACGGGCATCTGCGAAGCATATTGCCGCGTACTCGCGATCGTTACAAGGCCACCCTTTTTGGTGGCGACATTGACGTCACCCGGCGTCCAGGTGGCCACTGCGTCGACGCCTACCGTGGTATCCCTGCCCGTGGTCTTACCGCCCGCGATGATCTTCCTGCTCTCCGTATATCCGGTGATATACTTGTTGGGAGCGTCGAGGAAATCGCTCGCGGCGATGAGGTTCACGGCATCGGGGTCATAGGTCGTTTCGTCCGGGTTCACCTTGATCCCGTTGTCACCGGCCCATTTCAGGAGGATGTTGACGTCGCCATCGCGCAGCACACCGGCCACGCATTTACCGATGGCGTTGTGCGGGTCCTGTGTCCAGGACGCAGGTCCCATGATCTTGTCTTCGCCGAACGACTTACCGTGGGCGATGGGCAGGATGATCGGCTGGTATTCGGGACCCAGCGGTTCCAGCTCTTTCGACAGGGCGGTCATGAAGGCCGGCATCCCGTCACCCATGAAGCTCACCAGCACACCGGGGGCATTGGCGTTCGTCTTGAACTCACCGGCGAATTTCACCAGGTCGGCCATCTGCTTGTTACAGTCGTCTTGCCGCACATAAGTGACATCCAGGTTGGCCTTGTCGAACAGAGAGCCCTTGGTGGTCCTTACCCCACCGTTCGCATACATACCCGAGAACTGCGCATTCCAGGCCATGCGTTCCCAAATGATCCTGGTCCCGCCGTTCACGGCTTCGGTGGAAGAAGGAAGCGGCAGCAATACGGCCTGGGCATTCAGCGAGGCCTCGGGGGCATCGGGTAACACGACCTTACCCAGTTCGACGGCTTTGTTAGCGTCTTTAGGTCTTCCCTGATACCATTTGACAGCGAGGATACCGGCCGTGACGATGACGGCGATGACTAATAATTTTCCGGCGGGTTTTAATTTGATTGCCATATACGTAGGTTTTAAGCGTTTTTAATCCAATAATTTTTTGTAGCGATCGGTGGATACGTCTTTCAGCCGGCCTTTGTCCTCTCCGGCCAGGGCCGATCCGGCATAGTGGAAGTCCTTGCCCATATCGAAGCGGTTGATCAGTTCGATCGCTTCCGCAGATTTGGCTTTGTCTTCCAATACCTGGTCGTCCATGAACCGCGAGGTGACGTCGATGGCCGATTTGATCGCACCGATCTTTTCGCCGATCCGCACTTTCAAAAGCGACAGGGCCTTCTCCGCATCCTTATTCAGCTCGTCGTCGCCGCGGAACGCCTTCATCGCACTCGTCACGGCGGACAGCCCCGTAGTCACAGAGTAATAGAGATCCTTTTTCGCTTCGAGATCCAGCCTGGCGTCTTCGAGCATGATCCCGCTTTCTTCATAGGCGACGTCGGCAAACTGGATCAGCTTGTTCAGGTCGCTCACGATGGGCGTCACGTTGTCGATGTATTCGCGACAGCGCATCACGTTGTTCGAATACAGGTTCACCTGGCTGTTCGTGCCACCCTCCTGCTGCAGGATCTTGACCTTGCGGATATTGAGCTGGAGCTCTTTATCCTTTTCGTTGAGCTTTTCCACGAGCTCACTCTGTTTTCCCTTTAGCCGTCCGGACTGCTTATACAGCGTATCCCGGTCCTTATATCCCTGGTCGATCTTGGCCTGAAGGATACTAAAAGGGTTCAGCTCGATAGCCAGTCCGATGGAATAGTTGGCGATGAATTCGCTGAGGTATTTCAGCGCCCGCCAGAACTTCCGGTTGGATACAGTAAGAAGCAGGAATCCGCATACGACGCCACCGATGATGAGGTTGACGAGATTCCAGGTCACCCCGACCAGCCAGGGCAGCACATAGGTGAGGACCACATAGGCCAGCCCCCCGGCGAAAGCCAGTCCGACAATGGCGGTAGCAACGTTCCGGGGTTCGCTCCACCAGCCCGGCGTTTTTGTTTTTTGCATTAGCGTGTTCATGGTTGTTTTTTTTGATTAGTGTATGTAGTTGTTGATCTTTTCGATGTCGCCCTGTATCTGCTGTCTGCGTCTTTCGCTTTCGGCGGCATAGGCGTTGCTGCCCGCTTCCAGCCTGCTTTTCGCTTCCCACATCTCGCTTTGCATCGTACCTATCTGGTTTTGCAGCTCGACGATCTCCTGCGACAGCGCCTGGATGCGTTTGCTTTTTTCTTCGGCTTCTGCGGCGCGGCTATGGACCTTTTCCTGCAGCGCGGTTTCTACCGTGCTACCGAAGCGGTCTGCGTCGGATGTCAGCACCCGCAGGTATTCCCCGGCGGTCGAGAGCAGTTTTTCTTTGTCGAGTCCCTGCACCTGCAGGCCGGCAAAGGCAGCCGCGTAGCGCGACCGTTCGTCGGGTATCGCCTGCATGGCAGTGATCATCCTGGCGAACTCGTAGTAGTCGGGTCCGGGGATGTTCGCCTCCCTGAACAGGTTGTCGAAATACTCGCTGAACCGCTGGTCGGCCTGCGCGCGACCATCGCTGCCAACGGCTGCGGAACCACCGCTGCCGGAAACAGATGCAGGCGTCGCGTGACCACCGGAGCCGGAACCACCACTGCCGGAACCACCGGAGCCGGAACCACCGCTGCCGGAACCACCGCTGCTGCCGGAACCGCCGGAGCCGGCGGGCATAGTCGTTGCCGTTACAGACGCAGACTCCCCCACGCCGCTTTGCGGGGCCGCTTTCTTTTGTTCCTCCACCTCCATGAAGGCGGACAGGATCTTTTTGCCAAATGAGGCCATAGTTGTTGATTTAAATGGTTTAAGAATTATGGAAACTTTTGGGCATAGTATGGCCCCCTACGGGCCGGTGACCCGTCGGCCGACGACCGGACATTAGCGCCGGCTGGTCGCGGCCCCGCCATTACATGCAGGACTGTGCTATTGGAGGAGCAGGCAGGAAAGCGCCATCCCTTCCCGCAGCGAAGCGGTTAAGGCCCCCCGTGCAGCTTTTTCCCGGACCGGTTTGGCCGTTAGCTGCCGGTAGATGACGGTCAGAATAAGTGTGAGCATGATGGCGATCACACCGATAAGCTTTTTCATATCAGTTTAGTTAGGACTGTGTATGTGCGAAAACGCTACCCGCGTTTTCAAGGTGCTGTTGAGAAGTTGGAGAGAAAGAAGAGTTGACTTTTACGTCCTCGTCAACCCAGTGGAAGATGTTTCATTGTAGTAGGAGACAGGGCTCCGT
This sequence comes from Puia sp., assembly GCA_035946435.1. GTDB lineage: Bacteria > Bacteroidota > Bacteroidia > Chitinophagales > Chitinophagaceae > Puia. Next base: position 185 of record DASYZH010000019.1, on the reverse strand, counting down.
TTGTTTTGATGAAGTAAAGATAATGCGACTTTAGCCTTCCCCGTGAGTACATCCGGTAGGAACGCTCGGTTTCGATGAATGACGGTCCGCCTCTTGTGACGACTGGTAATATAAGTTGCTAAGCGGTTGATTTGATACTTGGTTGCAAAATAGCCGTATATTCAAGAAAATTAAATCAATCTCCA
>DASYZH010000018.1:0-3681 GCA_035946435.1 Puia sp. | reverse complement strand
GGTATTTTTGTAAAATTTCGTTAAGCATAGTCGGTAATCTTATTGGCAAGAGAAGGTGTAGGAAAAGGGTGAAGCGCCGCCACCATATCCTACCCTGGTAGCGCCGGTGGCATCGGTAAAGAAATAGTTGATGCTGTCGAGGGTCTGCTGCGGCGTGAGACCGAAGAAGCCGCGGGGCCAGAGATCCAATTGCCATTGGCCCTGACCGAGGTTCTGGAGCTGGGTCCTGCCCGTTTGCTCGCAGACCTTGATGCTGTCTCCGGCAGACGTATAGCCCGTAGCGCACAGGTAGACCGCGTTCGCCGTACTCAGGCCATTGCTCGAAGCCGTAGCATTAAAGGGGATCGTGATGATATCGTTGTCCAGCGAGCTGCCCGGCACGATGACGGAGAGCTGTGGGTTCACGAAGTCCAGCAGTGTACCCGTGCCATTGACCCTCACTGCCCCGGGGAAGAAAGTCCCATAGTAGCTGGTAGACGGTTTTCCCCAGGCGGTGCTGTGCAGCCCGTCCGTGCTTTCGGCGATACAGTAGGCCATGTTGAAAAGGACGTTCTGTTGAGCGACCGTGGTATTGATGGTGACCGTGACGTTGTAGGTGGTGTTGTCGGATGTGGCATATGCCGTATTGGACTGAAAGACGATCCACTCGTATTCGGGGATCAGGTTGGCAGCGTGTCCTACGGTCTGCATCAGGTCGTCCTGCCAGCTGAGACCGTTGCCCGTGGGATCCGGCGTACCGGGGGGTACCAGCGTCATCGGCTGCGGGCCGGAGGTGATATCGCTGGTAAAGGACATCGTCGTATTGGCCGAGGCATTCCAGACCTTTGGGACAAGCATGCCGACGACAAAGGCCGAAGTCTGGTGGGAGTTCACAAAGATCTGGCACTGGAGGGTGACGGTCATCGTCGAGCCGCCGGTGACGTTTGTGGGTTGATTGACGCTCTCAATGGTCAGGTTACAGGCGATGATGACCGTTATCAGCACGGTAGCGGTGATCTTCCATGTCCATCCCCATGCTTTGCTTCGTAACAGCTGCCGCAATTTGTTTTGGATATTTTTCATCTCAATTTTCCTTTTGTAGGGTGTACTGATAGGAGTTAGAAGGACAGCCCGGGCTAAACGTCAGCACGATGTTTCGGACGCCCCCTGTTACGGGGAAGAGGAAGGGCGTCTTTACTGTCGACGAGCTATCCGTAGGCGAAAAAATAATGTTGAACGGATATTGCGGGTCGTCGAAGGCCCATTTACCGCCGGTCCTGACGATGAAGGGCACCAGGCTGTCGAGGCTATAGGTGCTGTCCGTGAACACGATCCGGAAATGGGAGAAATCGAAGCTGCTGGTAAGATCGGTACCGTTGCGGGTAGCGTGGATGATGGCCCAGGAACCGGCGATGTTCTTCATCGGCTCATTGGGCGGCGTGGTATGCTCCACCTTGCAGGAGAAAAGGAGACCTGCGGTGAGCAGCGTGATGCTTATTTTCGTTAGGCGTCGCATGGCGTTAGTCGTTAGTTTAGTAAAGCGGATTTTGTAGCAGTTCCGGGGATTTGGCTATCTCGGACAGCGGCAGCGGCCATAGATACATGGCGCTGTTGAAATGATGCTGGCGGATCGCGAAAGGCTTATATACCGTTCCTGATGAGCCGCGGTCGACCTCCATGCCATGCATCAGCTGGTTTTCCGTTGTCCCCGCGATCAGCCATCGTCGGACATCGAAATAGCGTAACCCTTCGAAGGCAAATTCCAGCTGTCGTTCCAGCTGGATCGCGGAACGCATTTGGTCCTGGGTAAGCCCGGCCGGCAGTTCATATGGCCGGAGGCCCGCGCGCTGGCGCACCTGGTTGATGGCGGCATAGACGTATTGATCGGGGCCACTGACCTCGTTCCGTGCTTCGGCGTAATTCAGCAGGATCTCGGCATAACGCATCAGCGGCAGACACCGGGTGGAGGAGTTGAGACCGTACTGGGTTACATTGGTATCCAGCATTTTCATGATGTACAGACCCGTGGGCGTTCCGGTGTAGACGGCGTCCTGGCTGGCGCCCACCGGCGGATTGTAATTGGTGTTGAGATAAAGTGCCACCGGTGCGGGCGGCTGGTTGTAGATCGGCCGGTACGACGAATCGTGGATAATAGTATGGTTGAGCCGGGGGTCCCGGTTCTGATACGGGTTGTTGGGATCGTAACCCGAGTTAGGGTCGGTGATGGGCAGACCGTTGCTCATCGGGAAGGCGTCGACGAGCTCCTGGTAGGGATGGGGCCCGCCGGTGCCGCCGCGGGAGGGCACGTCCCAGAAATTCTCGAGGTACTTGTTGCCATCCATCATGTTGGCAAAGATGTACTCGGTGTTATAACGCTGTAGGAATACGCTCATGAATCCATACCCGGCATCCCCTGTGATGCTGTCGGAGAAGAGCGAATAGCTACCCAGCCCCATGACGGCCTGGGCGGCGTCTTCGGCCGTCTGCCACCGGGTGGGATCGGTATCGGGATAGGCGACAATGGAATCGAGGCCGTTGCTCATGCCTTTGGCGAAGCCACCGTTCTGGAATAATGGAGAGGCGGCGTAGAGGAGGGCCCGACTTTTCAGGGCCAGGCAGGCGCCGGCGCTGGCGCGGCCGTAGTTGGCGCCCGTTTGGGTCCGGGGAAGATAGGCTGCGGCCGAATCGCATTCCGAGGTGATATAGTTGACGCAGGCCCTAAACGAGTTGCGGGTGTGATGCAGCGGCGTGCTGGTGGTAAAAACGGAATCGCCGATGAGCGGGACGCCGCCATAGTGTTCCAGCATGATAAAATAGTACCACGCGCGCAGGAACCGGGCCTCGGCCTTTGTCTCCGCCTTGAGGGCAGGATTGAAGGGGATCTCATCAAGATGTGTGAGGAATTGGTTGGCGTTGCGGATCATCATGTAGGGGATGGCCCAGGCGTCGGTGGGCACAATGGAGGGGTTGACCGTGCCTGTGGCGAACATGGTAAAACCGTTGGAGCTGGAGAGGTTGGGGCCTTCCGCCTCGTCGCAGGCGGCATCCAGGCCGGCGCCGACTCCGCCGTTAACGAACCTTTTGGGATCGGAAGCAAATCCGGCCACCGTATAAAGGTTGTTGAGGAATGCCATGGCCTTGGTACTGTCCGCGAATACGCTGGTGGAGTCCAGGTTGCTCGTAACGGTGGAGGAGAGATAGCCGGTCTTCTTACAGGCGGCGGTGGCTAATAACAGCAGCAGCACGACAAATTTGTCGTAGGAATTCTTTCTCATAAGCAAGAATCGTGTTGGTGACGTATCGAGGATCGCTCGTTCCTCGTGAGGATAAAAGTAGAATCAAAAAAACGATTTAGCAAATTTTTAAGGCACTTTTTTGCAATTTTTATTAAATCGATTGCTAAAATAGTGCTACTTATTGCGCTTCGCGATCCTAAAGTATTGGTGTTGATGGGGATTCTAAGGTAGACTTTTTTTAGCCTGTTAGCGGCCTAGTTTTCCACAATAGCAAAATTATACTATCTTGTTGGCGCTTATGCTATGTTGTTGCCGCCGCTTTTAATTGGCCAGCCATGTTTCCCACGTTGAGCTACCTGCTGCGTTATCTTACGGGGTGGAACCTGCGCCTGCCGGTTCCGACCTTCGGGTTTTTCATGGCGCTGGCGTTCTGGGCGGCGTACGTGGTCTTTATGTTGGAGCTGCG
>DASYZH010000017.1:0-5241 GCA_035946435.1 Puia sp. | reverse complement strand
AAAAACAACAACTTCTTTTGCGGCGATCCGCCGAAGCCGCGGCCCGCATGCAGGGTCTCATCGAGGACCTGCTGGCCTTTACCCGGGTAGCACAACCGGTGGAGTCGTTCGAACACGTCGAACTCGAGACGATAGTGAAGGAAGTGTGGGAGTTCTACGGCGAGACGGTAGAGCGAATCCAGGCGGGGTTGGAGGCGGGGCCGCTGCCGGATATCAGGGGGATACCCTTTCAGCTGCGGCAACTTTTTTTGAATCTGCTGGGCAATTCCATCAAATACCGGAGTCCGGAGCGCCAGCTGCGCATCCGCATCATGACCTCGATCGTCGCAGACATGCCCGGGACCCCTCCTTCAGAAGAGACGACCCAGCCCCCTCAATTTTACAAGCTCTCCATAGCCGACAACGGCATCGGCTTCGAGCCGGAGCAGGCGGAAAAGATCTTCGAGATGTTCCATCGCCTGCACCGCCGGGATCAATACCCGGGTACCGGCATCGGGCTGGCCATCTGCCGCAAGGTAATGGATTGCCACAAAGGCTATATCGTCGGCCACGGCGTGCCCGACGGCGGCGCCACATTCGAGTGCTATTTTCCGGTGTAAGTACCTCCTTTGCGGCAGGAGTTGCGGCATTCCAGCATGCTCGTTGTTACCTGCCGGAGCTCAGACGTAGTAGAGGGCTTCGCAAAATAGTTACACGCCCCCGCTTTTAGACAGCGCCGGATATCGTCTTCGCGGCGGGAGCTGCTCCAGCACACTTTAGGGATCGCGGCATAGCGGGGATCTTCCGCCAGGGCTTCGAGCACCTCGGCAGCATTGAGATAGGGCATCTTATAATCCAGGATGATCAGCGATGGCAATTCCGCCTCCGTGAGTCCTGCGAGTTTCGAGAGCACTTCGCGGCCATCGGACACGGTCTCGACCGCAACACCGGGAGCCATTTCCCGGATCACTTCAACGAGCATTTCCTGATCTTCCAAATCGTCGTCCGCAAGCAGGACCCAATTGGTGCGCATACGTTTTTAGGGGTGTTTGCACGCATTCAAGGCAGAAAGCGTGCCACAACAAAAGCGTGCCACAACAACGCGACGCCCCACGCAGGCGGCCAGGCGGGCCATCAATGCGGCGCCGTACCCGAGAGCTTGCTCAGATCGAGGGTCTCATCGGCAATGTGGTCAGGCACAAAACTGTCGTCGACCAGGTCCGACATCGGAATGTGTTTCGTTAGTATGCCCATCTTGATGCCGATATCCTGGATCTGCTGCAGATCCTGCTTGTTAGGCGCGAGATCCACATACTTGACCCGCGGCGGATTGCTGGTGAGGACGTAGTTGAGTATTTTGACATTCTGCCGGAAATAGGGGGCTGCGAGCTTCGCGGCATCGGCGCGGTGTGTCTCAGCCCATTTGCCGGACTGCGCGATGCCGCGGACCAGGTCACGAACCACGTCGGGGTCGCTCTTGATCAGGTCTTCGTGTACCACCAGCACGCAGGAGATGAAATTCGGCCAGATATCGCGGGCATAGTAGAGCACGCGGCCATAACCATCCATCTCCGCCTTGGCGCAAAAAGGTTCGCCCACAAAAAAGGCGTCGATAGCGCCGGAGGCCAGCGAGGTAGGCATGTCGGGCGGCGGCAGCACCACGAAGGTGATGTCGCCCTTTTTGAGTCCGTAGTCCATCATGAGCTTCGTCATCACGATGGTCTGGTTGCTATACATGCTGGGGATCGCCATCTTCGTGCCTTTGAGATCGGCGAAGCTGCGGATCTTACTGTTCTTGGCGACGATGATCTCCGAACCATCACGATGCCCGAGATAACAGATCTTGACCGGCACGCCCTGCTCGCGCAGCTTCATCGCCAGCGGCGCGATCATAAAGGTGGCCATGATCTGTTTTGATTTCAGGGCATCGGTAACGGTGGGAAAATCCGTAAAGAGCCGGCTGTTGAAATTAGTGTTCGACACCGTGGTCTTCGAGGCGTAATCGGTCACCGGACAGGTGAGATGACACGTCACGGGCAGGAAGCCGATGGTGAGCTCACGATGGGCCTGTGAATTCGGGCCGTTGTGGATGACGTCCCCCTTGTTCCAGCGCGGTGCCAGCGTGGCCCATGGCTTGTAACGAAGCAGCCCGAGCGCTACGACGGGCAGCACCAGGCAGGATATGAAAATGGGTTTACTGAATTGCATGTTATACGATTTTATCGATGTACCTGTAATCCTAATTCCTCGAGGATCGCGCGCGAAGCTTCCACGACGACGTCATCCGTTGGGTTCCTCGGCCGGGGCGCATGTACGGACAACTCGCGGACGATCCGCGTCGGTCGCTGCGACAGCACCAGCACGCGATCCGCCAACACTGCGGCCTCTTCGATATCGTGTGTCACGAAGACCACGGTGCGAGGCCGTTTTTCGAGCAATTGCCCCAACTCCTGGCGCATCCGGATCCGCGTCTGGTAGTCGAGCGCGGAGAAGGGCTCGTCCATCAGCAGGATGTCCGAGTCGCCGGCGACGACCCTGGCCAGCTCCACCCGCTGCCGCATCCCACCCGAAAGCTGATGCGGATAATGGTCGCGGAAACGCTCCAGGTGGATGAGCTCCAACAGCTCCCGGAGCTCCTGCTCGCGGCGGGCCTTGTCGGCGACACCGCGCAGGCCCATGCCGATGTTCTCAGCGACGGTGAGCCAGGGAAATAGCCCGTCCTGCTGATAGACGGTACGAACAAGACCTTCCGTCCGCACAGTGCCGCTCACCGGCGTGAGAAAGCCGGAAAGCAGGTTCAGCAGCGTCGTCTTCCCGCAGCCGCTGGGGCCTACAAGCACCACGAGCTCGCCCGGCTCGACGGCCAGATTCACCTCCTGAATGACTTGCAAACCATTGTAACCATGTGCTACCTTATCGAGCAATAAACTGCCGGTAGTGCGACTATCTTTCATAACCCCAACGAACATTTGATAATTTGGTAAATTGATACAGGATACGGTCGATGCCCATACCGATGAGGCCGATGACGATCATATAGCACACGGCGGAATCCAGCCGGAGCCCGTTGCGCGCCTCCCAGATGCCATAACCGAGCCCATCCTGACAGCCCACCATCTCCGCTGCGACGATCACCACCCAGGCGATGCCATAGGTGACGCGAAGCCCGGTGATCAATTGCGGGAGCACGGCGGGAAAGGTCACTTTCGTGAGCAGCTCCCAGCCGGTGTACTTGTAGTCATGGGCTACGCGAAAATAGATGCTGGGGATCGTGGCTACCGCGGACATCACCGTGAGCACCAGCGGGAAGAACGTAGACATGAAGATCAGAAAGAAGGCAGGCTTGTCACCGATATGGAACCAGAGGATCGCAAAAGGGATCCAGGCCAGCGGCGACAGAAACCTGAAGAAATTGAGCATCGGCAAAAGGGCACTGCGGACCCTGCGATGCCGGCCCAGCCAGAGACCCATCGGAATGGCCAGGAATGCCGCCACGTAATAGCCGACGAACACGCGCCACAACGAAGCGACCACATCATTGACGAGCCTGCCGGCCCTGAACTCCTCCTTAAAGCTCAACAACACCTCGCCCGGGGATGGTAATGCATAAGCGGGAAAGAACCCGGTTTTGCAGGCGAGCCACCAGATAAAGAGCGCAACAATAAAAACAAGCAGGCCGGGGATAACCTTTTTCATTGAAAGCAAAATTTAGAAAAACGTTCCCGGTCTATACGCAAAAGCAAGTAGGACAACAAGATACTAATTTTTTGCCAACCGCGGAGCGTTTTTCCGGAGATCGAAATATTTACAGATCGGGCCCACCAGGAACAGCGCGTAGAAGGGGGCATAGATGTACCCATACAGCCTTAGGACGAATTCAACCAGCGCGACGCCGATCACCACGAGGATGCGGCCTTTTTTGGTCGATACGCCGGTAGCCGGTTCGGTGACCATGAAAAAGACGAAGAGCTGGTACATCGGTCCGGTGAGCGGCGACAGCTCGGCAAGAAACGCGTCGTGGGTGATCAGGCTCCGGACCCAGGCCAGGACGGCAAAGCTGATCACATAGGCGACGGAGACATGGAGCCGTTTGGCCCGGTTGACGATCACCAGACCCAGACACCAGATCACCGCCATCGCAGCGAGGTTGTTGCCCCACTGGATGCTGAGCCCCGCCACGCTCAGCGGCGCCCTGAACAACATCCAGGAGACCCCGAAATTCGACGGGTTCCACAGATGCCGCCCTTTATAACGCAGTACGTATTTGGATAGAATGGAGAGCAGCGCACACATCGCGTAGGGCCATACCATGTTGGACCGGATGAGGATGCCGATGCTGATGCCGCTGATATAGGCGCTGGCCAGATTCTTCTTCGTATGCAGGACCGTTCGGGCCAGGATGATCTCGGAGAGGAGACAGGTTACCACCGAGACCACGAGGTTAAGATAGCTGTCCAGGATGCCATAGGTGTACTGACCGACCAGCAGGATCAGGGTAAGGAAGGCGGGTGGGACATATTTGAAGTTCTCCGGCGTCCACAGCCGGCTGAGTTTATTACCGGGCAGAGTTTCTACATTCGCTTCGGGCATCGGGTTTTAGCTTTTATTTTCTCTAATAACGTGCACACTATCGATGGCCGGGGCTGCCAGCTCATCCTTGCGGCCGGAGGGCCAGGTGATGATCGCTTTGTCGACATGGGTAGCCTTCCCGAGACCAAAATGCAGCCGGTGCTGGTTCTGCGAGGAGAACCCGATGCCGCCGGTGACCACCTGCACCTGCTCGTGGCCGTTCCATTGCAACAGGACCTTGGCGCCTACGGCATCGGCATTGCTCACCGTCCCGTGCAGATCGAAATCGATCCAATGGTTGCCGCCCGCGACGTCGTTCTTATAAACCAATGGAATGTTATCCTGGTTGGCGACGATCACATCCAGCACGCCCCGGTTCCAGAGATCAGCCAGTGCCACTGCACGTCCGTCGTAGTCGGCGTAAGGGCATACATTCCCCGAGACATCGGTGAACAGTCCATTCCCGTTGTTGAGCCAGATCTTATCCTGCTGATAGCCACTTTGACTCTTACCATTCATGGCCGGCCAGTTGTCCGCATTGCCGATAATGGCTTTATTGCCGCCCGTGACCTTGGTGTAATCGTACCAGTAGTCGGTTCCCTTCTTGCCGGAGATAAAACCGTTCGCGACATAAAGGTCTTCATTCCCATCATTGTTCAGATCACCGAACTGTGCGCCATAGCTCCAGCCCGC
>DASYZH010000016.1:0-14089 GCA_035946435.1 Puia sp. | reverse complement strand
GGGGGGCGGAGGGAGCCGAAGGGGGGCGGAGGGACCCGAGGGGCAGGCGGAGGGGGCCGAGGGGGAGGCAGAGGGAGCCGAAGGGGAGGCGGAGGAGGCCGAAGGGCAGGCGGAGGGGGCTGAGGGGGAGGCAGAGGGAGCCGAAGGGCAGGCGGAGGGAGCCGAAGGGCAGGCGGAGGGGGCCGAAGGGGAGGGGGAGGAGGCCGAGGCTGGGAGTGAGCTTAAACCGGGATGAGCCGAGGCGAGGAGGTGAGATGGAGATTTTGCTTAATTTCGGCCTCGCTTTTATGGCGACCAAGACTTTTATGACGACTAGTAGCATGACGACGGGCGCATCTGGCGCAGCTGACATATCGGGCACATCTGCAACAATGACGCCGACGGGCACGAAGATGCGCATTAGCTCCATCGATATTTTGCGGGGACTGGTGATGCTGATCATGGCGATCGACCATATCCGGGACAATTTCCACCGGGGTACCCCCGACCCTACCGACCTGCATACGACGACACTGGCACTGTTCTTTACGCGGTGGATCACCCATTTCTGCGCACCCGCCTTTGTGTTTCTCAGCGGGGTTTCGGCCTATCTGGCGGGTACACGGCGCACAAAAAATGAGCTCGGCATCTTCCTGATCAAGCGGGGATTGTGGCTGATCCTGCTGGAGCTGACGGTGATCACCTTTGCCTTTTTCCTGGACCCGGGTTTCCATTTCCTGCTGCTGCAGGTGATCTGGGTCATCGGCGGGAGCATGATCATCCTGGGCCTGCTGGTCCGGCTGAAGGTCTCGCCAGGGGATATCGGCACCATCGGTGCGGTGATCTTTTTTTGCCACAATCTGCTCGACTATATGGAAATGGGTGATATCGGCCGGACCTATTGGTGGAAGATGCTTTGGACCTGCGGCCCTACCCCTTCGAGCATCACGAGTATCGGCGGGGGGCATTCCCTGGCGACCATTTATGCCCTGCTGCCCTGGACCGGCGTGATGCTGCTGGGGTATGCGGTGGGCACGTTGTATGCGAGCGGTTTCGATGCGGCCCGGAGAAAGAAGTTGTTGTTGTATTCCGGCGTGGGGCTAATGGTTTTGTTTGCGATCCTCCGCTTGTGGAATCTTTATGGGGATCCGCACCCCTGGGGTTTTCAGCGGACCAAACTATTGAGCGTCCTGAGTTTTTTCAATGTTACCAAATACCCCGCCTCGCTTTTGTACCTCTGCATGACTCTCGGGCCGGCGCTGATCCTCCTCGCCTGCACCGAGAACATCACCGGCTGGTTCGCCCGCGTGACCAAGGTATACGGCCAGGTGCCCTTTTTTTACTACGTTCTTCATTGGTACGTGATACAGGGGATCCACGTGGGACTATTCTTTGCCATGGGTTTTACCGGCAAGCAGATCGTAAACCCCAACAGCTTTTTCCGTTTCCTCCCCAAGGGATATGGGGTAAATCTGGCCGGGGTCTATGTCGTTTGGCTGATTGTGATCATCCTGCTGTACCTGCCGTGTAAATGGTATGGCTGGTATAAGCTGACCCACCGGCAATGGTGGTTGAGCTATCTCTAATGGCAGGGACGATCATGGCGATGGCTAGCCGGCAGATCAAAGCACCGTGAGTTCAAAGCCCAGCCTGTTGTAGCCGGTGACAGCCTCCCAACAGTCCTTGTTAGCCAGTCGAATGCTGTATTCCGGTCGCCGGGCGATCTCCGCATAGCTGTCCGGCAAAGCAAGCAAGAGCTCGTAGCGTCCCGGCGGGGTGCCGGCGGGGAGATGGAGGTCATTTGACCAGTGCAGGCTTTTCCGGATATCCGTTATAAAGGGCAACCGGATCTCCTGCCCATTGCTTTTGTTGCGGAGGATAAGATAGGCCGAACGGGGGTTGTAGGGCATGGCATAACCGGCATTGTAGAGCTCGAGGGTGACGGTGAATTTGCTGCCTGGTGTCACGCGGGTGGGAAAAGAACCCCGGCGTACTACCAGGCGATAGCCGAGACGCTTCCGGATGCTGCTGATGCAGCCCAGCGAATCCCAATCGTTGTTGACGTCATTGTTGTACGTCGTATTGAGAAAGCTGAAATGCATACGGGCCATTTCCTGCTCTGCATGACCAGCCGGGGCGCAATCATTCTGTGGGCTATAGGCGTCGTCGCAGGTCTCGCCACCCACGGGCAGATAGCGGCTGTCTTCCGCGAAATACTGTCGCAACACTTCGTTGGCTTCCTTTTTGGGCTGAACGGAACTACCGTTGTCGTAGTAGGTTCCGTAGTCATCGACACTGGCCAGGAAACAATCGTTGTGAAAACCAATGCGGGCCATATCACTCTCCGAATAGCCCTGGGTGGCCGATAGCGGCTTCTCGTCCACCGTGGCGTGCGGACCATAGACATATTTTTGCTTGATCTGTGGCGTGCGGACCTGTACCATCCGGGTTGCCGGCAGCGCCCCGAGCAACGCGTGCAGGACCTGGTTGCGGTCGTTCCAGCTGCTGTCGAAAAGGTGTCCGGGCCCGTTGTTACCGGCGTCGCCGAAATAGTCCGTATAGTAATTTTCTCCCCAGATGCCGATGAAGCCTTCCTGTAGCACCGCGATGACCGCCACATGCTTTTTCAGGAGCGGTGCCAGCTGCGCGATGTGCCCGAGGACGATCGACTTGGGGGCGTCGCCATAAGGCGGGCATATCTTATAGACATCCGGGCAGTTGCCGTTCTTAGCGGTGTTCGTATAGGCGAAGCGAAGGATCACCTTGAGGCCGGCTTGTTCTGCCACGGTGAGGTCGTGGTCGACCTGGTCGAGGAATTCCTGCGTGAGCGGTCTGCCCCGAAAGATATCGAGGGTATATTCACGCATCAGCAGGGTGGAGAAGACGGCGTAGGTTGCTTTGCCATGTTTCTGCGGTCCCGCGAATTCGGCTCTCAGGGCCGCGCTGTCGAGGGGAACGAAATGGCTGGCACGGGTGCCGATGCCGATATAAAAGCCGCGTTCGGGGTTGGGAAAGTCATCGGTGGACGGCTGGTAGGTGACGACGGCGTTTGGGGCGGCGCCGGTGTTTTGGGTGCGGGCGGCGTTTTGAGCACGGGCGGTGCCGGCCAGGGCGATGAGCAAGAGGCACAAAGGGGTCAGTTTCATCCCCTGAATTTAGCGATTCTGCTATAGCGAAGATGTGCATACGATTGCGTAGTCTCTTCGCTCCCGGCGTGCGAAGAATATTTGGACAGGGATTAAACTTTGGTGCGCATCGGCCGTCTGTATGGCGGATAAAGCTGGTCCTATGATCGCAGGTTTTTTAAACACCCTGATCCTGCTGGGTGCCTTGCAAGGATTTATTGTCTGCGGTTTGCTTGTGGCGTCGGCGCGGGAGCGGCCGGCGGAGCGAACGAGTCGACGGCTATTGGCTTTATTACTGTTTCTGATCGCCCTGGCCTGTTTGGATGTTTACCTCCTCCATTGTAGTTTCTGGAACGCGACGATGATCGGCGCAATCCTCTCTGCCGTACTTCCGCTGATCGTCGTGATGCCCATGGGTCCCCTGATCTATTTCTATACGCGTAGCTGCATAGAGCCGGATCTCCGGCTGGGATCACGGGACAGGCGGCATTTTTACCCGGTGGTTGTTGATCTTTTTCAGCATGTTGCGTCCCTTGTTTTTATCCTTGCCGTGCTCTGCGGGCTGGTGTCCGGCAATGGGCCCCTTGCCGGACATTTTGGATCATGGCTGGATAACTATAACCAGTATAGCGATATCCCGCGCTGGATCTCGACGGCGATCTATTTGGGGCTGGCGACGAGGTATCTGCGACGGAACCGGCATAATGCAGGGTCAGTGGTCCATCCAACGCGGAACGCCGGCGACACCGAGGCGGCCGAGAGGAAACAACGCTGGCCGATGGGCTTTTTGCGGGTCTTTTGGGCATTCACTATTTTCTGGCTGCTTTTTCTGATCCCCTACGAGCTGCCGCGGATCGGGGATGCGTTGATCGACCGCTTCGACTGGTATCCGCTTTATCTTCCCCTGGTGGCCATCATCTATTATCTCGGTGTAAAGGGATACTTTATCAGCTACAGAAGAGAGCCGGATAAAAAGGCCGGCGTTGCGATCCCTGAAGAAAAACTGGGGCCATTGATCCAGCTCCTGAAGAGATCGATGGAAGAAGATCAGCTATGGTTGAATGCCGATCTCAACCTGAGCAGGCTGGCGCAGCACTGCGGGGCCGCGCCGAAGCTTTTGTCTACCGTGCTGAACCAGCATATGGATATCACCTTCAACGATTTCGTCAATAGGTACAGGATCGATGCGGTCAAAGAACGCCTGCAGCGGGCCGAGAGCAGGGAGCTGACCATTGCGGGCCTGGCGTATGAATGTGGCTTCAATTCGCTCCCGACCTTTCAGCGGGCGTTCAAGGCTACCACGGGGATGAGCCCCAAGGAATATATGGCCGGCAATTGTGATCAAATCCGGATTTGAATAGGTGTGGAGGGGCCGGTGGTCGTGTTTTGTGGGAAATCGACAAGACATGAAGACCTTAGCTTCTCTCGGCATTTTTTTGATCTGGTCCTTTGGGTTAGCGGCGCAGCCGGCCGCGAGCGACACCAGCATCCCGGGTGTTTATAAAACGATAAAAGGACCCGACTTCACCTTCGAAGTTGCGCAAAACAAAAATGGGTGGTTACTGCAAATCGTGGGAATGGGGGCTACCTCCATGACACCTTTGGGCCCCCTGCGTTTTGAACCGCAACATATCCGGCCAAGGGCCCTCATCCAATTTTTTAAAGACAGCGCCGGCAATATCGACCGAATGCAATTCTCCCAAGGCTCAAGAACATATAAATGGGTGCGTATCTACGGCGATCCGGAAGGCTACACAGGCGATTTCCAGCTACCGGCCAATCCGTATCGCATTCTGCATGTGCAAGAACGAAATGGTGTGTTGGTTGGCCGCGTAGGCGATGAACCCGAAAGGCCCTTCTTGCAGCGATCGGGGGAACTTTTTTTGTGGAAGAGCCCCACCGGAGACTTCCGGATACGTTTCCTCCGTGAAAAGAATGGGCAGATCGGCGAGCTGATGTCCACGGGCGCCGACGTACTCGAGCTGAGGAAGGTTTCCGCCAACGTTCCGCGGATATCGAACCGCGTCAACGGGTTTACGCATGCCGACAGCTTACAGGGCGGGCTGACACCGCTGCGCACCTGCTATGACGTATTATTTTATGATCTCGACCTTGAAATCTACCCCGAGACGAAATCGATCCGGGGCAGCAATGTGATCCGGTTCCGGGCGGTGAACGATCTCGACCGGTTACAGATCGACCTGCACGAGAATCTGAAGATCGACAGCATCCTTTATCATGGGCTTTTGCTGTCGTATACACGAGATTGCAATGCGGTTTTTGTCCAGTTTCCCGGAATGGTGCGTCAAGGCAGCATCGACTCTCTGAAGGTCATATATAACGGAGTGCCCTTGGAGCCGGATATGCAAATCCTGCGGGGTGGGGTCTTCTGGGTTTGGAACAGAGATCGGAAGTTCTGGATCGAATCCGTGTGCCAGGGGGTAGGCGCGAACGTACTCTGGCCTTGCAAGGATCATCTGTCCGACCGGCCCGACAGCATGCGCATCACCGTGACAGTTCCCAGGGGTCTTACCGACATCTCCAATGGCCGGCTGCTCGCCAAAACAGAACTGCCGAACCGGCAGACAAAATATGTGTGGTATGTCGACTACCCGATCCCTTCCTATGATGTGGCCATCAATATCGGGGACTATGTTCATTTCACGGACGTCTATGTCCGGGGCCACGACAGTCTTCGGCTGAACTTTTATTCGCAGCGCTATAACGAGGGTTTCGCACGACGGTTCTTTGCAGACGCCAAACGGATGCTGGCATTGTATGAACAGGATTTCGGTCCCTACCCTTTCCCTAAGGACGGATTCAATGTACTGGAATCGGTATATGCCATGGAGCACCAGGGTGCGGTGAGCATCGGGTCGATGAACGATCCCTTTAACAGCACCCGGCATGACAGTGCGGGGCTGCGTTTGACCTTTTGGCATGAGTGCGCGCACGAATGGTGGGGGAATAACGTCGGCTGCCGGGACTATGCCGATATGTGGATCCATGAGAGCTTTGCTTCCTATGCGGAGCTCCTTAATTATTGCGCGCTGGAAGGACGCGATAGCGCCTTGCGGCGATTGAGCGCCGGTGAGCCGGGCAACAAAGAAGCCATTATCGGGGTGTATGATGTCAACAATTTCCATATGGGCGACATGTATCTCAAGGGAGAAAGGATGCTTAACACACTCCGCGATGTGATCGACAATGACAGTCTGTGGTTCGGCATCTTGCGGGGCATCCAGGAGAAATACCGGTATCAACCGGTGACGACGGATGACATTGTGGACTTTTTCAACAAGGCTACGGGAAAAGATTATACGTATTTCTTCGACCAGTATCTGCGGTATCCTTCGATCCCCGTTTTGGTATTGGATGTTCATTCTGAAAAGGAGGGGCTGTTTCTCCGGTACAAGTGGGAGGCCAATGTTAACAATTTCCGTATGCCCGTGAAGATCCCGGTCTCGAAAGACAGCATGGGTTGGATCTATCCCACAACTAACTGGCAGACAATGGAAATCAAGAATATGCCCGCGGGTGCGCTCCATGTGGATACGAAGGAATTTTATGTGGGTGTGGCGATCGTAGATGCGATAACCAGTCATTAGTATCTGATTAACATACCGCTGTTGGTGTGGCACCCGATTTGGTTGTAACTTTTACGTCTTGCGGGCTTCGGTCTGCTCGATGTTGCGTTTTTGTCAAGTGTTAATGGACATATTATGAAAAATTTTATCGTTTTTGACAACGGGGGAAAAACTACAGACCGGTATACCATCATCAATATGGACACCGCGGATGTATTTGGTGCGAGTGAAAATCCCCATGATCCGAGTGGTTTGGGCAGGTGGATAGGCAATATCGCTGATCATCGGACGGTGCTCTACGGTGCGGGCTGGCGGCAACGGCTACCCGCCAAAAAGGTTATCCAGGCTGATGTGGAGAATTATGTCAACAATGCCAAGCTGGACCCGGAATGGCTGGGTGTCGAAGTCCCCACGAACGAAATTCCCGATACACTCCGTATATATGTCGAAGAGCTGGATGTAGACGATCCCAGGACACACTCGAGGGCCAAGATCGCTTCCTTTGGCGAATTTCAATTTGCGACAAAGACTGCTAAAAATCAATAGTGATCCCTTAAGCGGACCATCCTGCAGGGCACGATCTTCCTACTCGATAAGGTGCGGTATGAACCTGCTGAGGTTGTCTGTGATGAGGCCACCTGCCTCGCGGATGCCGATACCCGCGGGTTCACGGCCGATGATCCAGGACCCTATAAGGGGATAGTTATCCCCCAAATCGGGCAACTGGAACATTTCCTGATAGACAAATCCCTCTTCCCCATATTCGCCTCCCGTGCGGCAGATCACTTTTTCTCCCATGACCATATCGATGTTCGCGCCTTCTCTCGACAGGATAGGTTTTTTGACATAGTTGGTGAGCCGGCTGGCCGAAAAATAGGCGGGTAGCAGATGAGGATGTCCGGGAAACAGTTCCCACAGCACGGCGAGGATCGCCTTATTCGACAGGATCATCTTCCACGCGGGTTCGATGAACAAGGTTCGGTTCTTATCGATGGCGAGGTTCTCGCCGAATTCGTCGCCTGCGATCCACTCCCATGGATAGAGCTTGAAGAGATTACGAACTGGCCGGCTTGCCTTGTCGACAAAGACCTGCTGACCGGGATCCCAGCCAATCTCTTCGATATACAGGAAATGCGTGTCGATGTCCGCCTGGATCGCGCAATCGCGGATATATTCCGTATTGGTGAGGTCTTCGAGGGTTCCGCGGATACACGCGAAATGCAAGGGCCCGGGATAGAGGTAATGCCGTAGAAAACGCCATTGTTCGATGAGCTTTTCGTGGATGCTGTTGAACTGATCCTTGTTCTCGTCGAAATCCTGTAGCCAGAACCACTGGACGATGCCTGCTTCATAAAGACTGGTCGGAGTGTCGGCGTTGAACTCCAGCAACTTCACCCGTCCCTCCTTATAGCAAAGATCGAAGCGGCCATAGAGCGAAGGATGGTCTTCTTTCCAGGAACGTTCGAGGAGCGGAACAATCTCCGCGGGGATATGGAACAGCTCATATCGCTTGCGGTCGATGACGTATTGTACCGCAGTGAGGCACATCTCCCATAACTCGGCCGTCGCATCTTCGAGCAGGAGGATCTCATCCATAGTGAATGAATAATAGGCGCTTTCGTCCCAATAGGGGACATTGGTCGTATGGAAACCGAAGCCCAGCCGTTCAACGGCCTCCTTCCAGTGGTTCCTGGCCGGGATGGCAATGCGTCGCATATGTGAGGGGTTTAGGGTTTAGGAGGCAGTAGACGCCGCAGCCTTGCCGAAGCCGCCACGAACGACGAAAGCATGGCTGGGCCAATGGGCGCCTTTGCGATATATAGATGCAGGAGCGTACCGAAATGCATAAGGCGGACCGTTGAAATAAAAATTAAAATAGTCGAGGGGGTAGTTATAGTACGTGGTGTCGACCCCGCAAACGCAGGCGGAACTATCGTCATTGTCCAATGGGGCAGCAGTGAGACTGGGGTCGGGCGTATAACCCGCTTCGGGCTGGTCGGGGATGATCACCCGGTTGCAGGAGGCCAATATAGCGGTGACGAGCACCAGGTGTATCTTGGAGGTCTTTTTCATGCTAGCAAGGTTTAGTATAACTGCTGGGTATAGGCGATGCGGGGACAGGATTCGGGATGCCTTCGGGCTTCGGCCTTAGGATTGGAGATGTCCCCCCAGATGGTGCGACATAGGAACAGCTCATCTTCGTCGAGGCCAGGGCGTTGGAGCAGGTTCTCCGCCCAGGAGTGAAGGAAAAGGATAAAGCTCCTGGCTTCGATGGTCGCATCGTACCTGTAGGGAGGATCCAGGAACAGATAATACCTGAATCTGCTGCCCTGCGTGTCGAGGTCATTTAGCTCCCGCGCGTAACCGGAGAGAAAGGACAGGCAATCGCAGGGCAGCAAATACGAGGAGAAGGTGCCGGTCTCTATCGCCAGCAATGCTTCGGTGGCAAAGATCAGCTCCTGGCTGGGGTACCGGGAGTTCCGCCAGTTGCCGAGGAAATTCTTCATGGATGCGAATTGCTGCTCCCTGAGCAGGGATGGTAAGAGGACCGGCGCATGCGTGATAAACGATGTCTGCCGGGATACCTCGGTGGGCGAGACACTTTGCCCGCGCAGTTGCGTGAGGCAGCAGGGGATCAAACATAACGGCAGTATCCACCTGCTGAGGTTCGGGTAGAAAGGTGTCATGTGGTGTTTTTAAGCGTTAGCAGCGGCCAAAGGAGTACCGAACAAAGGTCTCAAATGGAAATTAAAAAGCGGTTAATCGGGCGTTAAGGAGGTGCGGCCATTCGGTAAGCAAATGTTAATGCGATGGCCCGATTTTTATGTTAAATTTGTTTATATGAGTGTTTCCCTAAAGCGGGCTTCGGGTGCAGGCATCCTCATTGCCCTCGGCATTATATATGGAGATATCGGTACTTCGCCGTTGTATACCTTTCAAACGATCCTCACCGAAGGGGGTGGGGTCAACAAGGGGCTGGTCTTCGGAGCCATTTCCTGTATCTTCTGGACCCTGACCCTGCAAACGACATTCAAATATGTGATCATTACGCTGCAAGCCGACAACCATGGGGAAGGCGGTGTTTTCTCGCTCTATGCGTTGGTCCGCCGCTACGGGAAGTTCCTGGTCTACCCGGCCATCATCGGCGCCGGGACGCTGCTGGCGGACGGTATCATTACCCCGCCCATCACTGTTACTTCGGCGATCGAGGGACTCAACATGGTAAAAGGACTGGAACAGCATATTGTTCCCGGGAACACCCTGGTAGTGGAGATCGTGCTGGTGATCCTGCTGCTGCTCTTTATCTTTCAACGGTTTGGGACCAAGGTTGTCGGGGGATCCTTCGGGCCCATCATGTTCTTATGGTTTACCATGCTCGGCTATGCCGGTATCCGGCAGATGCTGCTTTATCCCGGCGTAGTGGCTGCGCTGAACCCCGTTTATGGGTTGCGGCTGCTGATCGAACATCCGCATGGGTTCTGGCTGCTGGGCGCTATCTTTCTATGTACTACGGGGGCGGAGGCGTTGTACAGCGATCTGGGGCATTGCGGACGTCAAAATATCTATTGGAGCTGGACCTTTGTGAAGATCACGCTGGTCCTGAACTATCTCGGCCAGGGCGCCTGGGCGATGCTGCAGCATAAACCTGACCTCGGTGGAGTGAACCCTTTTTTTGCTATCGTCCCACCGCAGTTCCTGCTGGTCAGCGTGGTGGTCGCCACGGTGGCGTCCATTATCGCCAGCCAGGCCCTGATCAGCGGTTCGTTTACCCTCATCAGCGAGGCCATCAGCCTGGGTTTCTGGCCGCGGGTAAAGGTGAAATATCCCACCGATGTGCGGGGACAGATCTATATCCCCAGCATCAACTGGATCCTGTTCGTCGGGTGTTCGCTGGTCGTTCTGTACTTCCGGACCAGCGAGGCGATGACGGCGGCCTATGGATTCTCGATCACGGTGGCGATGTTGATGACGACGGTACTGGTGTTTTATTTTTTGCGGTATATCAAACGATATCCCTTTTGGATCGTGGGGGCCATTGTGACCATATTCCTATGCGTCGAAACGAGCTTTTTTGTGGCCAATGCCGTCAAGCTACTGAAACGACTATTCTTTCTCGTCTTCGAGATCGGGCTCATCACGACCATGTACGTGTGGTACAACGCACGCAAGGTTACGTTGCGGTTGCTGACGTTTACGGATATCCGGCCGTATCTGCCGCAGCTGGTGAAGCTGAGCCAGGACATGAGCCTGCCCAAGTACTCGATGCACGTAGTGTATCTCACGCGGTCTTCGCCGCATGAGATCGAGAAGCGGATCATCGATTCTATCTTCGACAACGTGCCGAAGCGGGCCGATACCTACTGGCTGGTGAATATCGAGCGGACGGACGATCCTTATACGTCGGAGTATGATGTCGATACCCTGGAGCTGGAGAAGGTGATCCGCGTGAATTTCCGGCTGGGTTTCCGGGTACAGCCGCGGATCGGCGTGATGCTCAGGAAGGTGGCGGAGGAGATGGCGGCGTGCGGGGAGATCCCCAAGGCGGGGCGGCCCAGGGATTTCAAGTTCGTGATCCTGGAGCGTTTCTTGTCTTATGACAATGAGTTCTCGGCTCGGGAAGGGTTTATCCTGAATACCTACTTTTCTATTTTGCGGCTGGCGCGGTCGGATAGCCGGGCGTATGGGATCGATAGCGATCAGGCGGTGATCGAGAAGGTGCCGCTGGTGCTGACGCCGTTGAGTAAGATACAACTCAGGCGGGTGCGGCGGTAGGTTACTGCGCTGGCTTGCGCCACCCTTTATTCATTGAACTGTTCGATAGCTTTGCGCACTTTGCCTTTATTCAACAAATTCAAGGCCTTTTCATTACCGTGCATCAGGACATTCAAGTAGTCCATGGTCATCTCATTGAGCGGACCTTTTCCATCCTGGACGAATAGAAGGAGAGGGTCCGGCAGGTTGTCCTCGGCAAAAGGCGCATAGACAGTGAGCTGACCTTTGATGACGGGGAAAAGCCACGCATCCTCTGCCGCCCGGCCCAGGAGTGTGATCGATCCATAATCATCGACGACGGCAATACTCCGGGTCTGGCCGGGATACATCTTTTTTATCCGCCCCGAATCCTTTTTACTCACCGTTTTGTCCGTCCAGGAAAGGTAATAGGAGGCGGAGTCGAAATCGATCTTTCCTTCCACGAGCAAAGAGGAACTGTCCTTCAACAAGATCTGGAACATATGTTTCTTGCTGATCTCTTTATTTTTATGGAACAGATCCCCCAAACTAGTATATAAAGGCACCGTCCCGGGCATGTCGAACGGTAATGGCGGCGGTGGCGGCTTGACACCGGGCGGCTGCGCCTCGACGCAAAGCGAAAGGGCAAGGGCAAATAGGGTCAGTTGTATTTTCATAAAAGGGGAGTTGGAGGCCTTAAAAATAATATATTTTCCCATATCTGCCGAATACAACAGGCGGATTTGGCGAGTCGGGTGGGCTAAGGCAGTTGGGGCAGCGCCTGGGCGGCTTCGGCGTTGGCGGGGTCGAGGGTGACGGCTTGCGGCGGGACTATTCGGTTCGCAGGCTTTTCACGGGATTCGCGACCGCGGCTTTTACGGCTTGGTAGCTCACTGTCGCGAGGGCGATCAGGATCGCGAGCGCGCCGGCCACCAGGAAGATCCAGGCGCCCAGGTGTATCCGATAGTCGAATGTCGCCAGCCAGTGATCCATGGCATACCACGCGATGGGCGAAGCGATCAACACGGCGATCAACACGAGGCCCGCGAAATCCCTGGCCATGAGCCCGGCAATACCGGCGACAGAAGCGCCCAGCACCTTGCGGATACCGATCTCGCGCATCCTGGTTTCGGCCATATACGATGCGAGACCGAAGAGGCCCAAACAGGAAATGAAGATCGAGAGTCCGGCGAAGAGCAGGCCCAGGGTCCCTTGTTGCTGCTCTGCCTTGAATTTACTATTATAGAAGTCGTCGGCGAAATAATAATCGAAGGGATATTGGGGGTTGTATAGTTTGAAGATCTTCCCGGCTTTCTCCAGATCGTCGGCGAAAGAGTTCGCCGGATTCAGCCGGAAATGGACCACGGGATAGTTGGTACTCAGCCCCTGCACGATCATGGGGCTGATCTTACTATAAGGCGATTCCATGATAAAGTCGCCGAAGACGCCGACCACATGACAATCGATACCGTTCTCATTCCTAATGGTGGCGCCGATGGGATCTTTGAGCCGCATCATCTTCACCGCTGCTTCGTTGAGCAGGATGGCCGTGCTATCCGTGGGATAGGCCTTGAGATCGATGTCCCGGCCCGCGATGAGCTTTGCACCCGTTGTCCTGATAAAATCCGCGTCGGATTCGTAGTCGTTGAAATAGCGTTTTTTATCGGCCTCGGTACTTCCGGGCCAGGAGAGGTTGGTGGTCTCATTCCAGACGGTGGTGATCGGCGAATACAGTTTGGTGACCGCTACGGCTGCCCCGCTACTGAGCAGATCGCGTTTGATGGCGTCATAATGCGGGAGCACGTCGCCCTGGACGAAGGTAAACACCAGCCCATTGCGATCATAACCCGCCTGGCGATGGCGGCCATAATCGATCTGTTTTTCGACGACGATGGTGCCAATGATCAGGAGGACGGCGAAGCTGAACTGGAGAACTACCAGGACCTTTCGGGGTGTGACCAACGCACCCACCTTTTTAAAGGCGCCTTTGAGCACGGTGACAGGGCGGAAGGAGGATAGATAGAAGGCAGGATAGGAACCCGCCACAACGCCGGTGAACAGCACGAAGGCCGTTGAAGCCAGCCAAAAATACGGGTTGGCCCAATCGAGCCATAGACTGGCACCGATGAGCTGGTTGAAGGGTTTTAGACTAAGCTGCACGATGCCCAGCGCCAGGAAGAAGGATAGCAGCGCCAGCAGGATGCTCTCGCCGATGAACTGGGTGATCAGCGAGCTTTTCAGGGCGCCCACGACCTTGCGGATGCCGACCTCTTTCGCGCGTTTCTCGCTGCGGGCCGTGCTGAGGTTCATGAAATTGATGCAGGCGATGAGCAGGATGAAGATGCCGATCACCGCAAACAGGCGGACCATTGTGATGAGGCCGCCGGTGAGCCGGCCATTCTCCACTTTGGAATAGAGATGATTACGGGTGATGGGCTGGGTAAAGGTCTCGCGGTTGGCGAACTGCCCCGTAGCGGGGACATATGGTTTCAGGAAATGGCCCAGCCTGGCATCGAAAGCGGCCCGGGAGACGCCGGGCTTCAGCAGGACATAGGTCGTGGTATTGGTGTAGGTCCAGCGTTCGTCTTTTAACCAGCCGAGCTTGCCCAGGTAGGCCCAGGGCAGGAGGTATTGAAAGCTGAATTCGGTGTTGCCGGGCAGGTCTTT
>DASYZH010000015.1:0-14820 GCA_035946435.1 Puia sp. | reverse complement strand
TTCCACCCTTCTGGGCCAGCGCAGCGCGGGATTTTGAATGTTATTGGTGTTTTGGATGACGACTTCATATTTCTCAAATTCTGGGTTCCACGAAGCCCAGCCTGTATCGTCGACCGCACCGGGCGCGGTGGAGATAGAAACCGTAAAACGTCCGGATTCTTCAAGGATCCGTTTCGTCATCAGGCTGGTTTGTTTCCAGTCATGATTGCTGAATCCATCCACGATGAGAACACTGATCGGTTTCCTGGGGGTCTCCTGCGCTTGTGCGAAGGCCCCCGGGAAGATGCAGCAGATAAATAAGCAATAGAATATAGAGCGCATGATCCAAGTTAAGCCTTTAAGCCCGTATGGCCATGTTTCAAACTAAGCGCCGACGCTTTTTACGCCTTAGCAGATATGTGCCAAAGGCGGATTCACTTACTGGATATAGGCCTGCGGCGTGGATGTATTCACTCCACCCCGAATCAGAACGAACCGGAACAAATTATGCTGGACGTTGCTCATGGCCGTAAGATTGGCGTCATCCGTACTGTATATGATGTCGGCATCCCCCGCGGAAAATACGCAGGACCAGGTGTCCGTAATCATAGTCGTGACGGGGTAATGGGTGTACTGCAATACGATGGGAAGCTGCCCGATTTTTCCGGCGGGCCAGGGGTCCTCATAAGCAGCATACCCGGCCAGGTTGCCGAATGCAAACACGGCGCCAGTATTTATAATGGAACTGTCCAAGGCCTGGATGTGGTAGTTGGTTTCGACATAGAACAAATCTATATTTTCCGCTTGTGCGCTCGGATCGGCCATGTTCACCCAAGCCGTGTACAAGACATTCGGCGGGCTTTCCAGAGAGACACCGGTCCCCCAGCCGCTGGCTAGTTTCGGCCCCCAAAGGTCATGGGATGTGGTATCCAGGTAAAAGTCCCCCACGATACCCAGACCCACAGTCGGCGCGCCCGAGCCGCTATAAATTTTGGTGCCGGGGGAACCCGCCGCACCGGTAGGCCCAGTGGCTCCGGTTGCGCCCTGCGGTCCTGTAGCCCCGGTGTCCCCCTGACCGCCTTTGAGGGAATAGCCTGTCCCCCAACCGTCGGCTGTTTTGGGTCCATAAAGGCCCAGATTCATCACATCGAGATAAAAGTCGCCTACGTTGCCTAGCGTGGCGGAAGGCTCGCCTTTGCCGCTGTAAATAATGGTTCCGTTGGCGCCGGCGGGACCCACCACGCCGGCCGCGCCGGGGGCACCCTGAGGGCCTGTTTTGGTGCAGCCCAATATCAACGCGAGCGCAAAGCAAAGCAGTATCAGTTGTTTCATAACCCAAATCTAACCAGCCGGATACGCGTCGGGGGACAAATGTATGTGAACAACGGAAAAAAGGTTGCCAACGGAGGATTTACGGTGGCTAAGTTACTGGGCCTTGACCCAAGTGGTTGGAAATTAGCGGGAACGCCTGTCTGAGTGGGCAGGCTTGTCGTACCAGCGTAAGACGCGCAGCGCTCGCAACGTGTTCCATTTGCTGGGCTGTCCATCGACATTCTCCAACGCGAAGTGAACCTTGCCGGGATGCGTGTTCTCCAGTAGCCAGGTGCCATCGGATTGCTGTTTGGATCGAAGCAAGTCGATCGCTTCGTTTATGCGCGGGTCCGGCGCATCCCCTACTAAACGGAAGTATTCGAGTGCACGTAGCACGTCGTAATGCCAGCGGATGGGAAATGAGAATTGTAACCAGGCGGGATTGACGATCTCGCCCGTGCTCTTACGCCGGAAAAGTCTTCTTTCGAGAAGGTATTCCTCGCCCCGGCGCCGGGCCGCAATGGATTCCACGGAGCCACCGGTGGCGCGCTCATGCGCCAACAATCCTTCCAGAACGTTGATCGTCGTCGCGAACGACGAATGGACGGAACCGTTCTCTGCTTCACAATTCCATCCACCATCTCCGAGCTGCTCGCCGAGAAGGCGGGAGACCACACCCTCTACATTCTGATTGAAATAAACGCCTAATGTGACTAGTCTGCCATTGATGCATGGTTCGACCTCGCCGCTGAAGAACGGCTGTCCGGCGTGCTCCCAATGACAGTGGTCCCTGACCTGCGCCACCGCCCGTTGCATCCGGTCAGCGCGCGGATCTACCCCGAAATCCCGCAGCAGCTGGAGTGTCGGCAGCGTGGCGGTCCAGGGCTGGCCTGGCTCCGGTGGCACCGGTCGAAACTTCCGCGCGGGGAAGCAGGCGCCTCCCGCCCACTGGCCATCTTCACCCTGCAATGCCAGAAGTCGGGCGCCCCAGCCCTCGGTAACTACCCTCGCGCGTTCCGCTGAGGCTACTTCGACCGGCGCATGGGCGAGATCGTGCAACACTTGCCAGCGGATGGCGGGATCCGAATCAAGAAGCCAATCTAGTACAACCATATGAATTGTTTCAAAATATTCCCAATGAGATAGCCATAGCAGCTATTGATTTATCCTTTCAGCAATTGAACACATTCCAACAGATATGATTTCTTAATCTTTGATCATCCAGGACAAGATCGCGAATATTATCTGGTAGTTGATCCCGCTGCCATTGACATTCTTTTTGCCCTATATCGCTTTTTTCACTTTCTTTAACAGACTCCCTAATAGCTTTAATTGCATAAGCGGCAGCTCCAAGTTCGTGTGCTGCCACATGGGCTGTTACTGCCGCCTGTCCGGCAGCATAAGCCGCGTTTCGGGCCGCGCCTTTCAAATCTCTTGCCGCAGCCATGGCATGCCCACCTGCTGCGCGACACTGCATCATCTTAATTTCGCCTCGCGTCCATGCCCGGATCTGCTGAATCGCCAGGCGAGGCCGGGGATCAGCAGGTTGCACTGCCTCAAAAAGGTTGTCTTTCGGTAATATCATTTCCTATTTCCCGACAATTTTCTTTCGGTGTACAATTCCCCAATCCATAAGATTGGTGATTATGGTTTGTAACGTATTGCCGTGTTCCGTAAGTTCATATTGAACCGTTATAGGTTGTGTATCCAAAACGGTTCGCTTTACCAGTTGATTTATTTCCAATTCCTTTAATTCTTTGCTCAACATTCTGTTCGAAATGCCGGTGACGTCATTCAAAATATCGGAAAACCGTCTTTTGCCGTAACAGCAGATAGACGAGATAATAGAGATCTTCCATTTCCCATTCAGCACGTCCATTGAATCTTGAACGGCTCTCATCCTTTTCTTTTGTTCCTGTTGGAACTCCTCTATTTTACACCCCATAATGTTACTTTGTTACACCGATGTTACTGTTATTTTTCAGCACAAAGTTACTAAAAATAACTTCCGCGATCTAACTTTGTCGTTCAAATTTAAATAATAGGAATTATGAGTAAGCTGAAAAACAAGGTTGCCGTGATTACAGGCGGCAATAGCGGTATCGGGTTTGGTATTGCTGAGGCATTTAAAAACGAAGGCGCAGTCGGTGCAATCGCCGGAAGAAATGAGACGACGTTGAACAACGCTGTCAAAACCCTGGGTGGTAATTTTATAGGTATAAAAGGAGACGTAACAAATCTCGATGACCTGGAGGACCTGTATAGGACGACGGCTGATAAGTTTGGGAAGATAGACGCACTGGTAGTGAATGCAGGTGGCGTCGTGGACGGGATTCCCTTGATGGCGATAACCGATGTAACGGAAGAAGGTTACGACCGCTATATGGACCTGAATTTAAAAAGCGCCTATTTCACCGTAAAAAAATCGCTTCCTTATTTAAATGACGGCGCTTCCATTATACTGATCGCGTCGAACGCCGCACACCGGGCTGCACCCGGAGCGACGATATATGCCGCTGCAAAAGCAGCCGTTATTTCATTGGCCAGAGGCTTATCGCTCGATCTATTGTCAAGGAGAATAAGGGTGAATACAATTTCGCCTGGCTCAATTGACACGCCGGTTTTTGGAAAGATGGTACCGCAGGATCTGGTGGACCAGGTGAAGCAAATTTGGATCGATCTTACGCCGCTTGGCAGGCAAGGGACTCCGGCTGAGATCGGAAAAACGGCTGTATTTTTAGCCTCCGACGATTCAACCTTCATCGTAGGCGCCGATATCTTAGCGGATGGTGGTATGGCTAATGCCTTCTCAGTGAAATAAATTTATCGGTCAAACATTTAATAATAGAAATAATGAATAATTTAAAAAACAAAGTAGCGGTAGTTACCGGTGCTTCAAAAGGAATAGGTGCATCTATCGCAAAACACTTCGCCAGGGAAGGCGCAAAGGTTGTTGTAAATTATGCTTCAAGCAAAGAAGGAGCGGATAAAGTGGTGAAAGCCATAACCGACGGCGGAGGCACAGCCATTTCGGTACAGGCCGATGTATCGAAAGCAGCCGATGTGATCAGGCTGTTTGAAGAAACAAAAAGGGCTTTCGGCACGTTGGATATTTTGGTAAACAATGCGGTCTTTCAAGGATACGCACCTATTGAACAGGTATCGGTAGAAACTTTTCATCAGACTTTCTACGTCAATGTCTTGGGGCCTATACTTGCTATCCAGGCATCTTTGAAACTGTTTGGCGACAAGGGTGGCAATATCATCAATATCAGCTCGGGTGCAAGCAAAATGCCGCTTCCGGCGGCCTCGTTGTATTCTGCCAGCAAAGCGGCATTAGATGCCATAACGGTTTCTTTGTCGAAAGAACTGGGTGCAAAGAACATTCGTATCAATTCCGTTTTGCCGGGCGCTACCGAAACAGAAGGTGCACGCAGCGCGGGCGTCACTGCTGGCAGTGAATATGAAAAAATGTTTATTGCCAATACACCGCTTGGTCGTAGAGGTCAGCCCGAAGATATTGCGAAAGCTGTTGTATTTCTTGCCTCCGATGAGGCGGCGTGGATTACGGGAGAGCAAATTTCCGTTTCGGGTGGTATGTATGGTTTTTAGCAGATCAACAACAACCTGTTCTCTCCGGATCTTTCCTTGGGCGCACGGTGAAGACAAGGTGGAACGGGACTTTCAGGATGGTCAACCGCCAACCTCCATAAGTGACCAAGGCCTAAGCTTATTAAGCGTGCATTAGGTTCAGCTTGATAGTGTAGATCAAAGAAATGTTCACTTAAGAACGATTCAAAACCTTCATCTGCTCCATGATACAGTTTCTTGAGTTCATCACGTATTTCTGGGATAAGTACTTTCTTTTTGCCTTGCGAATTTGGCAATAGTTCACTCGACTCGCCATAGTAAGTGCATAAAAAGGTATCGACTGGTATAGGTGAGCGATCTACATGAAAAGAATAAACATCGGTTGGAAAAAACGGGCAGGCGTCATCCCGATCATAGTGTTTGATCACATTGAGGATTGGCGATGCGCCATGCGCCTTCAATGCCTTCAGGTCATTTAACAAAATTTCACGGGCAAGTTGCCCTTGCTCACTCAATTGAAGCTCACAAAGTTCCTCTTGTTCAATTACCGTTATATTTCCGGTAAGCGCTACCTTTTTAACGATCTCAGAAAAATCGCCCATTAGTTCACGAGTCCAGCAGATCGCATTCATTACTCCACTAAATGGCGTAGAAACGAGGTCTTGAAAATTCGTGACATAGTGGATCTGATTCTCCATTTTTTCTCTCACTGTTTCAGGTAACGAAGCAAAACAGATCCCGATTTACAAGTTCTGGTCTCCACAAGTTTTAATGGTAATTTCCTCTGTAGATCAATGCCTTCCATAAGCCGTCTCCCTGCCCCCGCAATGATTGGATGCACTGTAAAGATAAATTCATCGACCAGGCCCAGCGCTATCAGTTGTGAAGGAAGCGCTACGCCTCCAACCAGCATATAATTTCCTTCTTCCTGTTTCAATTTGAGTATTTCGTCCTGAAGGTCGGTACGAACAATTTTCGTGTTTTGGCCTTCTGCCTTATCTAACGTTCGCGAAAAAATAACCTTGTTGACAGCTTCGTAGGCCTGAGCATATTCGACATCCGACATTGTCTCACCGGCAGGGTTTTTTGCTATATCAGGCCAATAAGGATCCATCAATTGATAGGTTTTACGCCCATAAATGAGCACGTCGGCACCTCGCACGAGGTTGATATAATATTCAAACAATTCTTCATCAGGGACCATGAGCGTATGGTCGAGGCAGCCGTCAAGAGTAAGGTTGATGGCGTAGATCAGATTTCTCATTTTTCAGCATCTTTGACCATAAAGATAAAGAACGTGTCTCAGTAAAAAAACCGCCGCACATGTCCAAGACTTTTAAAAAAATTTGAATAACACTTTTCCCGGTCGGCCGCTTAGACCATTTTCTTTCAGCGCTGCCTGGTATTGGTCCAAGGTATAGGTCCTGGCTATGGGTAATTGAAAGTTGGGCTTGCCGATGGTTTCGATCAACTGCTGTATCATCGTAGAACGTTGCGTTCTTGTTTGCCGCGTTAAATAGGCGCGAATGCCAAACCCTTTTACGGTGAGATTCTTGTATACGATCTGTCCGTTGAAATATTGTGCAGGTTCCTTTTTCACCGAGCCATACAGGATGAATCTCCCAAAGGGGGCAATGTTCTCGAAGATCTTTGTACCGATGGAGCCGCCTATGGCGTCAAGCGCCACGTTGAAGCCTTTGCCGTCCGTCAATTCCCGGATCCTATCGGTGAGTTCAGCGTCTTCGATATCGAATACGGCATCCGCACCGAGGGCACGCAAACCAGGGGCCTGCGACAGGTCTCTCACAAGGGCAATGATGCGCACGCTTCGTTGTCTCGCCAGCTGGATCAGCATCTGTGACACGGAGGAATTTGCTCCTGTGAGCAGCATCCATTCACCCGCGGCGGGTTGCGCAACATCGAGCAGGCCCCAGGCAGTGAAAGGGTTGAGGCTGAATTGCGCGGCCTTTTCGATGGGGAAGTCCCCGGGTAATACCGTCAGCTCCGCTACAGGCACCACCGTATATTCCGCCCAGGTCTTTCTATAAAAGAAGGCGACCAGTGAGCCTATGGGAACAGCAGCGTCTTTTCCGGCGCTTTCTACGATGCCGGCTCCCTCGAAACCCGCTATCTCATCGGGAAATGTCGGCTGGAAGCGATAGGTTCCCCGGATAAAGAAGGTATCGGCCGGATTCACCGGGCTTGCCAACATTTTCACCAGGACCTCATCTACCGCAGGGACGGGTTTTTCTTTTTCGATAACTTGTAATACTTCTTCCGGCACGCCGGTGTTATTAAATGCTAGTGCGTTCATAATTCCAGTTTGAATCGCCAAAATTAAATACTTGGTATATTCGTGACAAGTATGCACTATTTGGGTATCTACATACTAAAAGCATACTAATGTTGAAAATCAATTCAATAAAAATAAGAAGATGCAAAAAATAGTGAGCCAGGCAGAGCACTGTTCCGTCGATTATGCCTTTCAGCGGATTGGCGGCAAGTATAAGGCCCGTATTCTCTGGCATCTGTCCCATGGCACCAAAAGATACGGAGAGCTAAAGCGGCATTTGCGGGACATTACGCCAAAAATGCTGACCCAGGCCCTGCGCGAACTGGAAGCTGACCAACTGATAAAAAGACATGTATACCTCGAAGTTCCGCCGAGGGTAGAGTACAGCCTGGACGACACGGGCAGAGGACTGGTGCCTGCCATCGAGCTATTGAGCGGCTGGGCGAAAGTCCAGATGGAAAAGCTCAGTATTCCTGTGATGACCTATGAAACCTGTTAGTATCTGCGGGATACTCGAAGACGGTCACGATCGAGGTGCCCCTGGATCTAAAGTTAAATGGCGGCTTTTCCCCGGATTGTTTTAATCCGCCGGATGATAATCTCTCCAAAGCCACTCTAAAGCCTCGGGAAGCGTTTGCCTTTTTACATTATGATCGACGTGCCGGGCGTTGCGGGCGAAGACAAACTGGTATTGATACTTTTTCGCGGCGAGTACTTTTGCCATATTTTCATTTGCAACAACCCAATCGTGCATGCCGTCGCGCATTACATTTGGATTATAAAGGTCCTGGTCCCCCACCTCCATCCATATCCGCAATGGTTTTACACGGCTTTCCGGGATCAGGTGCTCATGAAATTCCCAGGCACCGTGCGGCGTTTTCGGATTGAAGGGCCATTGCTGGTTTATATAAGTGCCGGAATAGGTGAGCACACGGTGATATAATTCCGGGTGATACCACGCCATGATCAACGCGCATGACCCGCCCGAACTGCCTCCCATGGTAGCGCGACCGGCAGGATCTTTGGTTAGTCTCACGTTGTACTGGCGCTCTACCAGCGGCAGCACTTCCTTTTCAACAAATTCTGCATATAAGCCATTCATCGCATCGTATTCCAGGCCCCGCTCACTACCCTGGGCATCTCCGCTGCCATTACCGATCGAGATGGCGATCATCGGCGGGACCTTGCCTTCGGCAATCAGGTTGTCCAATACCGTGAAAAGCAAATTGTCCGGCCCATCGGCGCCAACGATAAACGGCGCTGCGGTGCCGGTAACATACTGTTTGGGAACATACACGGCCACCTGGCGGGTATAAGGAGCCGGATGGCTTGTAGTGACGATCAACTTCGCAGGATCGGCCGGATCGGCAGTGCCAAAAGTATTTGGCTCCCGGGCGATGCCGGGATAAATTTTGCTGTCCTTGGAATCCATGGTAAAACGGTACACGGTCCCCTGCGGGACGCTTGCCTGTACCGCAGATTCCGGCGCGGGATCATGGGTGGGGCCGATAATATAATTCCCGTTGGAGTCAGGCGAAGGATTGGCGCCATCCGGTAGTTCCGTAGCCGGTACATAACCGGGCATATGCGGGTCGCGTATCGGGGGCTGGGCTATGGCTGGATTTGCACTCAACAGCACAGAAAACAATACCCCTCCCGCCAGGGCGCGATAACTTATTTTAGATAGATTCATATGTTTTGATTTCCATCCGGGGATGCCAACAGTTAAAAGTACAGGTTTAATCGGTAAATTCGATTGGTCAACTATGGAACAACTATTTAAAAGCAAAGCGGGAGAAACAGTGCTGATCTGTTCTCTGCAGCAGGCTGATCTTGACGCCGCAGATTATGTTACAAGGCTGGCATTTGGTACCTACCTGGGAATGCCGGACCCATTGCAATTTATGGGGGACGCCGATTATGTCCACACCAGGTGGAAAGCCGACCCGGCGGCGGCATTTTGTGCCAGGATGGATAGCGAGGTGGTAGGTTCGGTATTTGCAGGCAACTGGGGCAGCGTTGGTTTTTTTGGCCCGCTTACAACACATCCGAAGGTGTGGGATCAGGGAATTGCGCAACATCTGCTGATGCCGGTCATGGAATGTTTTAAAGCCTGGGGCTCGAGACATCTGGGACTCTTTACGTTTGCCCAAAGCGTCAAACACGTCAATCTTTATCGGAAATTCGGATTCTATCCGCGGTTTCTTACGGCGACCATGGCCAAACCGGTTCAGGAGAAACGGCAAAACATCTCGTGGTCGCGTTTTTCAGCTGCCGGGAAAGAAGAAGCGGCATCCTTGCTGAAACAATGTTATACCCTCACCGATTCCGTGTTCGAGGGCCTGGACCTAAGCCGCGAAATACGATCTGTATCCGCGCAAAACCTTGGCGAAACAGTTTTTCTCTGGGCGGAAGGCAAGCTGATCGGAATGGCGATCTGTCATTGCGGAGCGGGAACGGAAGCAGGCGAAGGAACATGCTATATAAAGTTCGCCGTCGTTAGCTCCGACCCCGGGTCCAGTCAACATTTTGAAAAATTATTGATCGCGTGCGAGCAGCTGGCCTGGAACAGATCCCTGAACAAAATAGTCGGCGGAGTAAATACCGCGCGCCGGAAGGCTTACCAGCTGATGCTGACACACGGTTTTGCGACCACCATGCAAGGCGTTGTCATGCAGCAACCCGACGCCGGCTATAATAGGGAAGACGTATTTTTAATTGACGATTGGAGATGAATCGGCCCTGAATGCTTCTTTCTTTAGCCGACCGATGATCTTATCTGATTGTGACGAGCCAAAGTACAAAACATTCGGACCCTCCGAACGGGCGGCAGCGATGTCGGGAATTCCGTCTTCATTGAAATCACCAACCGCAAAACCATACACCGTACCGATTGAATCACCAAAAGAAACGGATTTAAAATGGCGACCTGTCCCGTCATTAAAAAAAATGGTCGACGGGGCCTCTATGTGGCCTACGATGATATCCATTTTTTTGTCGTTGTTCAGATCGGCTATCGCCAGCGCGTAGGGGACGACCTCCGGACCAGCCAGAGAAATGCCGGCAGAAAAGGTTTGATCTTTTTGCCCAAAATAGAGCGCTACTCCTTTGTGTTCGTCTATAGTTACAATATCCAGTAACCCATCTCCATTAAAATCTGCTGCCGCCGCCATGCGGATCGTAGCGTTGGATGGACCAAAAGGGATTCGATGAGCATCCGAATAAGCCATATCGGAACTACCGAGGTATACATAACTCTGGCCGCCGTCACGATGCGGCACAACAAGGTCAATAAAACCGTCTTTGTTAATGTCCGCAGGATATATCGTCGTGGCCGGGTAGGGTGCAAAGGCGATGCAATTGGCGCCAAACTTACCCCTTCCGTCGTTCAGGCAGATATAATTCGATGTTTTTCCCGAATCACCCCTGTTCGCCAAAATGAGATCCGGGAATCCGTCGCCATTGATATCGGCGATGGCTAAGTTCCGCGTCGGCCATTCGGGTAGTCCAAATTCGGACCCAACGGTAAAATTGCCCTTTCCGTCGTTAAAATAAACCAGTTTCCGATCCGGCGCGTCATTACTAACCGCTATATCGAGGAAGCCGTCTCCATTGAAATCGGCCAGGCCGCCGGTATACGAGCGGTCGGCTATGTTCCCGAGGTTATAAGCCTTTCGTAACGCCGGCTGTTCGATCTGGTCAAATCCGGCCATAGGGCACCAGTTTTAGGCCTATGGTCAAAATTTCCCCTGAATATACCCCGATCTTTCTATCTTTTTCCTATGAAACCTACTCGTCTCCTCTATCTCCTCGCCCTGATCAAGCTGATCTTGCCCTTCTTCCTTCAAAGCCCCGTCTGGGGCCCGCACCGGGATGAGCTCCTTTACCTGGCGGAGGCGCGGCATATGGCCTGGGGCTATATGGAGGCACCACCTTTGCTCTCGGTCTTCGCCTGGCTGACGAACCTGCTGGGCGGCGCGATGTGGGCGATCAAAATATGGCCCTCGCTGGTAGGCGCGCTGACATACGTCCTTGCGGGCCGGCTGGTGCTTCACCTGGGCGGCCGTTGGTTCGCCCTGGTCTTGGCCTGGATGCCCTTCGTGACGGGCGCCTGGCTCAGAATGCACTTCCTCTTCCAGCCGAACTTCCTGGATATCTTCTGCTGGACGGCGATGGCCTATGGGCTGATCAGATTTCAGCAGACTGAAAAGCCCATACACCTCTACGTTGCAGGCATCAGCTTCGGCCTCGGCATGCTCGCCAAGTACACCATGGCCTTCTACGCCACCGGCCTGCTGGCCGGCCTCCTCCTCGCCTGGAACCAAAAGGTTCTCACCAACCGCCATTTCTATTATGCCATCGGCCTGGGCTTCCTGCTCTTCCTGCCGAACCTCCTTTGGGAGGCCCGGCACGGCTTCCCCGTGGTCTACCACATGAAGACCCTCGAGGATAACCAGCTCCAGTACATGAGTCCCTGGACTTTCCTCACGGACCAGCTCCTCTACAATGTTGCCACCATCTTTACCTGGGTGACCGGCCTCGTCTGGGCGATGCGCACGAAGCAATACCGATTCATAGCCTGGGCGTTCGTCGTCACACTCGCACTCCTGGTACTGGGCCACGGGAAAAGCTATTACTCGCAAGGGATCTATCCGGTGCTATTCGCATTCGGCGCTCCACGGCTGGAGGCCTGGGCTAACAAATGGTGGAAAATAGGTATGGTTGCATTCAGCGGCTTCATAGGCATCCGCCTGGTGCCCCTCCTCCTTCCCTTCAAGGCCCCAGCTCCCCTGGCCGAATATTACGTCCATCACCCCCTGGCCCGGAAAGCGGGGGGCCTCCGCTGGGAGGACCTGCAAGATCATCCCCTGCCCCAGGACTTCGCGGATATGTTGTCGTGGGAGGCGATGACCCAAAAGGTCGCCAAAGCCTATGCTTCTCTCGACAGCACGGAGAAGGCGCACACGCTGCTGTTCTGCGATAATTACGGTGAAGCGGGGGCCGTAAACTACTATGGTCCGAAGTACCATCTGCCACCGGCCTACAGCGACAATGCCAGCTTCCTCTATTGGATGCCGAAGGACTACGACCGGTTCGACGTACTCCTGCTCGTCACAGACGACAGGCAGGAGATGCAGCACAAATTCATCAAAGAGTTCACCTCGGTCCCGCTGGTGGACAGCATCACGAACCCCTATGCCCGCGAACACGGCTCGCTGATCATCCTGATGAAGGGACCAAGCGAAGCGTTCCGCCAGGCGTTTAGGCAAAAGATCGACCTTGACATGCTGAAAACCACCGCGCACGGAGCCGTCCAGAACCTGAAACCCAACCCTCTCGACAAAGGCGGTTCCATGCACTGACCCCGAGTTCATCAGGCCAGATCGGCATCCCCCTACCTATTCTCGATCCGCTTCTCCTGTTCCTGCTCCGCCCTCGGGCGCTTAGGTTCACCGGTGCCATTGCCAAAACGCCAGGTGAAAGTCAGGGCGGCCCGTGCACTATAGGTGACCCGCTGAAAATCCAGCAGCAGCGAATCGCTCACCCGTAAAAAAGTCCACCGTCGGGTATTGAAGATATCCCTTGCGCTAAAGGACAGCGTAGCCCTGTTATGCGCAAAATCGTACTTCGCCCCTGCATCGACGCCATAGGTCGGCCGGTACCGGTCCTGCAAGATCAGCTCGCTGGCCTTATAATCTGCCCTTACTTGCACGCTCAGCCCCCTGGCCAACGAAAAGTCATTGGTGATATTCCCATTCCAGCTGATACCGCTGGTGGCCTCGATCCCAAATTGCGGGGCCGAAGAATTTACCCGGTCGAAGACATTGACATTCGCCGTGAAGCTCCAGATCCCGGACACCCGCACATTGCCGATGAGCTCGAGCCCGGTGTTGATCGCCCGCCGGAGATTCTCGGAAGTGGTAATGGTGACATCATTCACGGGGTTGACCTGGATATGCTTGATCACATTGTTCACCTGGGTATAGTAAAGCCCCGAAGTAAACCAGCTTTTTTTATAGGTCAATTCCACAGAGTGGATATCCTCGGGCTTAAGCGTCGGATTCCCCATGTCATAATTCACCGGGTCGGATACGTCCCACACGGGGTCGAGCTCATCCGAGGTCGGCCTGTTGATCCGGCGCGTATAACTCAGCTGTACCTGCTGGGCATGCGGAAACTGCCGGGTCACGAACACGGCCGGGTAGAGACCGTTCGTATTGACACGCACAGGTGTACGAACCAGGACATCGGCCGGATCATAGTCTTGTATGGTGGCGGCGAACCGGCCTGCCTCTGCCCGCAGCCCGGCCTGGATAGTATAGGCCGAAAGCTGCAACCGGTAATTGACATAAGCAGCATAGACCTGGTTATTGCTTTTAAAGGAATTGATCAATGAATAGTCGGCATCATACCCTCCGCTCGCCGTATCAAAGGTGTCATCCCGTTGCCGGCTATTGCTCAAAGCCAGCTGACTTCGAGCGCCCGTTTCCAGCCGGCCTCGCTTGCCAAGGAATAGGGTATAGTCCAGCTGGATATTGTAATTCGTGTTCTTTCCTCCTTTGGTGTCCCGCAAGATGTCCGGTGCGGGTTTGACCGCCTGGCCATCGACATTGAAGATATCGGTGTTATACACCTGGAAGCCGTTGTCGGAACCCGTGGACCAGGCAAAATCAAAGTTCAGTTCCTCCGCCGGTTTTTTAAAACGGTGCACCAGGTCCACGGCAGCTCCCCAGCTGTCTGCCCGGCTATTGATGGTATTGGCCCTGTTGCTAAGCTGCGTCGGTGTTTGCTGTTGCGTCAGGTTGTCGACGGTGAGGTATTCATGGCGATCCTTGGTCGTTCCATTGTATTGCCCCGTAACGCTCAGCAGGTCCCTCGAAGACAGATTATAATCGACCCCAGCCTGCACGTCATGCACATTCCTGATAGTCGTCGAGGGGAATCGTTCGTTGGAATAGTACGTAGAGTCACCCGAATTCAAATAGGTCATGTTCTGATAGCCATTGCTATAGGTGTTCCTGCGTTGGAAAGTATAGTTCCCATAGATATCGGCCTTGCCGGCGCGATAGTTGATGCTGGCTCCCGCATTATAATTTGCCCTTGTTCCGGCGGATGCCGTTACAGCGCCATTGTAGCCGGTCCTGGCGGCGCCCTTTTTCAAAATAATATTGATGACGCCTTGCCCTTCGGCATCATATTTTGCCGAAGGATTGGTGATGACCTCGATCCTTTCGATGGAAGCCGCGGGAATGGATTGCAGCAGCTCTGCGATGGACCCGCCGCCGATAAGCGTTCGCTTGCCATCGACCAGGACCTTTATATTCGTTGCCCCGCGCAGGCTGATATTGCCATTGCCATCCACCTGTAAGCTCGGGATATTCTGTATCAGGTCGGCCGCCGAGCCGCCCACGCTTACCAGGCTTTGGTTGACGGAAAAGACCTTCTTATCCAGACCGCTGCGAAGGGTAGGACCCTTGCCCACCACCTCTACGGCTTTGAATACATGTACGCTGTTCAGAAAAGCCGAATCCCGGGCAGGTGTTTGCGCCCACACACGAGGGCTCGCGATCAAAAGCAATGGGCTGATATAGGCAAATAGCTTCATGGCGGTTATTTAACCGCAACAAAATAGGCCACCTGCCCCT
>DASYZH010000014.1:0-25013 GCA_035946435.1 Puia sp. | reverse complement strand
CTACAACGTAGTCAACCGGGTCCT
Organism: Puia sp.; assembly: GCA_035946435.1. Taxonomy (GTDB): domain Bacteria; phylum Bacteroidota; class Bacteroidia; order Chitinophagales; family Chitinophagaceae; genus Puia. Next base: position 24,989 of record DASYZH010000014.1, on the reverse strand, counting down.
CTTTTTTGAATCTGCTTTCCACGGCTATCGCAATGGTCACTTTTCCTTTAGGCGGAATCAGAATCGATCTCGCCGTATCCGCATCGAATATTTTCAATGAAATGGCGACTTTTGTTTTAATGTCCACGCTGTCTTCGAAGGCACGCGAAAGCCAATACACAGACCCCGATTTGCCGGATCTCAATACGGCCCGATCGTTTGCCGGCGCGGTTAGATCGACCTTAACCCGGGCTTCCCCGGTTCCCGCGCTCAATTCGATAAACACGAGATCTTCCGTCGCGGATACCCAGGACTTTGCTGTTATATTCCGATCTTCCCCAGTCAAAAAGCACGTCGTTTCGCCGTTTCGTAAGGTCTGCCTGGCTGTGAAATCTGCGCCCGTCAACCCTTCCACGGTAATGCCTACACAACCAGCCACACGCGGGCCCGACAGTCCATCTGCCTGTGACCGGAGCCGCCAGAAATCATTTTTCGACAAATAATAGGTAAGGCTATTGGAATCATACCCCACGCTCATGGTGATATCCCCATTTCCCATTAGCGGTGCGTCGACAGAATTATCTGTGGGGATTTTTTTTGGGGCCGTTGTCCAGTAATTCGTATAATCTCGTTTTTGAGCATATGATAAGATAAAACAAAAGAGGATCGGTACAGTAGCAACTATTATTTTCACCCGTTTCGATTTGTTGTTAAAGATAGATAGGCCCTTATGGACCGGCCTATCTATTTTGCTTTACATGGGTTCGATGACCAGAGGTTCTATTGATAATCCGGATTCTGAACCAAAACTCCCTTATTGATATCTATTTCGCTTTGCGGCAACGGCAATAAATAGTTCTTTTGTATAAATGTTTTCGAAATGATGGATTCCGAGGCCGGCATGTTCAATACGGTGGTTGCAATTCTCCATCTTTTCAAATCATCATATCGGAAACCTTCAAATGCGAGTTCTATCCTCCTTTCGTGGCGAATGGCCGCCCTCATTTGAATCTGCGAAAGACCCGCGGGCAGATCCGGCATCAAAACGTCAGCCCGGCTTCTTATTTGGTTGATTGCACTATAAACATCCGGGGTAGGGCCCACCGATTCATTTTCGGCTTCGGCATACATCAACAAAACTTCGGCATACCTCATCGCCGGCCAGTCACTGCTGTTCAGGTTGCCATATATATTTTGTGCATCAGTTCCTTCGATATGCTTTTTATAACTATAGCCGGTAGGAGACGGGAGTATTTTAAGGAAAAAACCGTTCTCAAAAGTAGTAGTGTCGGAAAAAAGCGTTTTAGCCATCCGAGGGTCCCTGTTCTGATAGACATTATTCGGGTTATAAAGTGGATTGCTCGTCGAAAACGGAGTCCCGTCGATAAATTCGAACTCGTTTGCAAAGTTCGCCAGCGGCAACAACGCGCCGCCCGGCGAGCCGGCATCGGCAGTGAAGACCTGAGCCTGTCCCCACCCCCAGAATGAAGTTGGCAAATCGTTGGGTGCTAAATAATTAACAGAGAATATATACTCAGGATTCCCGTTCTGCTGGCCTATATCATTGCAAAAAAGACCTCTAAAGCTCGGCGCGATCTTATAATGGCTTTTACCGATGATATCGGCCATTACCGCGGCGGCTTGTGCCATCACATCCGCCCTGGCCGAACCATCGTCGTTATAACCTCCATATAGCAACACGCGCGCTTTTAGTGTTTCGGCAGCGTCTTTTACAAAATGACCGTCATTCGAGGCGTAGGACACATCGGGCAGATTGGCAATGGCAAAGTCGATGTCTGCATTGATCTGTGCCAGCACCTTGCCGGAATCTGCCTTTGGCTGGTATTGATCTGCAAGTGTCAGCGGCTCCAACACCAGGGGAACTGATCCATAAAATTTATACAAGTCAAAATATTTCATCGCCCTCATCAACCGGACTTCAGCTTCGTATACCGATTTGGTTCCAGCATCCAGGTCAGATTGGTTATACGCGGCCAGCGTCTTCAGAAACTGATTATACCTGGCGATCTTAGCATAGGAGCCCGAATATACCAAATCTATATAGCCGCCCGACGTAGGTGTAATGGGCCCCTGCGACAGCGTGGTGGTAGAATTATAGTTATTGAAATTGTAACCGTTGTCAGCCATGCAATCATAGATCGGATTGGCAGTTGTGAATATCATATCCTGCAATGTTCCGTAACAGCCCGTAAGCGCCATGCCGATACTATTTGCCGATGTGAAAAATGTCCCTGCCGAGAGTTGATCAGTAGGGTTCTTATTAAGGATACCCTTCGAACAAGAACCACTAAAGACGGCTACTATCATGAATGCACCTATTGTTTTATAATATATCTTTTTCATTTCTATTACCATTAAAAGTTAACATTGACACCGAACGAAATGACCTTGTTCTGCGGATAATTGACAAAATTGCCGTTTCCCGCCCTTTCAGGATCAAGGCCCGGATATTTCGTAAACGTCAACAGGTTATCCCCCGCAAAGTAAAAACGCAACCTGGTCATGCCGAACTTCTTTATCCAAGCTAACGGCATTGTATATCCGAATTGCAGCGTTTTCAACCGCATATATGAATTGTCTTTCAGGAAATAGGTCGAAGGGTAGTTGAATGAAACCGGATCCCCGAGCTCCACAACCGTATTGGAATGATTTGTGGGTGTCCATGCATCGGCAAGCTGCTCTTTCGTGGGCGCAGTACCCTGAATAAAAGGCTGAAGGCCCCAACCGGTTACATAAACCTTTGAACCGGCAACCCCCTGAAAACTGGCGAATAAATCAAAACCCTTATAATCCGCATTAAGATTGAAACCATAGGTAAAGGCAGGGAATACACCTTTTTCCATTGGGACCCGGTCCGCATTGTCAATTTTCCCATCTCCATTGACATCTTTATACTTTAACATGCCCGGCTGGGTGTTTTGGCCAAATTGCTTCGGGGATTTTGCGACGTCGGCCGCCGATTGAAAAATTCCGTCCGTCTGAAGCAAATAAAAGGTATTCCATGGCCGGCCCTCCTGATCGATGGTATTTCCGTTGTCCTGCATCGCCCCAAATTTCACCAGCTTGTTGCGGAATGCCCCGACGACGAGTCCGCCACCGAAGTTCAGCCCCTTTAGCGACCCACTCCGGATCTGGTCCCGATATTTCATTTCCAGGTCAAAGCCTGTGTTCTGCATCGCTCCGCTGTTAATTGTCGGCGCTGTCAATCCGACTACGGCCGTCGTCTGGGCTCCCCTCAAAATGTCGGCGGTGTATTTTTTATACAGATCAAGTGAAAAAGAGAACTTCTTGAAGAGCGCGGCATCCAATCCGATGTCATAGGTTGTTGTCGTCTCCCATTTGATATCCTGGTTGTTGAGGGCGGTCTGGGCAACGCCCTGGGACAGGGTTGAATTATTGAAGGGATATACGCCTGTGAGGCTCAACATGGCCTGGTAGGGATAAAGACCGATATTCTGGTTGCCCAATTTGCCCCAGGAAGCCCTCAGTTTTGCGTTGGTCAGCCAGGACCTTGAAAAGTCCATAAAGGACTCGTCGCCGAATTTCCAACCGGCTGAAAACGAAGGAAACAGGCCCCATCGTGTATCGGGTGACAATCTCGAAGTGCCATCATATCTCAGGTTGGCTTCGAGAAGGTATTTTTCGTTGAAATTGTAAGACAGCCTGCCAAAGGCGGACTGCATAGCCCAGGAATTGCTCGTGCCGTTATTTGTCTGGCTGGCTACCGCTCCCGCATCGAGTTCCGGTGTTGAGGGAGATGCGTAGCTGTTTCTATAACCGGATAGCAAATTGTAATCATCTTGCTCCGTGCTGTATCCTGCCATCAGATTAAGATTGTGCAGGCCTAGTTTTTTGGCGTAGTTGAAGTAGGTGTATACATTCGTGTACAGCTCATTGGTATTCGTCTTTGTCAAAGAGGTAACATACTGGTAGCCCAGCACGGTGGGGTCCCGATACAACAGCTCATACCCGTTGTCCCCTGTAAACGCAGTATATAAAGAAGTCGTGTAATTTGTGGCGGCCTTGACATTCCAGTGGAGACCCTTTATAATTTCAAGGTCGGACCAGATCTGAGCCATAGCGGTATAATCCTTTGTTTGGCTTCCGTCTTCCTTTAATTTCTTATATGGATTCCAATTGCATGATTCGAACGTATATGCCCGCCACGAATACCTGCCGCTTCCATCAGGCAGCGTGGGCATAATGGTTGGGGGTTGTGAAAGAACGCAAAGGAAGTAGTTCTGCTGGCCCGTTACGTCGGCATTGGTTATCCCGTTCTTTAGCGAGAAATTGGCCCCTACAGTCAGTTTCTTGCTCACATCGGAAACGATATTCAACGCAGCGTTAAGCCGCTTGTACGTAAACGCCCGCATGGTCCCGAGTTCATCCGAATATCCCAGGTTAAGATTGAAGCGTGTTTGTCTGCCGCCACTCAGATTCAGATTATGAACAGTGGTCGGTGCAGGTTGAATGATGAACTTCAGCCAATTAAAACTGGGATAAAGTTTCGGATCCGAAGGATGGGTGTAGGCGGCGATATCTGCCGCCTGGTATTCTCTGCTGGGAATATCGACTCCATAGTTGCTATTCCTGATATTGGTATTCCAGGCATTCATGTAATCCGGAGAGTTGGACACCAGATCCAGCATTTTTGTCGGGCTATGGATGCCATAATTGTAGTTGTATTCCAGCCTGATCTTACCATCGGAATTCTTTCCGGTTTTTGTCGTGACCAGTATAACGCCATTGGCCGCCCGGGAGCCGTAAATGGATGCGGAAGCGGCGTCTTTGAGTACGGAAACCGATTCAATAGTATTGGGGTCGATCGACTCGAGGTCGCCGGGAATGCCGTCGATCAATACCAGCGGATTCGCTCCTGCTCCGCTAAAGGTCCCGAGACCCCGTATCTGGATATTCACGCTTCCCTCGCCCGGCTGTCCGCTGGTCTGGACAACGTCGACGCCCGGCATCAAACCCTGGAGCATCGTGGCGGCGTCCGTCACAGGCCGTTTATTCAACACGTCGCCGGTGACCGTGGAGACAGACCCGGTGAGGTCGATCTTTTTCTGTACGCCATAGCCAATCACGACCACATCCTGCTGTTGGGCGGTAGCGTAGTTCAGTGATATATCCAGTCTTGTCAATCCTTTAATGGCCGCGTCCGCGGTTTGCATCCCGGTAAAGGAAATGGTCAAAAATGAGGCATCGTCAGGGACATCGAGCACAAACTCGCCCCTTTCATTGGTAACTGTCCCGATCGTCGAGCCTTTTATCATCACGGATGCGCCCGCCAGGGGCTTGCCGTTTTCGTCCTTTACTATTCCTTTGATGGGCCTATTGGTAAGAATCGGCACCGGCGCAACGTCCTGGTTGGGGTTCGATGGCTTCGTAATCTTCTTGGGCCGGATAATGACCGTTTTTTCTTCAATGGTGTAGGAAAGCATTTTGTCTTTCAAACAGGCGGCCATGGCCTGTTCAAGGGTGGCGTCATGGAGTTCCACCGACACAAACCCTTGCTGTTTCACCAGCTCATAATCGTACAGAAAATCGTACCCGCTTTGTTTTTGAAGCTGTTTGAATACTTTCGTTAAGCGCGTATCGTGCTCATTGATAGATATTTGCGCGAACCCATCGCGGGCATTGGCCGTAACCATGAAAGCGAGGAGAAAAAATGTCGTTACCTTCATAATGCGCAGCAGTTTGGCTAACTTTCGCGGCAAGCGAACGTTTAATTTCATAACTTAGTGTTTTGGGTTTAACAATAAAAAGTCCTCCAGGATTTTTTAACCGAGTAACCTGAATATTACAGGAGGTGGTACCAACACCTCCTTTTTTTATAAAAAGCCTTATTTCACGTCTTTTACGATCACGTTGTTGTCTTGAATTTGAAAGGAGAACGCGCCCGTCATCGCCAGCATTTTCAGTGCCCGTGAGACAGGGATATCACGTGCTATAGCCCCCCCGACATTCCCAGTGACATTACCGTTGTAGATGACTTTAATGTTGTACCATCTGGCCAATTGTCGCATTATAGCCTTTATATCGGTGGCTTCACCAAATTGAAACTTCCCATCCTTCCACGCAATGGCCTCGTCGACGTCGGCATTGGGTATGATGGCCATCCCGGAAGAAGACAGCGTGGCTTGCTGGCCCGGACGCAATATCCCCGCTGCTTTACCTTTATCGATCTTTACGGCGCCCTGCAGCAAGGTCACCTTTATTGCCGGATCGTCATCGTAGCTATTGACATTGAAATGAGTGCCAAGTACCGTAATGCACAGATCACCCTTTTGTACTTTAAAAGTCTGCCCCTCCCGGTGCGCTATTTCAAAGTAGGCTTCTCCGTTAATTTCCACCTTTCGGTCCCCGCCGTTAAAGGCAACAGGATATTTCAGCGTGGATGCCGAATTCAGCCACACCCTGCTTCCGTCGGACAGGGTGATGTTTACGATTTTGCTGCCGGCCGGGACATAAAGGGAATTGTATGCCATCCCGGATGAGGGTCCTGATTTGTAGCTGATCTGACCATCCTGAGCCTTTACGATATCGACATTATCCTGGGTGTGAATAACGCCTGGCTTGCAGCTGTCCAGCACAATTTTTTGACCATTGGAAAGGGTAATTACAGCGTTGCGGGTAGACGGCGGTGCTACATCCTGCAACGGGGTTGTTTTCGCGATGATAGCCGGAGCAGCCGGTTGTCTTTTTATCACCGCATACAATACCCCCGCTGCAATCGCCATCATGAATACGGCTGCTACCGATAACCATCTTCTCTTCAGCAGCCGAACAACTGCCTGCGGGCCTGCTTTTGGGCCTTGTTGGGTTGAGGTGTTCGAGGTTTCATCCGCGCGGCCCTCGTCTTCAGCGTGCAATTGTTGTTGTTGACGCAGGATGGCCTCGATCATGGGCTGCCATCTGCCCGGGTCATAACCGTCTTCCGCAGGCCGTTCCATCCCCAATTCAGAAAGCAACTCCACCCAGGAATCGTTTTCCGGCTTTTGTTGCAGCCATTCGAGCAATTGCTCATATTCGGCGGGCGTCAGCCGGTCGTCCAAATACCGGCGCAACAGGTCATCTATAGAAGTGTTTTGGGCCATTTCGGGAGTGTCTCTTTCTTAAAACACTCCCGAGAAGGGAAAGACGGTGGGTCACAGCAAAAAAAAGCTGCAATAATTCAATGGTGTAAGATCTTCAAAAGCATTACGGCGCCCGCAGAATAACCGGACAGATTGATGTACTCCCGGACCGATTTTAAGGCGATCACGAGGTGGTCTTTGACAGTATTCGGGGATATAGAGAGCTGTTCTGCGATCTCCTGATGCGTCAGTCCTTTTTGCCGGCTCAACCGGAAAACCTGCTGCCGTTTTGGAGGAAGACGCTGAACGGCCTCTTCTACCAAGACCTCTAACTCCTTACCATCCAGCTGTTCAAGCAAATCTGGCGCGGCGCTGCCGGATGTCCTGAAAGCGCGGGTATGCTTCACGGCAGCATTCACGGAATTACGCAAGTGCGTCATGGAAAGATTGGAGGCCACACGAAAGAGCCACGCCTCGGGGCGTTCGAGCGTCGCTGCCCTGTCGCGGTGAACCCAAAGCCGAAGAAACACCTCCTGGATGATCTCCTCGGCAATGGCATCCGACCGGGTCAGGCGCTTTACAAACGGAAAAAGACGGGCATTATAATGATGAAATATCTCGGTGAAAGCTGCGGTATCGCCTCCTGCCAATTTCAGGAAGCATTCCTGTTCATTTTGAAGTTCACGTGGCGGCAATGTCGTTAATTTTGGGCAATTAAAGATAAGCAAATCTATTTTTTATCAAACCATTGCCGCAAAAATTTTTTTATCAACCCGTCGTTGGGCCTTTTACAAGCGTGTTATGACAGGCATGAGAGATCAAAGATATCCTTTCCGTGCGCATTTCCCGGCAGCGTCGATTGGAGGCTGGGCGCAGCGGCTACGGGTTCTCCCAGCCAGGCGAGGACAGCCTTTGCCATCAGCCAATGACCGAGTTCGCCGGGATGTACGCCGTCGGCGGCGAGGATAAAATGCTGGTCCGTCGCCCTATGCTCTTCGAGGAAACGGGTCATCGGAAAGTGGATATCGACCACCCGCCAAGCCGACGAGTCGCGCTGCGCCAGCAGCCATTGGGAATACCGGTCGAGCACGAGATTGTATCCTTTTGTACCCAGCTGTTTGTCGTCGTGTACGGGCGGTGTCAGATGGATGATCTCTTTTACGCCCGCCTTTACGAGCTCATCGTGGAGCCAGCAGATACCGTTACGGAACGCGGCGAAGCGGTCTTCATCGAAGGGCATGTAGATACCGTCATTCATGCCATAGCAGGCGAAGACCACATCCGGGTGCACGGCTGCCAATACATGGGTCAGCCGTTCGTGGAGATCGGGCCGGGGGAATTTGCCGTCCGCGTGTCCCGGTTCGCTCAACCCCGGCACCGTTTCGCTTGGCAGACCGGCATTGATGAATTCGAAATGTTTGCATTGCCCATCTCCATATTGATGAAGGCGAGGTATTCGGCGCCGCCGATGGGTACGATATATTTCCATTTGCCCCGGACGGTGGACAAGCCGTCGGCGTCTTCGATCAGGTAGAAAAGATGAATATATCGGAAGTCAGCAGCAGCCTGGAAAATATTTCCCTGCCGCCGGATCAGAAGAAACCGATGTGCCGTACGGATCACGGAGTTGCTGCTCATGACTGATTCGGGTCACACCACTGTCGCATTTGCCGCGGCTACGGTTTTTGCGATGGAATATCGCGAGTACCGTGCGGTTCTCCTGGGGATGTCAGGCGTTATTTTCTTTTTAATAGGCAAAATTAACATGTTAGGCATGCACGATCTACTGCTCAACCTATTAATTGGAATCAGTAGTGTCCGGTTAAATTAGCTCTACTCTGTCAAATTTAGCTCTTTGAATTTTTTAGGGGCGAAACGCACGTCAGAAGCGGAAAGGACATAACTTTGCGGGTCGAAAAAAGCGACACCCCACGAGTAGAAACTCACGGGGTGTAAAAAAAATAAATTATGGGACGAAAATAGAAAATTTCCGGCTCATAGAGAGCCGGTTATATCTGAAAGGGCTGCTGCTTTGCAGCCGACGAAACTGCCAGCTGATGGCAGAGGAATTACAAGAATCAAACCAGCAACGGCTGCATCATTTTATCACGGCCTCTAAATGGAGATTTAATCGGGTAATGGATGCAGTGACGCTACAGTTTTGACAGACACTTCAAAATAAAGGGCTTGCTGAGGATGCCTGTTTGGTTATAGACGAAGCGGGCAATCCCAAGAAAGGACGTCACTCCGCCGGTGTAAAACGCCAATATTGTGGTCAGGTGGGTAAGGTTGACAATTGCCAGGTGGTTGTGTTTGGTGCTTTAGGTGGCGGCTCACTGGTTAACCTGGTACAGGCGTCGCTGTCTGGGATATCAAAGCGGAGGCAAAAAGTTACAAGCCTGGTTTCATTACAGGGACGTGTATATACTTAATCCGTTGACGAACAGAAGGCAACTGCTAACCCTATTAATCCGGGAAGACAAAGACGGCACCATAAAATACAGCTTTTGCCATTGCCCTGATGCAACCCTAAAAGAGTTGGCGTATCGACGGAGCAAAAGGTACTTTGTCGAAAAATCTTTCCGGGATGGGAAAAAAGAACTCGGTCTAAATGAATATCAGACCAGAAGTGAGGAAAGCTATCACAGGCATATGGCCATGATAATGTTGGCTCAGTTATTTATAAACCAGGAAAAGATATACCATTATGAACAGGAAAAATTATGGATGACTACTCAGGATGTAATCTAATCGCTGAAATCAACGCTTCAATTTGCGAAAAGAGCCGTGGAAACATTACTCGATTACATCCTGATCAAACAGCCTCCAGACAAGCGGTTGGTGAGAAATCTGCTGTATTTAAGAATTTGACAAAATAGAATTAGTTTCGCCGAATTGGACGATTTTGGAAATTCTTCCGTTTGGTCCATCACTCGTGAACTCAAAAACCTTCAACGATTGTTCAGCCCTGGGCTCGTACCGTTCTAATTGCATAACGTCTACATATATCTAAATTTAAAAAGAATTAAAAAAATGAAAAGAATAATTTTTCTTTTAAGCCTTGGTATTTCGACCATGGTGGCCGGCGGGCGCGCCTGGGGGCAGACTACTGCATCGGACCCTTTTTTGAAAAGCAAACGTGCGGAGATCGATTCGCTGGATAAGAAGCTGTTCGAGGTGCTGGGGGAACGCGAGCGGGTCGTGAAGGAGATCGGTGTATATAAAGCCAAGAACAATATTCCTTCGCTGCAGGCCGCACGGTTCCAGCAGGTGCTCGACAAAGGGATCGAAGCGGGGAAAAAAGAGGGGCTGTCGGCCGAGTTCGTCACCGAGCTGCTCAACGCCATTCATAAGGAGAGCCTGCGGATCGAGGACGCGCTGAAGGCGAATCCGTAGCAGGCGTCGCGCCCGAGGCGCACGGGCGGACTGGTTGCCGCACCGAGCCGGCGGATGCATGCGCCGATCGCTAATTGTAGGCGATGTCGACGTCGAGATCCAGGGGCTTCAGATCCACTACGTGACATTTGCTGCAGAAATCCGGGGTGATATTTTTGAACCATAGCCGGCGGAATGCACGGTATTCTTTGCTGTTGAGACATTGCATCAACGAGGTCCGGAAGACATTCCCGAAGTTCAGCTCTTTGGGGAAAGGCTTGGCGCAGCAGGGTGTCATCCAGCCATCCCAGCTGATATAAAAATGGTTCCAGGGCAGATGGCATTTTTTGAACTCGTTCTTCGTTTTGACATCCCACATCGTAAGCTGCACGGTACCGGACCGTTGTGCGGCTTCGAATGCCAGCTTCACTTCCTCCCTGAAGGAATCGGTATAGAACAGGTCGTAATATTTCAGGTCCCAGGCCGTGATGCCGGCGAGGTTTACCGGGGTCACGTTGACATCGGTGACGCCTAATTCCGCCGCAATTGCTACGACGTCCTTCATCTGGGTGTAATTCTCTTTGATGGCGACAAAATTGAACATCAGGGCCAGTCCGTGTTTTTGGCAGACGGCGGCGATCTTCTTCGTGGTTTCGAAAAAGACGCGGAAATCGCTTTTTGCGCGTACCGTTTCATAGATCTTGTTCACCCCGTCGATCGAGATCTGAACGGTATCCAAATAAGGGGCGATCCTTTCGATATACGTATCCGCATTGGGGACATGGGCATTGGTCGAGATAAAGGTTTGAATGCCCTTGTTCCGGGTCTTGATATATCTCAGGGTCTCTTCGAGCTTTTTGTACAGGAGGGTCTCACCCAATCCCGTGAGCCCGATGGAGTCGATATAAGGCGCCACTTCGTCGATGACTTTGTACATGTCGGCGATGTCGATGGTCCCTTTCGCCATGGCGTCTCCATAGGCATATTCGCGGGGGCAGGTGATACAGGCGAGGTTACAGTGATTGGTCACCTCGAGCATAATGGAGGACGGATAGGCGACTTTGGTGCTTTTGATCGTTTTGAGGCCCGCGGCGTGCGCCTTGTTCAAAATGTACTTGAAGAAGTTGATCCCGCCGGGGAGATCTTTGAGCCGGTTGAGAATCTTCCTGAGCCTTCGGCTGTTGAGTTTATAGGACATTGCCACAAATTTAGTCATTAATTAAAGACGCGGCAGCGTCTTTCTCCACGAGCGAGCCACGCGAAGCTCGCGAACGAGGGCCGCTTCAGTGGAGCGGGCCGAAGTTCTACGGACATTAGCGCTATCCTTCGGCAAAATGCTATCGCTGCATGCCCAGATGCATTATACCCTGACCTATTCCGATGGCTCCGCGCAAAAGGTGAGGGTCACCATCGAAGCGCCAGCGCCGCTGCAGACGCCGGTAGTGTTTATCACGCCCCGGAGCGTTCCGGGCAACTACGGCGTCACTAAATATGGGGGACGCTGATGGCGGCGGAGATCAATGACTATCCCGAACAGCACACCGGCGGCCAGGCCTCGATGCGGACGATCTACCGGTATCTCTACGGATAGGCCAGGCAGAACAGGCGGCCGTTCACCATGGAAGAGTTCCCCACAGCTGTCGATGGAAGCTATCTGGATGAATATCAGCTGTATATATCAAAAATAGCAGGCAACTTCGGGAGATCGCTGATCCTGGTGTTTTCGTTCGTCGGGCAGATTATCCGTTCGTCGGGTGGAAACGTTCCTTAGCCGAAAAAGTTTCGGAACGGCTGGGGGTTTTTACATCTTTGTATCAGAAACGATAAATGATCCACATCCTAAAAGAACCAACGCGATCCAATCCTTAGAAAAGCATCCCAATCCTAAGAAACGACTACAACCCTTTGAAAACCATTAGTTAAAGTCCAAAGTCCAAGCGAAACCCAACAAGTCCTGAATCCAACGAAGCAACCGATCCAGACGTCCGGAAAAACCATCATCCAATCCATCCTGAAAAATCGATCCCAATCCTTCGGATAAAAACCTAAACGTAGTTTGACCCTGAAAAAAAGTTTTTTGCCGCCCGGTGACCCCGGGCGGTTTTTTTGTGCCCTGATGGGGCCGGTTGGATCGGTCGGGGCCGGTTTGGCCGGGTGGGCGTCGGAGGGCGGTTTGGGGGCGGGGGCGGTTTGGGCGGGGATGGCCGGTTTGGGGGGCGGCCGGCTTGGGCGGGGATGGCCGGTTTGGGGGGGCGGCCAGGCTGTTCATCGGGCGGCAAACCGGCGGTTCGTCGGGAATTGAGGCGGCGAAAAGACGTTCGTCGGGCAAATTTTCCCTTCGTCGGGTGTAACCGATTGCTGGTCGAATAAGTTTCCTGCGGGGCGGAGTTTTTTACATCTTTGTATCAGCAACGAACAAAATCCAAATCCAATAAAAATCCAAGCATCCAGTTCCTAAGAAATGCGCTGGTATTCATGAGCTCCTTTAAAAAAGACATAATGCCGGCGAACTAAATCCGATCCAAGACCTAAGAAAAGCAACTTACAAATCCACGTCCAGAGAAACCAACGAAATCCAATCCAAAGAATTCCAAGCATCCAAGTCCGAAAAAGCCAGAATCCAAATCCAATCGAAATTCCAAGCATCCAGATCCTGAAGAAACCAACAGAATCCTAATCCGGAAAAACCGAAAAAATCCAAGTTCCGACCCCATTATCCAAACCCTAAGACAAACCGTATCAAAGTAGAACGAAACCCTGACAAAAGATTTTTGCCGCCTGGTGACCCCAGGCGGTTTTTTATTCGAGGCATGGGAAGGGCTGGCGCGGGGAGGGTTGATGCTGGAAGGGCTGGCGTGGGGAGAGTCGGTGCGGGGACGGCTGATGCTGGACGGGCTGGCGTGGGGAGAGTCGGTGCGGAGATGGCTGATGCTGGAAGGGCCGGCGCGGGAAGAGCCGGCGCGGGAAGGGCTGGCGCGGGAAGCGTTCTTATGACGCACGCAGGCTGCGATCCTGCTCGACGGAGCGGATGCCGGGAATGCGCACCCTGGAGAGGGAGCGGCTGGAGCCGGTGATCACGCCGGACATGCGCATGACGTCGCGGACCTTGACGCCCACTTTTTCCAGCGACCGGGCGATCTCCTGGATGTTGGGGCGCTGATTATCCTCTACTGTAGCTATGAAGTTCATTCGGGCATAAAATTACGACTAATTTCTCAAGACACACAGCCCGGCGCCGATATCGGCCGCAGACAGGCCCAGCCGCCACGCCTGCGTCGTCAACCGTGCCCAGATCTCCCAGGCGCCGGCATTGGGATACTGCTCCCACAACAAGGCCGCCAAACCGGCTACAAATGCCGTAGCCATCGAAGTCCCCGATTCGCGCCGATAGCCGCCGCCAGGTTTCGCGCTGAGGATATTGTCCCCCGGGGCCGCAATGTCGATCTGGCCGCCCGCATTGCCACGCCCGTCGCCGGAGGCCGCGGGGACCCCAACGTTGCCCGGCGTCCCTGCGCAGGAATAATCCGCCACACCCAATGCGGGCGTCAGCGCCCCTACAGCCATGATCGACGGGCAATTGGCGGGATGGTTCACCGCCGCGATCACCGGCCTGGTTTTGGCGCGGTCGCTTTCGTTGCCGGAGGCAGCGACAAGCAGACACCGGTGGGCCATTGCGATCTGTGCGACCTGCTCGAACACCGCGGAGCAGGGTTCGCCGGCCTCCATGGGTGCACCAAACGACATCGAGATGATCTGGCAGCCTTTCTCCAATGCCCACTCGATGCCCGCCAGCGTCTGCCCATCGGTACCTTCGCCATTGTCGTCGAGGATCTTGCCGATATACAGCCGGGCGCCGGAGGCGAGTCCATACCGCGCTCCATCGCGGCCTTTCCGGTCGCCGCCTGCAATACCGGCGATATGCGTACCATGCCCTTCGTTGTCTTTAGCCGCGCGGGTTCCCACAAACGATTTCCGATGAAGGGTCCGGCCGGAAAAATCGGGATGCGTGAAATCAAAACCGGTATCGAGAATAGCCAGCTTCACACCCTTGCCCGTAGCGCGGGTAGCGAGGGCGCCCACAGCATGGATGCCCCAGGTGGCCGTGGAAGTGTCCTTATACGGACCGCTTCCCCTACCCTTCGACGTGGCCTGCAGCTTACGTACAAAACGCTCCGGCTCGGCGGACAAAAAGGGACTGCCCGATGATCGTTGTAACGCTTCGAGCTTCGCCGCGCCGGCCTCGTTGATAAGCGCGACACGCAGCCGCTCGAAGAGGATGCCATCGAACTCCTGTAGAACACGGCTCAATGGTCCCTCCGCCTGTGGATCAGCCGCCGCGACGAGCCGTAACCCACCGTTCTTAGCCGTGCGCATGATCGCGGCTGTATTGGGCCTGGGATCGAGCCGGATGAGAAAACGACCAGTAAACTTACGAGGGACAGTTAGTACAGATACGAGGGCTAGCGGTTTTTTCGGAGACATGGAAAGTGTTTGCCTCAAAAATAGATAAACGAGCGCAAGAATTACGAACCCGGCATAGTTTTCGATGCATAATCCATGCGGCGGATTCCTATATCTTTCCGCAAACATCCAATCCTATCGAAGCTATGCGCAACCTCACCTTGTACCACGCCATGACGGCCAGTGCGCCGCATGTGTATGAAGATCTCGGAACCTCAACCGATCCCGATTCAACCAGCTGTATCTTCCTGGAAAAAGGACATATGATCGAATACGTCCAGGCGGGCGCGAGAAAGATCGTGAGTCTTTTCTTCGGCCCCGAGGAATATGTGATCCCGTGTCACCCTTTTTATTCTACCCTGAAACGACTAGACCCCGTGACAACCATTACATTCACGCATCGCAACATCTTCCGCACCTTGCGGCAATACCCCGAATCCTCGGCACAATACCAGGGTGTGCGGCTGCAATACCAGGAGAAGGTCAACGAACGGCTCATGATGCAGCAAGCCATGACAGCGCGGGAGCGGTACGATCACCTGCTGGAAAAGCAGCCGTGGGTGTTCTCGCTGGTTGGCCGTTCGGACATCGCCTCCTATCTCGGCGTCACCGTCGACGAACTGCGCGAACTGGCGAAGTAAGGGGTCGCACGGCTCCGTGATCTCCAGGGGAATTGCGCGGCTCCATGCTCGGCTGTGAGGTCGCACGGCTCCGCGATCGCCGGCAGGGGTCATTGCTCCCGTGTGATATCCGGCACTTTCGTGGGCTGGAGCGGGATAATGCCGTCCGTGACCTTGGACGACCCAAGGGTACCGCTGGTCGCGGCCGTGGGATCGGGTCTCGCCGTAATCTCCGTGGGCGTCCTACAGGACGCCGCCACGGACCGCGAACAATCTATCCACATTTACGTTAAAAAATTGCTGGATTTCCGCACTCTTTGTACCTTACAATTCCCTTATTACAACCTCCCTTGCAGCCTGGGCCTTAGTCCATCACTACCATTACTATTGCTGCCGTTTTAATTAAAACCTGTCAATGAAAATGTATACGCCGTACATCCTCCTTGCGGACGATGATCCCGATGACAGGGACTCGTTTATCCATCCCTTCCTGCAACAGAACCCCGGCGTCCGGGTTGTGTCTTTCGGGGATGGCCGGGAACTGCTGAGTTTCCTGCTGGGCTGTCCCGATGACGAACTTCCCGTGCTGATCCTCATGGATTACAAGATGCCTCATATCACAGCTGCGGAAATCCTCGAAAGTCTGGCTGCCGATCCCCGTTATGACGGCATTCCCAAAATGGTCTGGAGCACATCCGGCCGGGCGGAATACGTCGACCGCTGTGTCCTGCATGGCGCAAGCCAATACTTCACCAAGCCCAACTCCCTCCCCGAATTGGCCAGCATCGTCGAACGCCTGACGGGGGTATTCCGCACGCGACTCAGTGTTTCGGCGTTGTAGATTTAGCGTCTCGGCGCTGTAGACTTAGTGTTTCGGCGCTGTAGACTCAGTGTCTCGGCGCTGTAGAGGCGTCGCCGGACCGCTGGAAGAGCGGATTGCTGGAAAGACGCTATAAGCCAGGGCGACAAAAGCGCCCCCAAGGCATGCGCGCAAATTAAATTTGAATAAAAATGGGATTTTTGGCCGGCCGGTCTGTAACGGGTTGCATATTTCCATTAAATTTAACGACCGACATTGCCATTCATGAAACTAAAAACCAAAGCTTTCTGGCTTATCCTGCTTGTTTGTGTGCACCTTTTCCTTCCGGGACGGGCACAGTCCCTTGCGGATAACTCCTTGATACAAACGGCTTATGACTCCGCCGTCAGCGACTATCACAATTACCTGACGCCTGAAACCCACCTTTTCCGCGGCAGCGAATATGTGACGTACGCCCAGACGCTCAAAGAGGGGTATCCCTATTTTGGCGAGAACAGCAGCCGAAAAGGGATGATCGCCTACAACAAGATCATCTACAACGACGTCTATCTGTACTACGACCTGGTCACCCAGCAGGTTATCATCAACGACTTCTACAATGTCTTCAAGATAGCCCTGTACAACCCCCTTTTGGACTCCTTCTCCATCGAAAACCACTTCTTTATCCATCTCCGTGACAGCCTCAACCCCACGGCCCCCCGCAACGGCTTCTACGAACGGCTCTATAACGGCCACATCCAGCTCCTGAAGAAAGAAAAGAAGGAGATCCAGGAAGACCTTTATTCGTCCAACGTGGCCCAGCATTTTATCCATGGCACCGATACGGCTTATTATCTCAAGATCGGCGACGTCTATCACCCTGTGAACAACAAGCGATCGCTACAGAATATATTCAAAGACCGAAGGAAAGAGCTAAAAAAATTTATCCGTACCCAGCAACTGAGCATGCGTCGAAACAGAGAAAATACACTCATCAAAGTTACTGCCTGGTATGACAGCCTCCCCCGTTAATCCCATCCGGAAATACACCCGGACCTTTATCCTCTGTGTTAGCCTTTTATCCGCCTGGTGGCCCGGCAGCCGTTGTCTGGCGCAAGGAGCGCAGGGCCGCGAAAAAGTGACCCTGGATCTGCACAAGGCTACGATGGACACGGTCCTGCTGCTCGTCGAACAGCAAACGGGCTATCGCTTTTTCTACGACACGGCGGACCTCGATACCAATAGGATCGATATCACCGTCAACCAGGAACCGTATACGAAAGTGCTTGCAAACATCTTTTCCGGGACGGATCTCTCGTATTCAATAGATAAGTATGGGCATGTCTTTGTAGTCAAAGGCGAAGCTATTGCCACCGACCTCCCACCGGCATTCTTCGATAAGACGACCGCTGCACAAAAAGCGGATGTCGCCGCGAACGACACCGTGCGGGACTACCTGGAGGAGGCGGGCAAAAAGGTGCCCGCCACCATCGAGAACAAGCTCTTCGTGATCGGCGATAAAACGCCCGGGCCGCCGCCCAGAGGCATCGCTAACCTCGTGGGCTATGCGCGGGACGCCAAGACGGGGGAGCCGGTGGTAGGGGCTTCGATATGGATCGACAACCCGCGGATCGGTACCTACAGCGACAGGTATGGGTACTATTCCCTTTCCCTCCCCAAAGGAAGGCATTCACTCAATATTCAAAGTATCGGGATGCGCGATACCCGAAGGCTTATCTTCGTCTACGGCGACGGCAAGCTCAACATCGACCTGGTGACGCAGGTGATGACACTCAAAAAAGTGATCGTGAGCGCTGAAAAGGTCAGCAATGTCAAACGCACCGAAATGGGCGTCCAGAAGCTCGATATCAAGACCATCAAACAGGTGCCGGTGGTCTTTGGCGAAGCGGATGTGATGCGGGTGGTGATGACGCTGCCGGGTGTCAAAACGGTAGGGGAATCCAGTACGGGTCTCAACGTACGCGGCGGCTCCGCGGACCAGAACCTCGTGCTGTTCAACGACGCGACCATCTACAATACGGCGCATTTCTTCGGGATGTTCTCCGTGTTCAACCCGGAGGTGGTCAAGGATGTCGAACTCTATAAAAGCAGCATCCCGGCCCGGTTCGGCGGAAGGCTGTCCTCGGTGCTCGACATCAGCAGCCGCGAAGGCAACAAAAAGGCCATCACCGGCTCGGCAGGTTTAGGCTTGCTGACCAGCCGGCTGAATATCGAAGGGCCTCTCATCAAGGACAAGACCAGTTTTATCATCGGTGGCCGGACGACCTATGCCAATTGGCTACTGCAGGACCTCCCCGCACAGTATAAGAATAGCCGGGCTTCTTTTTACGATGTCAACCTCAACATCAGCCACGAGATCAACAAAAAGAATAACCTGTACCTCACGGGGTACCTGAGCGAAGACCATTTCAATCTCAACAACGATACCACCTATGCCTATGGCAACAAGAACCTCTCGCTGAAATGGAAACATATCTTCAACAACCGGTTCTATAATACCGTAGCGACAGGTTATGACCGGTACCAGTATTCTATCGGCAGCCAGGAAAATCCCGTGAATGCCTATAAGCTTGGCTTCGACATCAACCAGCTTTATCTGCGGACCTACTTTAATTACCTTCTCAACTCGAGCCATACGCTGGAATTCGGTTTCAGCACGCTGCGTTACAAGCTGCATCCGGGCTATTATGTTCCCGTGGGCGGGAAATCGCTGGTGGTGCCAGACACGCTGCAAACGGAGCAGGCGGAGGAAAGCGCCCTTTATCTCAGCGACAAATACACCATCACGGGCGATCTTTCGCTGGAAGCGGGGGTTCGGTATTCCGTGTTCAATTACCTGGGGCCGAGCGCGGTAAACGACTATGCACCGGGTTATCCCGAGAGCGTCGGGACACAGACCGGCGTCACGAACTATTCCGCAGGCAAGATCATCAAGACCTATGGTGGTCCCGAATACCGCATCTCGGCGCGGTATGTACTGACGACCGATCTCTCGATCAAAGCGGGGTATAATACCCAACGGCAGTATATCCATATGTTGTCGAATACCACGGCCGAGGCGCCCACGGACATCTGGAAGCTCAGCGATCCCAATATCCGCCCGCAGAGCGGCGGCCAGTACTCTCTGGGGGCCTACAAGGATTTCAAGCACAATACCATCGAGACCTCGCTGGAAGTCTATTACAAGAACATCGACGACTACCTGGATTACCGGAGCGGGGCGCAGCTGATCATGAACCATCATATCGAAACCGACGTGCTCGAGACAAAAGGCAAGGCCTATGGCGCCGAGCTGCTGATCAAAAAGCTCACGGGCAAGCTCAACGGGTGGTTCAGCTATACCTGGTCGCGGACGCTGCTGCGGCAGAACAATCCCAATGAAGGCGAGCTGATCAACGGCGGAAACTGGTATCCCGCGGATTACGACAAGCCCAACGACGTCACGATGGTGGGCAACTACCGGATCAACCACCGGTTCAGCGTGTCGCTAAATGCCACCTACAGCACGGGACGGCCGATCACGCTGCCCATCGGCGTTTATGCCTATGCCGGGTCGCTGCGCGCCTTGTATTCGGACCGGAACGCGTACCGGATACCTGATTATTTCCGAACGGACCTTTCGATGAACATCGAAGGCAACCACAAGGTGCATCAGCGGACACACAACTCGTGGACCATCGGGGTTTATAACCTCACCGGCCGGCATAACCCTTATTCCGTGTATTATGTCTCGGAGAATGGAGCGGTGAACGGGTATAAGCTGTCCATCTTCGGCAGCGCGATCCCTTTTGTCAACTTCAATATCCGGTTTGAATAGCTATGCTACGGACAACAACGATAGGGATCACGTTTATTTTCCTCGTAATAGTCTGGGGGTGCAGGGATGTGTATGTGAGCCCGTATAAATCGCCGCCTACCGGCTATCTCGTGGTCGAAGGCTATATCTCGGGGAACTCCGTCACCCAATTCACGCTCACCCGGACGGTCCCGCTGCCGGGCGATCCGACCATTCCCACGGTCGATGGGGCCACAGTGCAGGTGGAGGGGAGCGACAACTCGATCTACCCGCTCACCGACCTGGGTGGCGGCATCTATAGCAGCATTGACACGCTGAACCTCAACCCGCAGCTGCGATACCGCCTGCGAATCCAAACAACCAACGATCAATATCTTTCCGATCTTGTGCCTTACAAGTCCACGCCGCCCATCGATAGTATCAACTGGGTGCAGGACGGCACCCGCCAGGTCAGGATCTATGCCAATACCCACAATCCTGCCGACACGACGGGCTATTACCGATGGGACTTTACCCAGATCTATGAACACGACGCGGGCGAGGACGGTGTATTTTATTACGACAAGGATACCGTACCGAAAATGGTCCTGGCCCGGTCGCCATCGATGTTAACCTACCGATGCTGGACGACTTCGAGCTCGACGAGCATCATCATTGCGAATACCACAAAGTTGTCGTCGGATGTGATCTACGAACAACCGGTGAAGACGATCCCCCCCGACGATATTCAGCTGAGCGTCCTGTACACCATCCTGGTACGGCAATACGCTATCACCGCCGATGCCTATGCGTTCCTGAACCTGATGCAGCAGAATACCGAATCGCTGGGCAGCATCTTCGACGCGCAGCCATCGCAGATCACGGGCAATATTCACAGCCTGACGAATGCCGGCGAAAAGATTATCGGCTATGTCTCGGCCGGAACGGTTCAGCAACAACGCATCTGGATCCAGCGGTACCAGGTGCTGGATGCTTACAGCGACCCCTGTCCCATCAAAGATACCATTATCGGAAACGATTCGGCGTCCCTTTGGAATGCATTCGGGCAGGGGCCGTTCTCGCCCCTGGTCCAGGGGCCTTCCTGCGGCAATTGCTGGCTGTCGAATTACAAGGATTGTCAGGACTGCAGGGAACAGGGCGGCGTCACGCAAAAACCGATCATCTGGCCCAATTAACAACAACATGAGACCTAATCGACATATCGGCAATTTTGGAATGGGCCTTATCCTGGCGGCGGCGCTCCTGTGCGAACGGTGCAAGGACCCGTATATCTCTCCTTATAAGGCACCCGCCACGGGGTACCTGGTCGTGGAGGGCTATATCTCGGGTAATTCCACCTCGAAGTTCACTCTCACCAGGTCGATCCCTCTCCCCGGTGATTCGACGCTCCCCACCGAGGACGGCGCCACCGTACAGATCGAAGGCAGCGACAATTCGGTGTACCCGCTTACGGGCCAGGGCAACGGCATCTACAGCACCGTCGACACGCTCCAGCTGAATACGCAGCTCGAATACCGGCTGCGGATCAAGACCCCGGGTGGCGACCAATATCTTTCCGATCCCGTAGCCTACAAGCCTACCCCGCCCATCGACAGCGTGAACTGGGTGCAGAATGGCGACAACAGCATCCAGATCTATGTCAATACTCACGACCCCGCCAACAACACGCACTATTACCAATGGAACTTCGATCAAACTTATGAATACCATAGCGCGGAGGAGTCGGAGGAGTATTGGGACAAGGATACGATGCCACCCGCCGTTGAATTGCGGGCGCCGCAGGATCAGGTCTTCCGATGCTGGCAAAGCGGCTCCTCGACGAATATCATCATCGACAATACTACCAAACTGTCCGCCGACGTAGTTTACCTGCAGCCGGTGAAGTATATTCCGCCCAACGTTGTCCAGACGAGCGTGCTCTACAGCATCCTGGTGCGGCAATACTCGCTTACCGCCGACGGGTATAATTTCCTGAGCCTGATGCAGCAGAATACGGAATCGCTGGGCAGCATCTTCGATGCGCAGCCGTCGCAGATCACCGGCAATATCCATTCGCTCACCCATCCCACCGAACAGGTCATCGGCTATGTCTCCGCCGGGACGGTACAGAGCAAGCGTATCTTTATCTCCCGGGACCAGATCCGTTCGACCTACAGTTATAGCTGCCCCATGCGGGATACCCTTTTCACGAACCCGATGCAGTGGGTTAGCAATTTCAGTCAGGGAATATTCACGCCTATCTACTACGGCAGGACGCCGGCCGGGACACTAGGGTGGGTCGCGAATTACACCGAATGTCTCGTATGTACAACATTCGGGGGCACCAATCAGCCGCCGAGTTTCTGGCCTTATCAATAAATCTGATGCGAACGCGCCACCATATGACCCCAGCCCACGCAGCGATCCCCGAATCGCTGGTATCGCCGCCTAAGCGGGCTTCGCTCCGAGGGCTTGTGTCGCTCTGCAGGCGCGCCTCGCTTTGGGCGCTTACGGTGCCGGGGGCGTTCGCGTTATGGGGCTGTAAAGACCCCTATGTGAGCCCTTATAAAGCGCCGGCCACAGGGTACCTGGTCGTAGAGGGCTATATCTCGGGTAATTCCACCTCGCAGTTCGCCTTGTCGCGATCCATCCCGCTCCCCGGCGATTCGGCGCTCCCCACCGAGAACGGGGCCACTGTTCAGATCGAAGGCAGTGATAATTCCGTGTACCCGCTTACGGGCGAGGGCAACGGAGTCTATACTACCGTCGACACGCTGCAGCTGAATACGCAGCTGGAATACCGGCTAAACATCCAAATCGCCAGCGGCGAGAAATACCAAAGCGATTTTGTCCCCTACAAGCCTACCCCATCCATCGACAGCGTGAACTGGGTCCAGAATGGTGATAACAGCATCCAGATCTATGTCAACACCCACGATCCTGCCGACAATACGCATTATTATCAATGGAACTTCGATCAAACTTATGAATACCATAGCGCGGAGGAGTCGGACAATTATTGGGACAAGGATACGATGCCGCCCGCAATCGAACCACGGGCACCGCAGGATCAGGTCTTCCGGTGCTGGCAAAGCGGCTCCTCGACGAATATCATCATCGACAATACCACCAAATTGTCCGCTGACTTGGTCTACCGGCAGCCGGTGAAGTATATCCCACCCGACGATGTCCAGTCGAGCGTGCTCTATAGCATCCTGGTGCGGCAATACTCGCTCACCGCCGACGGGTATAATTTCCTGAGCCTCATGCAGCAGAATACGGAATCGCTGGGGAGCATCTTCGATGCGCAGCCGTCGCAGA
This sequence comes from Puia sp., assembly GCA_035946435.1. Classification (GTDB taxonomy): domain Bacteria; phylum Bacteroidota; class Bacteroidia; order Chitinophagales; family Chitinophagaceae; genus Puia. The sequence goes on along the minus strand of DASYZH010000014.1, from coordinate 1,538 downwards.
TCACCGGCAATATCCATTCGCTCACCCATCCCACGGAACAGGTCATCGGCTATGTCTCTGCGGGGACGGTACAGAGTCAGCGCATCTTTATCTACCGCAACCAGATCAAATCAATGTACAGCTATAGTTGTCCTATTGCGGATACCCTTTTCACGGACTCCATCCAGTACGTTAAGAATTACGGTTCGGGAGTACTCACACCCATGTACTTCGGCACGCTGCATAAAGAACAGGGGTGGGTCTCGAATTATACGTTCTGCCTGGTATGCACAACAGCCGGCGGAACGAATCATCCACCTTCTTACTGGCCAAATTAAGTTTTGAAACCGATGATACGATATCAAACCATACGATCCCTGACGCGCGCGACGGTAGTGTTGCCGGCTGTTTTGCTGCTAATGGCCGCCTTGCCGGCTGCGGCGCAAAGGGATGAGCATTCCGCCACGACGGCCGAGCTTGTCAAAGACCTCGACGACTACGGGCGGCAGCATCTGCAGGAGAAATTGTATGTCCACACCGACAAGGAGCTCTATCTCTGCGGCGAGATCTGCTGGTTCAAGCTGTACCTCGTGAACGCGACGACGGGGAGGCCTATGGACCTCAGCAAGGTGGCTTACCTGGAGTGGCTGGACAAGGACAACAAACCCGTGTTGCAGGCCAAGGCGGGGTTGTCGAAGGGCTATGGCGACGGCTCGGTGTATCTCCCGCTGACGCTGCGATCCGGGACGTACAAGCTGCGGGCCTATACCAGCTGGATGAAGAATTATGGAGCCGACTGGTTCTTCGAAAAGTCTATAACGGTGGTGAATGCGCGCCGTAGTGCCGAGTTATCGGCGGTGGCGGATACACTGCATTATCCGGTGGCCTTTTTTCCCGAAGGGGGCAATCTAGTCGAGAACATTCCCTGCCGCGTGGGTTTCCGGATAACCGATCAATACGGGCGTGGGGTGGCCTGTACGGGTGTTGTCACGGAAGACGACCAGGATACGGTGGCCCGGTTCCAGCCTTACCGTTTCGGCCTCGGCAGCTTCACGGTCACGCCGCGGACGGGGCATCACTACCGCGCGATCTTCCGGCTGCCCGATGGCACGGCGATCCCTGCCCTGCTGCCCGCGGCGGCCGCGGAAGGTTTCGTTCTAAACGTTGCCGATGATGGGGCGGGTCATTGGCTGGCCAGCGTGCAGGCCACGGGGGCGGCTGCTTCCGGCGAGGTCTATCTGCTCGCGCATACGCGGCAGCAGGTCAAGGTGGCAAAGACCGCGACCCTGGCGAATGGGAAGGCCGGCTTTTCGATCGATAAAACGGCGCTGGGCGAGGGCATTTCGGTGTTCACGGTTTTTAACGCGGCGCGGCAGCCCGTGTGCGAGCGGCTCGTTTTCCGTGAGCCAACGCATCCCCTGCAGATCGATCTTCAACCGGACAGGCAGGAATATGGCACCAGACAGAAGATCGACCTGGGTGTAAGCCTTGCCGGCGATACCTCGACGGCGCAATGTTCGCTGAGTGTGTACCGGGTAGACGCCTTGCAGACGGCGCCG
>DASYZH010000013.1:0-7106 GCA_035946435.1 Puia sp. | reverse complement strand
CATGCCGTTCTTTCCGGGGGGCACTATCCGGATTCGGCCGCGGTTATCGAGGAGAGTGTGATCGCCTGTATTCCAAAGGAGGATTTCATGGAGGTCCTCCACGCGAGCGAGCTGCTGATGCGACGATTGTTGAAGACGCTGAGTCATGAATTTTCGGTGTTGGCTAACAGCATTACGATGTTGGCGCGTCGCAGCGTTCGCGAGCGGCTGGCGTTGCAGCTGGTCGTGGTGCGGGAAAAATACAAGGGCGATTTTGCGCCGGGGGAGCCCGTAGCGATCGATCTCAGCCGGGAGGACCTGGCCGGGTTGGTGGGCACGGCGAGGGAGAATGTGGTCCGCACGCTTTCGGAGTTCAAGGAAGAAGGCATTTTGGAGACGCGGGGGCGGAAGATAATCGTAAAGGATATAAAAAAACTGGTGGCGGTGGCCAATTTCAAATGATCATGCGTCCGCGACTATGCGCGGATCTACGTCGTCCGCAAGTGGCGCCTGCGCGTGCGGAAATAAGTCTTCCGGCCAGGAACCGGCCCCGGCCCCGGAAGGTCGACCTTACTTTTTTATCTCATACCAAAGTTCGACCATGCCGTTCTTGTAGGCCGTGACGTCTTTGAGGTGCAGTGCCTGCTCCCGCTCGATCCGGTCGAAGAACCGCAGGCCGTCGCCCAGCATAATCGGCAGGATGGGCATGCGGATCTCATCGGCCAGCCCGACCCGCAGGAAATCCTTTACCAGCGCAGCGCCGCCGACGACCCAAACGTTGCCGAACCGCGGCTCCAATTGTTCGCTCACCAGCTTCTCCAGCTCGCCCGAATACAGTTCGATATTGGGCCGTTCCACCGCCAGGTCCCGGCGCGTTACCACCACCGTTGGTGTGTCGCCATAGGGCCAGCCGTAGTTTCGCGAGAGCGCGAGCGCATGTTCATACGTCCGCGCACCCATGACATAGCAGTCGATCGTTTTCAGGAACTCGCCCGCGTCCTCGCCGGTGACGCCTTTGTCATAAGTATCCGCGGTCTCGAACCACGAGACGCTATTGTCCTTCTTCGCGATATAGCCGTCCAGGCTCGCGACCATGTGGATCGTTATTTTACTCAATGATGCTCATTATATGGTTATACAATACCCACCCCACCGTGAAAACTTTTCTTGCTTAAGTGAACGACATTAAAGTTTTAACGGGTGGCGGATGTTAGTGAGGCAATTCTTTGTTTCATATAGGCACTCGTTGGATCAATGGCCATCGCTTTTTTGCAGGTCGCCAGCGCAGCGGCTTTATCGCCGGCTTTTTCATAGCCATCGGCGAGACTGTCATAAACGTTGAAAGAGTTGGGATAAAGGCTGGCGTTTAGTTGGAACACTTTTATCGCCTCCTGGACACGACCGGCGCGCAAGAGTATATACGCATAACTGTTGAGAGCCGCCTCGGAGAATTCGTGGCCGGGATCGCCTGACTGATACAGCCGTTGATAGGCGCTTACCGCCGAATCGACACCGGAGGTATTGATCGCTTTATCCAGCCACACCGCCCCGGAAAGTTTTGGCAGCACATAAGGCCGGCCTTCGAGAATATTGACGATCGCCTGGCGGATCTCATAAACGGATGCCCCCCGGAGATTGGATACCTCCGCGATAACGGTCTCACTGGCGGTTAAACGCTCATTGTACGCAGTATATCCGCTAAAGGCGCCATCGTGCCAGATATCCTGACCGCCGTCCCGACTGGCCAGCCACAGCCCAAAGCCATAACTTTTGTCCCCGAACATCGGATCTTTTAGCACCAAGGCAGTGTTAGCCGTAATTTCCGACGAGGGAGTAAGCGCTTCGGTTTGCGTCTTCCGACTGACCAGCCGATCCTTTGCCATCGCCTCATCCCACAAATAGAGATCACCCACTGTCGAAACCACCGATGCATTTCCGCCCATATAGGTGTTATAGTTGTTGATAGTGCCAAATAGTGTATACCCGATGGCACGGGCCGTATCCGGGTGGCCGTTCTCGGTGACAAGGGTATGGTGCATGCCTATGGGCGCAAATAGGTTGGCTTGTAGAAAACCATTCAGGGTCTGGCCGGAGATCTTTTCGATGATCATACCCAATAGCGAATAGCCGGCATTGCAGTATTCGAATTTCTCCCCCGGAGGGAAACGCAATTCTTTCTGGGCAAGCAGGATCTTAAAGACATCCTGCTCGGTCATATTGGGATAGTCGTCGAACTGCGCGAGGCCGGAAGTATGGTACAGTAGATTTCTGATTGTCACCGGCTGCATGCAGACAGGTAATTCGGGAAAGAGATCTCTTACTGGCTGATCGTACCGCAATTTTCCGCGGTCATGGAGGATCATGATCCCCATAGCCGTCATCTGCTTGGATATTGATCCGATATATTCCCGGGTATCTGGTGTGAACGGACGCTGTCGTTCGCGATCGGCTAAGCCGAAGGCTTTTTCATAGATGATCTTGTCATGCGAAGCGACAAGGACGGCACCGGTGAACTGACCACGCTGGTAAACTGCATTCATCAACGAGTCTATACGACCGGTTTGCCCCGCCTGCTGTGGTTTACAAAAGGCCTTCGTGCCATCGAACAGAAAGGCTGCAGCGATGATGCAGCTTGCCGAAATCCTTAAATGTCTCATCTGTCAAAAGTTGCTTCCGGATAGTTGAAAACTTCTAAATTGGGAAAAGGTTACAGAAAATTGCAAAAAATGTCCCAACTCCCACTCAGTCCGGCTTCCCTTTGCCAAAAAACACACTGATTACCGATGGCGTTGGCATTGCCATTGAGCAGGTTGTGGGTGATGGGTGTTCCGGCCTGGCCGGCGGGGCTGGGAAGGTCGTGGGAAAGAAAAAGGAAAGAAAAAAAAGAAAGAAGAGAAGAGAAAGAAAGGGAGAATAAGGAGTTGGGGTCAGCGGTAGTCCGCCGATTTGGATTTGGTTGCGTCGCACACTTCAACGGCGGGATAGGGATGGGGCGGAGGAGTTTTCCGTAAAATCGCTCATAGGGTCAAAGCGGCTGTTCGGGCCAGTGTTGGGTCGCTGCTCCGCAATGCCGGCTGCCATGTTCGCCCAACACGGGCTATGCATTGGGTCGCTATTGGGCTTCGGTTCGTTGATCGTTGGGGCCTTAGCGGCAGTAGAACACCGATCCCCGGCCGCATGCATGGGCCCGCTTATGGGCCATGGCAAGCCGGCCGGTCGCTGAAGTGTAGCAGCGTGTCTTTGCATCTAGCTACCATCGCCGGAACTTTTGTCGAAAACCCCATTCCTTTTTGCTATCCTTTCCAGCGGTTCGGCGGCTAATACATGAGGCATTGCTCAACGGCAGGCCCAAGGACCAGCGGACCACGAGCGGCGGCAGGACCTTGATCACCTGCCCATGTAGGGCCGCCGAGCATCCTTCCACAACGCCACACTTATAAAAAGTAGTCTGGAAAGCCGACTCCGTGCGGTCAGTCGGCTTTCCAGACCTTGCAGCGCTTGTGCCGGAGAAACCTGCACCGCCTGCCCTTTTTCTTGTCGTAAAGCCGGCTCCGTGCGGTCAGCCGGCTTTACGGAGATCGGCAGCACTTTTTTTCTGAGCATTATTTACCTTTAAACCATGCCGCCCAGGACGAAGCTAACCTACCATCCCTATCTGATCATCGCCTTTCATCTACGCTGCCTGCCCGATGAGCTTCACGAGCGCATTCCGCGTTCCACTCGATTTGACTGGAGCAGGAAGGAGCTGAACACGACATTCGGCTTCGAGTGGGCCAGCGGGCAGCATCAGCGCTTCGAGACATTGCAGCAGGTAGCCACTTCTAAAAAACTTCTTCGGGTCAATCTCGCTTTATTGCGGATCATCGCTATCAAGCGGTTCCTGCATCGATATGCCTCCCGGTTGTCAGGCAAGGAGGTGCAGCGGGTCATTTTGGGAACGATTGAAAAAGCGTGTATGGTCTTTTCACTATCTGTCGTCCTTAAATATATTCAGCATTCCAACGGCTGGTATCGGCGATTAAAGAACCAGCAGCGATGCACTTCTTCGCCCTCGCTGTTATGTCGGTTAAAACATCCCGGTCAATTGTTGCAACAGGAGATCAATGCCATCAAGGCTTACTGTTCCGACGGCCGGTTCCTTCATTGGCCTCTTTCCTCCGTTTATCATCAGCTCAGAAAAGACAAGGCAGCTGCCTTCCAGCTTAGTACGTTCTACAAATATGCAGGATTGCTGCAACTAAAACGTCAGACGGCCCGGTCGCGCAGGAAGCATCATACTACCGGCATCCGGGCGCATAGGCCGCTTGCCATTCTGCATGCCGACCTAACTGTGTTCCGCACGGCCGACAATGTCAAGAATTACATTTACCTGGTTCAGGATAACTTTTCCAGGGCCATCCTGGCGGTGCAGGTCTCTTTAGAGTATTCTGCCCGGATCACCCATCAAAATATCGAACGGGTCCGGCAGCAATATTTGCGGCCCGCCGGCATTACGGAATGCCAGTTGATCACTGACGACGGCATCGAGAACTTCGGTGTGGTGAGTGATTATATCGGAGAGACCAGTGCACCGTCGATCCAGCATCTGGTCGCTCAGAAAGATATCGTCTTCTCTAATTCTATGATCGAAGCAGCCAACAAGCAAATAAAATACCGGTTCCTGTATCACCAATACATTCTCGACCATGTACAGCTAACGCAGTTCGTAGAGCAGGCTGTTCATGACTACAACAATCGGCCACACCACATCCTGGATGGGCTGACCCCGATTGAAGTGTTGCACGAAGCCCAGGTCGACAAGGCGGCCCGATCCCACGAGATCCGCCTTGCCCAACAACAGCGACTCCTGAAAAACAAGCAGGAAAAGTGCTGCTTCCCGACTTTTTAAAGGCAACCCCCCGAAAACCGGCCCGGCCTTCCTTCGATTCGATCAACAGTTTGCATGAAAAAACGCCAACCAAGTAGAAGTATCCTTTAAGTCTTGGCCGTCCGAATATCCGGACGCCTTATCATAGAAAGTTCGTAGACGTTGCTGTGCACTACATAAATACTTCAATTAAAATATAAGCCATGCCTTTAATTCTATCATACCCAAGCAAAACTCTACCATCCCAGTGCTTTAAATAACATGGCTCAATCTTTTTTTTACCATCCTCTTTATAAAATGATGCAAATAATAACAGTTGGTCACTCTCGGGATTCCACCACCACACATCTTTTTTAAAGTCAACGGAAGCCTCAAGACCATATTTTGTCTTAAACTTCCATAAGTTTTCGATAAATAATGAATCTGCATTTTTCAAACACATTTTTTGCTTATAGTCATCCTCTTTCTCAATTAGCCCGGCTTTATATATCATATCCATAACGCTAATTGAATCCAAACTAAAAGTTATATATATATTGTAAGGTCTCTTATAGTCCGGATCTAATTGGTCTTTAAAAACCTTGATATGAGATGCCGTGGGTGGGACAACAATGCCTAAATACGATGAAATATCTTTCCTCTCTCCTTCGTCACAGCCGACGATCAAAACTACGACCGCCATCCAACAAGTTCTTGTAAGTATTCCAATAAATTTCATCTTTAATTCTGCTTTTGGGTCTCTCCAGTCGTGCCAGAAGTTTTCTGTACCTCATCTGCTTTATGAGCAAGCCGGTTAACGATCGGACTAGAATCTTTACCATCAAACCAATCAAAAGTGTTCGTGTTATTTTGTGTCACCGGAATCCAATCAGACGTCACTTCAAATGGCTTGCCCGGTAAATACTTGTCAGCAAACTCAGTTTGAAAATCTCCCCAACCACTTCGCTGCAAGTCACCAGGCTTTGTCGGTGAAGACTTAAAGTCGTATATATCATAAAATTGCATTTTGCCATTAAACGACCATTTAGTAGGATCCTTTTTATCTTTAGTTACTGTTCCTTCTAGCCTAATGGTGAACCTACCCAAAGTTCCTGCCGCCGCAGCGCCACCTTGAATCGAATATCCTGTCGGCAAGCTAACGGTTTCACCTGGCTTAATTGTGGCTAAGAAGGCATCCGCTTTTTTTACGTCGTTTTCTACTCCACCATGCAGACCTGTGGGTAAAACATGTAACATTGGCAATTCCTTATCACTTAGTCTGTATGGCTGCCCTGAACCATACGCATATTGATCGATAAACTTTTTAGGTAAGTCTTGCGTAAAAACAGCTTTAAATGCTGTAACAACAACCTTCTTGTCTATGTCGAGAGCAGTTTGACGATTGACGATCATTCCCTGACCATCAATTCCGGATGCTGCCATTCCCTCAAGGCCATCCAGGTCTATGTTCTTAATCGGGTTGTTCGAAGCAAACTGATAGGGCGTTAACTCCGGATATTTTTTCGTCAAGGGATCGACGCTATAAAATCTCCCTCCGATCCGTGGATCACTCTCCCGCATGCCGTAGTCATAGGCATTACCAGCGCCTTCGATTTCGTTGTCCTGTTCCTTCCCATTAAACCCCCACCGATAACTCGAAGCAGCCGCCCCCGGATAACTCCTCCCCGGCATCACCATTCCAAAGGGATAGTAATCCTGCGCCATGGCCACATCCGGCAAAAAATGATCTATCAAAGAACTGTCAGAACCGGAAGATACGGCGATTTTTTTATCCGTGATCGTGGAAAGGACATTTCCCAGGTGGTTGGTCAGCTCATAGGACTTCTCCCCCCGGCTAAAGGTATTCAGATAGGCCGTTCCATAGCTGCCGGAGAGCGCAAAGGATGTAGGCGCCACGGTCAGGGCGCCGACCGTCCCCAGCCGGCTGCTCCCATAAAGATCGACCTCCGTCTGCGCAGGCGCCCCTGACCCGGACTGCGTGTAAATGGCCAGGATATTCCCCTGCGCATCCCGCACATAGATCGAGTTCGTCCCGCCTGCAGCCTTCGTGACCCGGTTGCCCGCCGCATCATAGGTGTAGGTGATCGTTCCGCGGCCGTTGACGATCGTATCGATCTTCCCATAGACCGTCCAGTCGATTGCAGTAACACTGTCCGCTAGATCCTGCTTCAGCTGCCCATTGAGATCATACGTGTAGTTGTTCCCCGAACCCTGATCCTTCAAATCAGTGGTATACCAGCCCCCCGCACTGTCATTGATC
>DASYZH010000012.1:0-9250 GCA_035946435.1 Puia sp. | reverse complement strand
GCGCCGAGATCGGTACCATGTGGGGGCGAGATTGAGGATAAGGCAAGCTCGCGGAATTGAAGTCCGCGGGTAATTCCAAAGGGGCGACGTGGGTGGTGGGGCGGCCGCTGCAGTTCACTGCTGCATCATGGGTGGCGTCTCCTTGATCCGCATTTGAACGGTATTGCACGCAGGCGGGGTTGGATGGCCACCCCGCAGGCCGCCTGACCGGGGTGGTCATTCAGTGACTGGCCCGATTCGCTGCCTGACCTGGGAGGATTGGCGGGAGAAGCCTCACTGATCCCGTTCCACTCGATGTCAAAGGTGGATGCTACCTACCTGGGGGCTATGTCTTTTCCCAACAGAGCTTACGTGGTAGGCCTGGCTTATGCGAACGGCAACCTGATCGCGTCGGTGACCAACAACGGCAGCGACTGTTTTTATCAACAGATCAACGTTTCCTCCGGCACGCCGGTGCTGAGCAATGTCACGGCACCTGCGGGTACCGCCAGCGGCACGATCTTTTCCTCTACGGACATGGCTACGCTGATCACGGGTGTGGGTGCTGCAAAGAACGTGTCTTCGGTGCAGACCATCAGCGGCAATCTTTGGCAGGTACAATACAATGTAAAGGTGAGGAACTATGGCAACGTCAATCTCACGAATGTGCAGGTATCGGACAACCTGGCGGCCGTCTTCGGGAGCGCCTTCCATGGCGCCAGTGTCGCCGCGGTGGGAACACTGCCTTCCGGTATGGCGGTGAATCCGGCCTTTAACGGTTCAACGGATACATTGCTCTTCGCCGCAGGTGGTACAATGGTCGCCAGTCCGCCGGATTCCGCGATCGTGCGGGTCACGGTGATCCTCAACAATCCGAGTTTGACAACAACCTATTATAACAGTGCCATTGCCACGGCCACCGGCACGCTCTTTAGCGAAAAGGTCCGGGACTCTTCGGACTATAATTCGACGTTGAATCCGGATCCGGCTGGCAATGATGTCCCGGACCAAACGGGTCAAGGGATACCGACACCGCTGATCCTGGACGAATGGACCGTCCTGGCCAATACGCTCGTCGATTTCAACGGTGAGGCCGGCAGCGACGTCAACAACCTGCACTGGACGGTACAGGATCCGCAGGCGGGATCGACGATCTCGATCCAGCGAAGCGCCGACGGACAGCAGTTCACCACACTGGCTGATCTATCTGTGAGCGGAACCGGTTCCAGCCAACCTTTCACCTGGCAGGATACCCATCCGGGGACAGCTGTCGACTACTACCGGTTGCGGTTGGAGACCGCCGGTGGCACGGGCGTCTATTCCGATGTGGTCGCGTTGCACAGCATCGACCCCAATGCACTCGTGACCGTGCAACCCAATCCCTTTAGCCAGTCCCTTCAGTTCGGCTTACCGCTTAACGCTGCAACCAGGGTTGCCTATCGTATCCTGGATCTATATGCGCACGTAGTCCAAACGGGAGAGTTTGCCGGACAGGCCGGGCCGAATATGTTTTGGGTCAATGGTCTGGGCAATATCCCTGCAGGCATCTATCTCCTGGAAGTACAGGTGGGGGCGCAACGGTATACGCAAAAGCTGATCAAAACGGAATAAGCCGGTTCAGCCGGCTGTAGGGGGAACGATACCGTAGCGGCGGAGACAGGTATCGAGGCTGGATTCCCAGCGGGGAATGGTGAGACCATAGGTATGACGGATGAGGGTTTTATCCAGCAGCGAGTAATGGGGCCGGGTGGCCGGGGTGGGGAATCCGCTGGTGGGGATGGGATTGACGGTACAGGTGCTACCGATCTTATCGCGGATGGCGAGCGCGAACTCGTACCAGCTGATGCGACCTTCGTTGCTATAGTGGAAGATGCCGGGGATGAAACGGGGTGCGTCCACGATGTGGAGGATGGCGGCGGCGAGATCGGCGGCATAGGTGGGAGAACCGAGCTGGTCGTCTACGACGCTGATAGCGGGTCGTTCCGTCATCAGCCGGATCATGGTCTTTACGAAATTGTTGCCATATTCGGAGTAGACCCAGGAAGTACGGATGATGAGGGTGCCATCGGGGTATTGTTCGAGTGCACGGCGTTCGCCTTCCAGCTTCGAAGCACCGTAGACATTGATGGGGCCGGTGGTGTCGTTCTCCTTTAGCGGGGCCGGGGAGTTGCCAGGGAAGACGTAGTCGGTCGAGATATGGATCAGCAGGGCGCCGGCGTTGCGGCAGGCATTGGCAAGCCATCCCGGGGCTTCGCCGTTGATGCGAAAGGCATTTTCTTTATCGCTCTCGGCCTTGTCCACTGCGGTGTAGGCGGCGCAATTGATACACCAGGCAGGCTGGTGAGCCGTGAAAAGATCGTTGATGGCTTGTTGGTCCTCAATGGGCAAAACGGAACGGTCCGCAAATACGAACTCGAATGCGGGATGCTGACCGGCGAGGGCCTGCAGTTCGCGGCCCAGCTGGCCGTTTGATCCGGTGACGAGGATCTTTTTCACTAGCCTTTGTATTGAAAGGTGTTGCGCATATCGCTTAGGTTGGGCAGTTCGAGGTCCTTGGACGACACGATGACCTTATCCGCGGGTATCTGCCAGTCGATGTTCAATTCGGGCTCGTCATAGCGGAGGCCGGCCTCGCTCTCCTTGTTGTAAAAGTTGTCGCATTTATAGGCGACGTCGGCTGTTTCGCTGAGTACCGAGAATCCGTGGAGGAAGCCGGGCGGGATCAGGAACTGCAATTTATTTTCTGCGGAGAGCTCGATGCCCACATATTTGCCGTAGGTCGGAGAACCCTTGCGGATGTCGACGGCGATATCCAGTATGCGGCCCTGGAGGACGCGGATGAGTTTCGCCTGTGCATAGGGTTCCAGCTGACAATGAAGGCCGCGGATCACTCCGTAGCGCGAAAACGACTGGTTGTCCTGTACAAAACGGTAATCGATGCCTTGTCTGCGAAAGATCTCTTCGTTGTAGGATTCAAAAAAATAGCCGCGGTCGTCTTTAAATACAGCGGGTTCAAAGATCAGCAGGCCGGGGATCTCGCTTGTCTTAAAAGGCATTCCTTATCGTTTAGCGTATTGTTCGTTATAGTATTTCTGGTACTCGCCGGAGGTCACTTCCTTTACCCAGTCCTGGTGCGCAAGGTACCAGTCCACCGTTCTTTCCAGCCCTTCTTCGAACTGGAGGGATGGTGTCCAGCCCAATTCCTGGTTGAGCCTGGTAGCGTCGATAGCATAGCGGAGGTCGTGTCCCGGCCGATCCTTTACAAAGGTAATCAGTCCGGCCGAGGTTCCTTTGGGGCGGTTCAATTTCTTATCCATGATGCCGCAGAGCAGGTGGACGATATCGATGTTCTTCCATTCGTTGAAGCCACCGATATTGTATTTCTCGCCGATCCTGCCTTTGTGAAAGATGGTATCGATGGCCCGGGCGTGGTCGTCGACAAACAGCCAGTCGCGGACATTCTCGCCCTTGCCGTAGACCGGGAGAGGCTTATTATGGAGGATATTGTTGATCATTAACGGGATCAGCTTCTCCGGGAAATGGTTGCTGCCGTAGTTGTTTGAACAATTCGAGAGGATCACGGGCATGTCGTAGGTGTGGTACCAGGCCATCACGAAATGATCCGAGGAGGCTTTGGATGCCGAATAAGGCGAGCGGGGGTCGTAGGGTGTTTCTTCGGTAAAGAATCCCGTGGCTCCCAGTGAACCATATACTTCGTCGGTGGATACGTGATAGAAGAGCTTTCCTTCGTAGTTCGCCTTCCATGCGTTGCATGAGATGTTCAGGAGGTTGGCGGTACCCAGCACGTTCGTGCGGACGAAGGCCAGCGGGTCCATGATGGACCGGTCGACATGGCTTTCGGCGGCCAGGTGGATCACGGCATCGAAGGCATATTGGTCGAAGAGCGCTTTGATGCGGGTCTCATCCGTGATATCGCCTTTCTCGAAGCTGTAGTTCGGCGCCTGCTGAACGTCTTTGAGGTTGGCCAGGTTTCCGGCATAGGTCAGCGCGTCGAGGTTGACGATGCGATAGTCGGGATATTTCGTAACGAAGAGGCGCACGACATGGGAGCCGATGAATCCGGCGCCGCCGGTGATGAGGATCGTCTTCTTTAGTGCTGCCATTACAAGCTCCAGTATTTTCTATTCGTGATCTTGTTTTTATAAATGCCTTTGAGGTCGGCCACGAGGGCGCCATCCCGGGTGATCGATGAAAAATAAGCGTCATCGAGGTCTTTGTATTGGGTGTGGGGAACGGTGATGATCACGGCATCGTAGTCGGTGCGGAGGTTGCTGGCGAGGTGGAGGCCGTATTCCTCGTGTACTTCTGCTTCTTCCGCGTAGGGATCTTCCACGTCCACTTTGATATTGAAGGCCATCAATTCCTTGACCGTGTCGACGATGCGGGAGTTGCGGATATCGCTTACATTCTCTTTGAAGGTCACGCCTTTCACGAGGACCTTTGGTTCGTTCGAGATCCGCAGGACGTGGGTGATGATCTTGCGGGCGACGTAACGCGCCATGTCATCGTTGATATAGCGGGAGGAGGCAATGACCTTGGATTCATAGCCCAGCTCTGCTGCCTTGTGTGTGAGATAGTAGGGGTCGATGCCGATGCAATGACCGCCAACGAGACCGGGCTGGAATTTCAGGAAGTTCCATTTAGTACCGGCGGCTTCGATAACATCATAGGTATTGATCCCTATGCGGTCGAAGATAAGCGACAACTCGTTCATCAGGGCGATGTTGAGATCGCGCTGGGTGTTCTCGATGATCTTGCTGGCTTCGGCCACCTTGATCGAGGGAGCGCGGTGGGTGCCCGCGTCGACCACAAGGTCGTAGGTCCTGGCGATCTCTTCGAGGGCGATGGGGCTATTTCCGGACACCACTTTAACGACGGTGCGCAGCGTGTGTTTTTTGTCCCCCGGATTGATCCGTTCCGGCGAGTAGCCGAGGCTGAAGTCGCCTTTGTCCAGGTGCAGGTCGGAGTATTTTTCGAGCAGGGGCAAACAGTCCTCTTCGGTGCAGCCCGGGTAGGTCGTCGATTCGTACACGACGTAGTCGCCTTTCTTCAGCACTTTTCCCACGGTGGTGGAGGCGCCGATGAGGGGCTTAAGGTCGGGTACGTTGTATTTGTCCACGGGGGTGGGAACGGCGACGATAAAGAAACGAGCCTGCCTGAGCACTTCGATATCGTTCGTGAAGACGATGTCGCAATCTTTGAACCCGGCTGCATCGACCTCTTTGCTGGGGTCGATGGCCTGGCGCATCATGTCAATGCGTTTGGCATTGATATCGAAACCGATGACGGAAATCTTCCGGGCGAATTCAAGGGCGATGGGGAGGCCTACATACCCTAATCCGATCACGGCTAGTTTAGCTTTCTTGCTGAGAAGGTCTTCGTAAATCCTGGATTCGTTCATTGTCGTTGTTCGATGTGTTTATTTAGCTTCTGCTGACGAATTCTTTTGGCTGACGGGCCCATTCTTCCGGCGGCAGGGATCTGAAATATTCGTAGGTCTTTTTTAGTCCGTCCCTGCGCTCGACCTTAGGTTCCCAATTCAGGATCTCTTTAGCGCGGGTGATGTCGGGCCGGCGTTGTTTGGGATCGTCGACGGGAAGGGGCTTGTAAACGATCTTTTGTTTTGTACCGGTGAGGGCTATGACCTCTTCGGCGAATTGCTTCAGCGTGATCTCCGACGGGTTGCCGATGTTCACCGGCAGGTGGTAATCGCTGAGGAGCAGGCGATAGATGCCTTCCACGAGATCATCGACATAGCAGAAGGAGCGGGTTTGGCTGCCGTCGCCGAAGACGGTGAGGTCTTCGCCACGCAGGGCCTGGCCGATGAAGGCGGGCAGGGCGCGACCGTCGTTGAGCCGCATGCGGGGGCCGTAAGTATTAAAGATACGGACGATGCGGGTTTCGAGGCCATGGAAATTATGATAGGCCATGGTCATGGCTTCCTGGAACCGTTTGGCTTCGTCGTAGACGCCACGCGGGCCGATGGGGTTCACATTGCCCCAGTACTCTTCCGTTTGCGGATGCACCAGCGGGTCACCATAGATCTCCGAGGTAGAGGCTATGAGCATCCGGGCTTTTTTTGTTTTAGCGAGACCGAGACAGTTATGGGTCCCCAGGGAGCCTACCTTCAATGTCTGGATAGGTATCTTGAGATAATCGATGGGGCTGGCGGGAGAGGCGAAGTGAAGAACGTATTTCAGTTCACCCGGAACGTGGATGAATTTGCTGACATCGTGGTGATAGAATTCGAACTGCTCCAGCCTGAAGAGGTGTTCGATATTCCGCAGATCACCGGTGATCAGGTTATCCATGCCGATGACATGGTAACCTTCGGCGATGAAACGGTCGCAGAGATGTGATCCGAGGAATCCTGCTGCGCCGGTGATCAATACACGCTGTTTGCTCATGGTTGCTTTTTATCGCGGGCCTGCGGCCCGCGTAGGTTAATTATTTCGCAGGGTTGGCCGGAGCGCGGCCTACGCTTTCGTAATAGAAGCCCAGTTCCCGGATGGCGGTGATATCGAAAAGGTTGCGGCCGTCGAAGATGACCTTGTTTTTGAGCGAGGTCACGATCTTGAGGAAGTTGGGGGTGCGGAACTCGTTCCATTCCGTGGCGATGATCAGGGCGTCCGCGCCTTCGAGGGCTTCATACTGACTCTCCGCGTAGGTGACCTTACCGCCGATGAGGTTCTTTACGTTGTTCATGGCTTCGGGGTCGAATACGCTCACGGTGGCGCCGGCTTTGACAAGCGCCTCGATCATATAGAGTGCCGGGGCTTCCCGGATATCGTCCGTGTTAGGTTTAAAGGCAAGCCCCCAGAGTGCGAAATGTTTCCCCTTGAGGTTGTCTTTAAAATACCTGCTGATCTTGGGGATCAGGTGGAGTTTCTGCTTCTCGTTGACGTCCATGACGGCGTCGAGGATGCGGAATTCGTAGTCCACTTCCTGTGAGGATTTCACCAACGCCTGTACGTCTTTGGGGAAGCAGGAGCCGCCATAGCCGATGCCGGGGAAGAGGAAGCGTTTGCCGATGCGTTCGTCGCTGCCGATACCGCGGCGGACCATGTCGACGTCGGCGCCGAGACGTTCGCAGAGCAGCGCGATCTCGTTCATGAAGGTGATCTTCGTTGCAAGGAAGGAGTTGGCGGCATATTTGGTGAGCTCGGCGGAGCGTTCGTCCATGAAGATGATGGGGTTACCCTGGCGGACGTAGGGGCTGTAGAGGTCGTTCATGACCTTCCGGGCACGATCGGAAGAGGTGCCGATGACTACCCGGTCCGGTTTCATGAAGTCGTCTACGGCCACGCCTTCGCGGAGGAATTCGGGGTTGGAGACGACGTCGAATTCGCCTTTGTAATTCTTTACGATGGCGGCATGTACTTTCTCTGCCGTGCCGACGGGTACGGTGCTTTTATCGACGATGACCTTATAGTCTTTGAGGATCTTTCCGAGCTGGTCGGCTACGCCCAGGATATATTTGAGGTCGGCGGAGCCGTCTTCGCCGGGAGGCGTGGGAAGGGCCAGGAAGATGATCTGCGCGTCCTTGATGCCCTCTTGCAGATTGGTGGTAAAGCGAAGTCTTTCTTCCTTGAGGTTACGAAGGAAAAGCTTTTCCAGGCCGGGTTCATAGATCGTGATCTGGCCATTGGACAATTTTTGCACTTTATTGACGTCGATGTCTACGCAAACGACGTCATTACCTGTTTCTGCAAAACAGGTTCCCGAAACGAGGCCGACATATCCGGTACCGATCACTGCAATTTTCATAAAGATCTTGTTTTATTTAGGTCAATTAGTTGTTTATGTATTCCAGAACGGAAGCGGTGATCGTCTGCAGCTGCTGCTCTTCCAGTTCCGTATGCATAGGAAGGGAGATGACCCTTTCCGTTAGCCAATCGGTGGTTTCGAGGTGGTAGTTGCCGCCGCCCAGCGCCGCGAACATCTGCTGGCGGTGAGCAGGTACCGGGTAATAGATCATCGAAGGAATATTCCTGGTGGCCAGGAATTCATTGAGTCTGTTCCGGTCCACGCCTTCGAGGACCAGCGTATACTGGTGGAATACGTGATGACTGTAAGGCGCACGGTATGGCGTCATTATCTTCGGGTGAGCTTTGAATGCGTTGTCATAATAGTCGGCGGCGGCACGTCTGGCGGCGATGTATTCGTCCAGTTTTTTCAGTTTCACATTCAAAACGGCTGCCTGGATGGAGTCGAGGCGGCTGTTACAGCCTACCAGATCGTGATAATAACGACGGCTCTGTCCATGGTTTGCAATCATTTTTAACCGGCTAGCTAACGCATCATCGTTAGTAAATATTGCTCCGCCGTCGCCGTAACAGCCCAAATTTTTGGAGGGGAAGAAGGATGTAGTACCAATATGGCCGATAGTACCCGTTTTTTTGGAAGTCCCGTCCGCGAATCGATAGTCGCCGCCGATCGCCTGGGCATTGTCCTCTATGACATAGAGCTTATGTTTGTCCGCGATCGCCATGATCTCCTGCATAGGCGCGGAATGGCCGTAGAGGTGCACGGGAATGATCGCACGCGTTTTTGGGGTGATGGCTCTTTCGATGGCAGCCGGGTCGATGCAAAAAGTCTTTGGGTCGACGTCTACGAATACTGGTTTCAGTTTGAGCAGTGCGACGACTTCGGTGGTCGCGATAAAGGTGAAAGAAGGCGTGATGACTTCGTCTCCGGGTCCTAGGTCGAGGGCCATGAGTGCTATCTGCAAGGCATCGGTACCGTTCGCGCAGGGGATCACGTGGCGTGATCCGGTATATTGGGAGAGGCCGGCGGCGAAATCCGTAACAGCCTTGCCATTGATAAACGCTGTACTATCCAATACCTCCTGAATAGCGGCGTCGACTTCACTCTTAATTTTTGTATATTGCCGTTTTAGATCAACCATTTGGATGGGCCGCATAATCATTCGTCTTTTTTGCCGGCACAAACCTACTGCAAAATTGTGGTTTATAAAATGAGCATTATCTTTTATCATGTTTTTTTGTTGTTGTACAAGACGGGCATCCGACTGATTGCGCCATGGAACCGAAAAGCGAAACTGTGGCTGGAGGGGCGGCGAGGGTTATTCGAGCGAATGAAGGAGGAATTGGCTACCGGGCGGTCCGATGGCGGGGCACTGAAGCGGCCGGACTCGGGCTCTGGCCCTGTGGTCTGGATGCACTGTGCGTCATTAGGTGAGTTTGAACAGGGGCGGCCGGTAATCGAAGGTTTGCGGCGGATGCAGCCG
>DASYZH010000011.1:0-14615 GCA_035946435.1 Puia sp. | reverse complement strand
CACCCTGCTTACCGCACTCGAGACAAAGAAGTTTCCCGACCAGGACCTGATCTTCTTTTATACGACGACAAAAAAGCTGACCATCCAGGCGTATACGTCGTCCCAATACTACCTGACGAAGATCCAGGTATACGAACTGGTACCCGGCCGCTGGCATGGTTGCGTACCCGTAAAACCCAATATCGCATGAATACACATTTCGACGTTATCGTGATCGGCTCCGGAATGAGCGGTGGCTGGGCCGCCAAGGAGTTCACCGAAAAAGGATTCAAGACCCTCGTGCTGGAAAGAGGACGCGAGGTCCGGCATATCAAAGACTACCCTACGACCAATATGATGCCGTGGGAATTCGAGCACCGCGGGGAAATACCCTATGACATCGCACAGGCAAATCCTGTGGTCAGCCGGTGCTATGCTTTCCGCGAGGACGCTATGCATTTCTTTGTGAAGGATACCGAACATCCCTATGTGCAGGAAAAGCCTTTCGACTGGATCCGCGGTTACCAGGTAGGCGGCAAATCCATTATGTGGGCGCGGCAGACCCAGCGCTGGAGCGATTTCGATTTTGAAGGGCCTGCCCGCGACGGCTTCGCGGTAGACTGGCCGATCCGGTACAGCGACCTGGCTCCCTGGTATAGCTATGTAGAGAAATTTGTGGGCGTCTCCGGTAACAAGGACGGCCTGCCCAACCTCCCCGATGGCGAATTTTTACCCGCGCTGGACCTCACCTGCGTGGAGGACTATTTCAAAAATTTTATCGGGCAACACTATAAAGACCGGCACGTGATCTACGGCCGCTGTGCACATCTGACGCAACCCACCGAGATCCATCTGCAGCAGGGTAGGGGTCAATGTCAGAAAAGGGATCTCTGCCAGCGCGGCTGCCCCTTCGGCGGGTATTACAATAGCAATTCCACGACGATCCCCTGGGCGGAACGTACCGGCAACCTGACCCTCCGGCCTTTTTCCGTAGTCGAATCTATTCTTGTCGACGAGAAAAAGGGGCAGGCCACCGGCGTGAGGGTCGTCGACGCCAATACCCGCGAGACTTTCGAGTATACCGCGCCTATCATCTTCGTCAATGCGGGTGCGCTCAACACGAACCTGATCCTGCTCAACTCCATCTCCACGCGTTTCCCGCACGGCCTCGGAAACGACAACGGCCTGCTGGGCAAATACGTGGCCTTTCATAATTACCGCGGGCACATCTCCGCGGAATATCATGGGTTTTTGGACAGCACCACCGACGGCCGCCGTCCCACGGCCGCCTATATCCCGCGTTTCCGAAACGTGTTTAAACAGGAGACCGATTTTCTGCGCGGCTATGCCGCGGGCTTCTACTCCGGCCGCGGAACGGAGCACGACTACCGGGGATTCGGCGACAGCCTCAAGAAGAACCTGGATCATGGCTCGCTGGGCCCCTGGCGCGTGAGTTCGCATATGATGGGCGAGACGATACCCAAGGAGACCAATACGGTGAGCCTCGATTCATTGCTCAAAGACCAGTGGGGTATACCGCAGCTGAAGATCGATATCAGCTATGACGACAACGACGAGAAGATGCTCAAAGACTTCTTCGCGCAGCTCACGGAGATGTATACCGCTGCCGGCTTCACCAATATCAAGACCGGCGATTCCGGTCAGGCTCCCGGCCTGGACATCCACGAAATGGGCGGCGTCCGCATGGGCAGGGATGCAAAGACCTCGCTGCTGAACAAGTGGAACCAGCTGCATGCCTGCCCCAATGTATATGTTACGGACGGGGCTTGTATGACCTCCACGTCGACGCAGAACCCCTCGCTGACCTATATGGCGCTGACCGCAAGGGCCGTCGGTCATGCGGTATCGCAGGCGCACCGGGGATGACCCAAAACATCCTATTTTGGGAGATTTTACTTAGTTTTACCGGGATGGCAACTCCTTTGACCCGCCGTACGTAAAACTATATCAATGAAGAGCTTTTTATTGATGCTGGTATCCTTTGCAGCAATCTTTATTATCCTCAACGCCGGCTATTACAAGGAGTGGTTCACTGCCAAACCGGTGCAGTACTGGTCCGATTTCCTCAAGGAAAAGGACGATACCCTGGACCAGGCCGGCATCCTCCGGGAGCGGTATGGCATTGTCTACACCATTTGCATGCGGGTAAAGGATGTAATGGCCAAAAAAAAGGTGGCGCACCCCGTGATCCTTTTCGAGCCCAATAGTTATTACAGGGATTCACTGCATGTCTATCCGAACATCCATGCCCCCGAGCCGGCGCTATTCTATTATTATACCGGGCTGGAAGGCGTGTGGACGAATTCCCCCGATGTCGCCAAGGCTAATTTCCTGGTGCGGATGTCCAAAAAAGGCATCCAGCTGGACCAGATCACGAGTCCCCAGCAATTGCAACACGTCCTGGCCTTTTATAAAAAATACCCCCCAAGCCTTTAAGCCTATGCCCTTCCTCGTTTATCTGTTGTTGCTCATCCTTTATCTCGTTTCGGGATTGGGTATCCTACAGCTCTTCGGACTGCGGCTGAAACCTGCCTATACCATCACGCTTTCCCTGTTGCTGGGCATCGCCCTTGCCTCGTTCCTACCCTTTTTGCTCCAGCTATTGTATATTCCGCTCACGGGGTTCACGGTCTTCGGCGTGCTGACCTTGGCTGCTATCCTGCTGAGCATACCCACAGTACTGCGTATTCGCCGGGAAGGTCCCGGCGGCCTGCGTACTACCCTGGTACCCGCGCATTTTCAGGTTCAGCCGTACGAGATCCCTTTCTGGGTGATCATCGGCTTTCTGATATTCGTTAGCGTATGGCGGTGCTATTATCTGCCGCCGACATCGCGCGATGCACTTTCGGGGCCCGAGGCTATCGCCGAATTTGCCTATCGTGAACATACCCTGATCAATTCCTTTTTCAAGGTCGATCTGTGGTCTACCAACAACCAGTTCAAATCGCCTTTTCTGATCTGTCTCCAGCTGATCTATAAATTGGCCGGCTTTCCCTTTGGCCAGGTGTGGCTCAGTCCTATTTTCATTGGCCTCATCGTTTTTCTCTATAACGCCCTGCGGGAGAAAGTGCACCCGATCATCGTCGGCATCCTGCTGCTCCTCTTCATCATGACGCCGGAGACCTACGCCTATACGTTTATGATCCTCTATGACTATAGCAATATGGTCTATATGTTCCTGGGGCTTTATTTCCTGTTCGCTTATTTTTCCGCCGGCGATAAAAGGAACTTCTATTTTGCCGGCCTGCTGATCGGTATCGCAACCTATATCCGGTCCGAGACCCTGGCCCTGGCCTTGCTGTTTCTGCCGCCGATGATAATCGCGCAACGACGCGAAAAGCTACCCTGGAAAAAAATAGCGATTTCGGGCCTCCTGTTCTTTCTGCCGGCATTCATCGGCTATTATCTTCCGAACGGTGTCTATATTCAACATTATCTGCCGGTGCATTACGATGTAGGTGCGCTGGTGAACTCCAACCTGGGAGATGTGTCGCCGCTTTTCAAACGGTATGGGGATATCGTCAACCGCCTGCTCGTGAGCGGTTTTGCGATCAAGCTCTGGTGCTATATCTTTTTTGTCACGGCCGCCCTCTTCGTGGCGGAAGCGGTGTTCGTCCGCCGGTTCACCCGCGAAGCGTTGAACTGGTTGTATGCTATCGGCATCCTGTACGTGGGACTGGGGTTACTCGGCTGGGTGCTGCCCGTAGTAGACCTCAACGATACTACCAAACGGGGGATGTTCAAAATGCTTCCGTTGTGTCTTATGTACCTGGCGAACAATACCCTGCTGATCCGCCTTTCGCAGACCGTCTCGCGCTGGGAGCTCACCCCGGCATTGCCAAAGGTCGCGGGCAAGCCCGCGCTCGCAGCCGGCAGGTCCGTCCTGACCCGGTCCGGCAAAACAGTGGCTGCATCCGGTTCCGGCCCTGGTAAGGGGGCGTCCGCTGTCGGCAAGACCGCCCCTGCTTCCGGCAAGACCACCCCAGCGACGTCCGGTAGCCGGCGCAAACGTAAGAAGTAAAAAGTACCAGGGAAGGCATTAAACGCACAACGTCACGCCACGGACCGCCGGTAACTTTGTCCTACAAAAGTCAATCATATGTGTGCAGTCAATACCGTAGATGCCCGGCATAGCCATCGCAGACCGGCCCTTCTTCCCAGCATTTGGCATAACAAATGTTCCCGTTGCCGCAAGGGCGACCTCTACGTGGGCCACAACCCTTACAACCTCAAAACCTTCATGCGGATGAACGAGTACTGTCCCGTGTGCGGCCAGCGCTTCGAGATAGAACCCGGGTTCTGGTATGGCACCGGTTTCGTGAGCTATGCCCTGTCCGTTGCCGTTTGCGTGGCGACCTTTATCGCCTGGAAGGTGCTCATCGGCTTTTCCCTCGACGATAACCGGCTATTCTGGTGGATGGGTATCAACGGGGTATTGCTGGTTCTGATCCAGCCCCTGCTGATGCGTCTTTCCCGGACCATCTGGCTCAATTTCTTCGTACACTACGATCCGCTCACCGCCTCAATTGTATAAAAATATGCCCGATTTCAAAGTACCTTCCCGCGATCAGCTCGCTCCCGATGCCCAGGCGATATACGACCGCCTGACGCAGATCCCCATCGATTTTCCTGCGGCGAAGACGATCTGAGCGACCGGATAATGTGGAACATTGTTGTGGAACAGGGATGATTTTTTTTGCAGCGACTTCGAAATAATAGCTAGCTTCATCGCCTCAACTCTATTTTATGTTGGTGAAGACATTTGGCAGTGCGGTGTATGGGGTAGAGGCGATCACCATTACCGTCGAGGTTAACGTTACCGAAGGATTACACACCTTTATCGTCGGATTGGCCGACAGCGCGGTAAAAGAAAGTATCCAACGCATAGAAAGCGCCATCAAGAGCAATGGCTTCCACATGCCCCGGACCAAGATCATCGTCAACCTGGCGCCGGCGGGTATCCGCAAATATGGTGCGGCATTCGATCTCCCTATCGCCCTGGGCATCCTCGCAGCCAGCGAGCAGCTCCCTGACAGCACCCTCCTCGGCCAATATGTGATCATGGGGGAGCTGGGATTGGATGGCAATATCCATCCGATCAAGGGAGCGCTTCCGATCGCGATACAAACCGGCAAAGAAAAATTCAAAGGCCTGCTCCTTCCCGGGCAAAACGCCGCCGAGGCAGCCATCGTCAAGCAGCTTCCCGTATTTTCGTTTGGCCATCTGCGCGAGGTCATTGGCTTTTTTAAAGGCAATACCGCGGTCAAACCCGTGGTTGCGGGCAGCAGGGAATCCCTGTCGTTACCCGCTACTTCCACCGAATTGGATTTCAACGAAGTCAAAGGACAGGAGAATATCAAAAGGGCGATGGAGATCGCGGCGGCAGGCGGTCATAATATGATCATGATCGGACCTCCGGGCGCGGGAAAGACAATGCTGGCGCGGCGTCTGCCCTCCATTCTTCCCCCGCTGAGTCTGCAGGAAGCGCTGGAGACGACGAAGATCCACAGCGTTGCCGGCAAACTGCCTCCACATACCACCCTGCTTTATCAGCGCCCTTTTCGTTCCCCGCATCATACTATCTCCGCCATGGCCCTTGTGGGTGGCGGCAGCATTCCCCAGCCGGGCGAGATCTCGCTGGCCCACAATGGCGTGTTATTTCTCGATGAGCTGCCGGAGTTTAACCGGAGCACGCTGGAGGTCATGCGACAACCGATGGAAGACCGAAAGGTGACCATCAGCAGGGCGGCGCTGTCCGTAGAGTTTCCCTCCTCGTTTATTCTCATCGCCTCCATGAATCCCTGCCCATGCGGGTACTACAATCATCCCAGTAAAGAATGCACTTGTCCGCCGGGCGCGGTATTGAAATATTTCAACCGCATTTCCGGTCCGCTGCTGGACCGGATCGATCTGCACATCGAAGTCGTGCCGGTGCCCTACACACAATTGTCGGCCCGGGTGGCCGGCGAGAGCTCGCAACAGATCCGCCAGCGTGTGCTGGCAGCGCGGGAGATCCAACGCCGGCGATATGAGTCCGCCACCTCCGTATCCACGCATTGCAATGCCCAGATCAGCGGGAAATTATTACGCCACTATTGCCGGGTCGATGCCGCCGGCGAACAGCTGCTGCGGATGGCGATGGAGAAATTAAAGCTTTCGGCTCGCGCCCATGATCATGTTCTCAAGATCGGCCGCACCATTGCCGATCTTTCGGCAAGCGAAGCCATACGTGCTGAACACCTGGCCGAGGCAATACAATTCAGGAGCCTGGACCGCGAAGGATGGGCGGTGTGACAACCTTACAGCCGCTCCAGCATCTCCACCACCTTCTCGCGTTTGAGGATCAGGTAGCCGATGCGGTCGTTGCTGATCCCGGGCTTGAGCTGATAGCTGAATTCCAGCTGGTCGTCCTTGACGGCCGTCTCGAAATAATTGAATAAAATGTTGGGATAGACCTTGAGCTCTTCGCCGATCTCATAAAGATGGGTGGACAGGATAAAAAGCGACCGCCGGATCCTGATCAGCCCCTTGATCACGGTAATGGAACACTTCATGGCATCCTGGACGTTCGTGCCCTTGAACAGCTCGTCGATGAGCACCAGCCATTTCTTTTGGTTGCCGATCTTTTCGAGCGTGTTACGGATGCGTTGCACCTCATTGAAGAAAAAGCTCTCCCCCTTGGAAATATTGTCCTCTACATTGATATTGCTCAGAATGCCGTCGAAGATGGTGAGCTGCATCGATTGCGCCGGAACACCCATGCCCAGATGCGCCAGGAAGACGACGGCCCCCACACTTCGGATAAAGGTACTCTTCCCCGCCATATTAGCCCCGGTGAGAAACACGAAATTGGTTGCCTGGTCCAGCCGGATATCATAAGCCACGGGGTTAGGCAATAAGAGGTGATAGAGGTGGCTGGCTTCGAGATAAGGGTCTTCTTTTTCCAGGAACACCGGGAAGTTCAGCTGGAAACGCCGCATGGCCATCGCCATCGAATACCAGGCATCGAGCCGGTCGTGTATCTCGATGAGTGCCTTTACGGCGGTCTTGAAGCTATACCGGACGTAATGACCGAAGTAGATCACCTTGATGGGATTCAGCTTTTCGCCGGACCTTACCGCGGCCAGCTCTTTCAGGATATCCTGGTCTAACAGCCGTCGTGACCGTTCCAGCAGATCGCCCAGTAACGAGGGGATACCGGGCTGCCCGAGCAGCGCCACCAGCTCGCTCATGCCCCGGACGAAATCGGCGAAATGCCCCACCGAATACCGGACGATCGCATAGTCGGCGGAATGAAAGAGTTTGTAGCTCAAAGCCGCAGGCAGGTTCTGGCCATGGGGAATGTCATCGATGGCCGTTTCATAGAACCGGTCGATGACCATGATGGTCCCATTGCTGATCGACACCGGCCATTGGTCGAGCTTGTCGTGTATCAGACCCAGCAGCTGCTGCGTGGCCCGGATCGGCTCCGGCTTGCTGAACGGCGCGTTGAAGTAGCCCAGCAAAGTATCCCTCCCTCCACTGGTCCGGGTGAAGTTCAGCTTGTGAAAAATGGAGAACTCTTCTTCTTTGTTGAAGAGCGAGAGGTCCTGGTATGTTATATTATCTATTTCCATGCTGAGTCGACTCTATCTGTCGAAACGTAACCGCTGCCCCCATTGAGATTCATCAAAGACCCCGTTTCCATAAACAAGATGCCCATTTACGAAGGTATGGGTCACCGTTGCCGGAAATTCAAACCCTTCCAGCGGGCTCCAGCCGCATTTGTAAAGAATATTCTCCGGCGTCACCTGCGATGGCTGGTTCAGGTCCACGATCACAAGATCGGCAAAGTATCCTTCCCGGATAAATCCTCTTTCGGCAATGTTGAAACAGATGGCTACGGCATGGCTCATCTTCTCCACCACCTTCTCCAGGCTGATCTTCCCCTCCCGTACATAATGCAGCATCAATCTAAGCGAATGTTGGACCAGCGGCAGCCCGGCATGCGCCCGTTCGTAGGCACTCGATCCGCCATGCCCACCCGCTGCCGCGGCATCCGCCGGCAACGCCATGATCTCCCCATCGGGGCCACGCATCAGTCCCTTTTCCGCCAGCGTGTGCGGTGCATGATCTGTGGCGATGAGATCCAGCCGGTCGTCCAGCAAGGCGCGCCACAGTGCTTCGCGGTTATGCGGGGCCTTGATGGCGGGATTGCATTTGATCCGATTACCCAAAACCGCATAGTCGTCACTGGTGAAATGCAGGTGATGGACACAGACCTCCGCCGTGATCCTTTTTTCCGCCAGCGGAAGCATATTCCCGAATAGCGGCATCTCCTTTTCCGTCGAAAGATGAAAGACATGCAGCCGGCTATCGTATTTCTGGGCGAGCTGGATGGCCGTCAGCGTGGATTCGTAACACGCATTGTCATCCCGGATCAACGCATGGTCGGCGCTGACGAGCTCCCGCCCTTCGCGTTTCAACCGCTCCAGGTTCTGCCGGATGATCTTCTCATCCTCGCAATGCGTGGCGATCAGCACCTCGCTTTCCCGGAAAAGCCTGTCCAAGGTAAGATAATTATCCACCAGCAGGTTGCCGGTAGACGAACCCATGAAGATCTTGAGGCCGCAGATATCCTTTTTCTTATCGTTGGTCCTGAGTGCCTCGTCGGCATTGTCATTGGACGTTCCCATGTAAAAAGAATAGTTGGCGAGCGAGCTGGCTGCCCCGATGGCATATTTTTGTTCCAGCAGATCCTGGGTAAACGCCGGCGGCAGGGTATTGGGCATCTCCATGAACGTGGTAACGCCACCTGCTACCGCCGCTCTGGCTTCGGTGTAGATGGTAGCCTTGTGCGTCAGACCCGGTTCCCGGAAATGCACCTGCTCGTCGATAACGCCGGGCAATAAATGTTTCCCTTCGCCGTTGATCTCCGTGACAGCGAAGGACGCCTGCAACCCCGTCCCCATTTTCTCGATCCGGCCGTTTTTAAGTAGCAAATCTGCCGTAGTAATCTTACCTTCGTTGACTATCGATATGTTCTTAATCAAGTAATTACGCATCGTCTCTATCCTTTATTAACTTGTTTATGACGCAATTTATTAAAACCGTTGTAATAATCCTCTGTATACCTTTTCTGCTTCCGGGCCACACGGTTGCCCAATCCACTTTCCTGCCCCAGGGTTCCAAATTCGATCACTTTCTGGAAAGAATGGAGATCCTGCAACAAACGGACGAAGACCTGAACATCACCACTTGTAAACCGATCAGCCGCCGGCTGGCCGTACACGTCGCTCATATCGCCGACTCGCTTTACCATTGGTTCCCCTACGACGACATCGACCACCTTTCGGCCGTCGACCGCGCCAACCTGGCCTCCTTGATGGCGAACAACATCGAGTGGGTGACGACCGGCCGGGACAGCCTTATGAGCAAACACCCCTGGTTCAATACCTTTTATAAGACCAAAGCTAACTTTTACGAAGTAGAGGACAAAGACTTCTTCCTGGCCGTCGACCCCGTGATCCAGGGGACCGAGAGCCGCGAAACGGGGAACAAGGAAACGGTCTTCCTGAATTCCAAGGGAGTTACCCTGCGGGGCATGATCGCCGGAAAATTTGGTTTCTCCGCCTATCTTACCGATAACCAGGAACGGGGCCCCAGCTATTTTCAGCAACGGGTCAGCGCGAGCGGGTACGATGCGGTGCCCGGCGCAGGCTATTATAAGTCCTTTCATGGCACGGGTTTCGACTACTATGATAACCGCGCTTCCATCTATTTCAACACCTGGAAATATTTCGACTGGCAATTCGGCTATGACAAGAATTTCATCGGCGACGGCTATCGCAGTCTTATCCTGAGCGACTATAGCGCCCCGTATCTTTTCCTCAAATTCAATACCCGCATCTGGAAGCTGAACTACCAGACGATCTACATGGAGCTGACAAGCCAGCACCCTGTCGGGATGGATTATCAATATCCCAAGAAATATGCGGTGATGCATCACCTGAATGTCAACGCTACTCCGTGGCTGACCCTGGGCCTTTTCCAGAATGTCACCTTCAGCCGCGCCAACCATTTTGATTTCTCGTATCTCAACCCGGTGATCTTCCTCATTGCGGCGCAACAGGAGAACGGCAGTCCGGACAAGTCGAATGCCGGACTGGACTGGAAGGTCAATATCGGCCATGCCACGCAGTTCTACGGTCAGCTGCTTTTCGATGAGTTCATCTTACATCAGATCATTCATTATGGCAATGGTTATTGGGCTAACAAGCAGGGTTTGCAGCTGGGCTTTAAATGGATCAATATGTTCGACATAAAGAACCTCGACCTGCAGCTCGAGACCAATATCGTCCGGCCCTTTACCTTTCAGCACGACGATACCGTCACCAACTACAGCAACTACAACCAGCCGCTGGCGCATCCGCTGGGCGCCAATTTCTATGAGTTCATCGGCATCCTGCGTTATCAGCCGGCATACCGGTGGAATTTCGAAGGCAAGGCCATCTTCTACCGCCAGGGACTCGACTCCGCCGGCGAGAATTTCGGCAGCAATATCTTCGAGAACTATACGACGCGGCCACGCGACTATGGTTTCCAGATCGGCTCCGGCATCCCGGCCAACTGTCTCAATGTCTCCGGCCTGGCGTCCTGGCAATGGAAGGAAAATCTGTTCCTGGAACTTTCGGCCCAATACCGGAACTATATGGTTCACGATCCGACGCACACGTATCATAGCTCGAGCTCTACCCTGTTCACCGCAGGCGTGCGGATCAATATGTTCCGAAGACAGTACGACTACTAAACCTATCGCATCTGAAAAAGCCTGTTTCTCCTGTTCCTCGCCGCTTGCAGCTGTTTGGTTGGTCTTGCCCAAGATGACGACCGGGAACCAAGCCCTGCCAGGCCGGGGGATCATCGGTGATGCATAAATGATCTCATTTGTAATATACAAGAGTTTATAATACTAATATATAAGTTTGTATATTTGTAATGAGAAGTCTAAATATTGATACTGCAAACAATTATAAATCAGGTTGTTGAATCTCAGCGGGAAAACCAGCTTTCACGGCCCGCAGGGCTTTGGCGGGACGCATTGCAGGAACTACCAACTCTTTCCTCATTTGCCCTGATCGTTTCCGGCGTTCGGAGATGTGGCAAAAGCACCTTACTTTTTCAAATGCTGAAGGAGAAGTATCCGGATGCCCTGTATCTCAATTTCGAGGATATCCGGTTGTACGAATTCGAGCGAAAAGATTTAGCCAGGCTCGATAAAGTGATCGCATCAGCGGGAACCAAGGTCCTGCTATTCGATGAGATACAGATCGTTTCCGGTTGGGAACGGTATGTTCGTCAGAAGTTGGATGAAGGATATCAATTGGTGATCACCGGTTCCAACGCTTCCTTGCTGAGCAGGGAATTAGGTACCAAATTGACCGGCAGACAGATTACAAAAGAGCTTTTCCCTTTTTCCTATCATGAATTCAACCAATTCAAAAAACTGGAGCCTTCGGTGGATTCCCTGAAACAATACCTCCACACAGGTGGATTCCCGGAATTTGTCAAACAAGGCGCCAATGAGATCCTGAATCACGTCTTTGAGGATATATTGATCAGGGATATTGCCGTTCGTTATGGCATCAGAGAGATAAAGACACTAAAGCGTCTGGCCCTATATCTTGTTTCCAATGTCGGAAATCTGATTACGGCCAATAGATTGAAAGGTATGTTCGAGGTAGGGTCTGCCAATACGATAACGGAATACCTGAGTTATCTCGAGGATAGCTACCTGTTCCAACTTGTTCCGAAGTTCAGCTATTCGCTTCGTAAGCAAATGGTCAACCCGCGGAAAATTTATACTATCGACACAGGAATGATTACGGTGAATTCGGGCTCTTTTACAGATGATGATGGCCGTAAATTGGAAAATCTGGTGTACCTGCATTTGAGAAGAAGTTACCGGGAGATATACTATTTTTCGGAAAAAAGAGAATGTGATTTTGTTGTCTTCGACAAGGGAAAGGCTGTGGCGGCCATCCAGGTTTGTCTTTATCTCAACCCCGACAACATGGACAGGGAGATGGACGGCTTACTGGCGGCACTCGAAGAATTAAAACTCAAGGAGGGGAGCATCATAACCCTCGACCAGGAGGACCGGTACGAGAGGGGCGGCCGGGCTATCAATGTTGTTCCGTGCCACCGGTTCGCAGGCTTCCAGGCAGCTCACACCGACTTCAGCACGGCGACATAATGACAAACCGCTGCCGTGAGGACGAGCACATGCCACAGTGCATGCGTGTATTTGTATTTATCCCAGAGATAGAAGAAAGCGCCGATCGTATAGAGCGCAGCGCCAATGCATACATAGACCATCACGGCGTGCGGCAGCTGATCGAAGAAACGCCGGCCGCCAACCAGCATGATCCAGCCCATAGCAAGATAGATCGCCGTCGAAATGATCTCGAACCGGCCGGTGAACCAGGACTTGAATATGGTGCCGGCGAGGGTAAGCGTCCACAGCACAATGAGCAATGTCCTGCCGAAAGCATCTGGCATATAGATCAATAAAAAAGGAGTATACGTGCCTGCAATAAAAAAATAGATGCCGATGTGGTCGAGGATCTTGAAGAAATGTTTGAGCTTTCGCTCGCGGGCAAAATGGTAGATCGTGCTGGAAGTAAAAACAAGCAGAAAACAAAAACCGTAGATGCAGCTGCCGATAAGCCCGGCCTTGTTTCCGTGAGTGTCGGCCAGGCTGGCCAGTAAGGGAATGCCTGCTATACCGAACAAGATACCGAACACGTGAATGACGCCATTCACCGTTTCCTGATGACGAGTATACGATTCCATAGCGAAAAGGGTTAGGGATTACCTAGCTCCGCATTAGTTAATGGAAATATTGTGCCACACAAATACACTACAATTCAACAGGAATTTTGTTCTCGCAGCATTGTCCCACAGCACGGGGCCTGCAGGCATCAGCCTTCGAAGATCAGCGAGAATACGATCATGCGCGTTCTTAGTTTGTCGATCACGTTGGAGTATTGCAGGTTTGGGTCGCGGCTGTGCACGTTCTTGATGCCTTCGCTGATCTTGAGTTCGGGCGAGAGAATGAATACGGGAAAGTAGAATTGAAAACCGATACCGCCTTCGATACTGAAATCGGTTGGCGTCAGCTTGACCAGGTTTTGCGCTTTTCGGGCGGACGAGTTGGAAGCAATATCATATTGGTAATTGATCCCACCCAGCATATACACCCGGAAATTATTGATCCGGTCGCTAAGGAATTTAATATGCGCCGGAAAACCCAATAAAAGCGATTGGATCTGTTTGGTAGCGATATTCGTTTCGCCGGCCGGCGGATAATTCACATGATAGGCGAGGGTGTTGCTGGCGAAAATAAATTCCGGAACCGCAAGTCTGAGCTCGAAGTGTTCCGCTAAACGCAGGGTAAATGCTCCCGATACGCCGAATCCCCCGGAGTTGCCCGGCGTCACCGAAAGAACGCTGTCGGATTGCAGGAACTGCGGATGCGAGGTCACCTGTAGATGGCTTTGCTCATACATAAAACCGATTCCGAGATAAAATCGCTTGCTGTCGTGATCCGGCAAGTTCAGATAATCCCTCAGCTGCGCCGATACCGGTTTAGCCGCGAACATGCCGCCGCAGAAAAGAATAGCCAAAACGGTAAATCTGTGCCTGTCTAACCCCAATAGTTTCATAAATAAACGCTAATATTTGCCCTTCGGGCGAAAACGCTTGTGCATTTTCAATTTAAAATCAAGTGATTACATCGAGACCTTTCTCACTTCACGAACAGCCTTGGTTTTGTAGGTAGATAATATCTATAGGCTTGACTTTGGGGTGATGCTAATAACGATGGAAAAACTAAATAATTGTGCGTTGATAGGGGCTTTCCGCATGCGCTCAGGAGGCTTTTTCTCCAATATATAACGTACAGATACCCAGGCTTAAACGACGCAAGCGGGCTTGAGTGTAGCCGCAGTTGTTCAGGATATCGAGAAACGCCGTTCCTTCGGGGAACGCTTTTACGGAATCGTTGAGGTATTGGTACGCTTCCCGGCTGCTGCTTACCATTCTACCCACATTGGGGGCCACCAGCCGCAGATAGAGATCGTAGATCTGGCGGACTCCCGGTGTATGCGGACGGGAGAATTCCAGCACCACCAGCCGGCCACCCGGCCTGAGCACGCGCAACATCTCCCGTAATCCCTTTTCCAGGTTCTCAAAATTGCGAACACCAAAGGCGACGGTAGCGGCATCGAACGACCCATCGGCAAATTGAAGCGCCTCGCTATCACCGGGTTGCAAGCTGATCCTGCTTTCCAGCCCCTGCCGGCGGATCTTCTGATCGCCGATCTCCAACATGCCCCGCGAGATATCGATCCCCGTGACATGGGCCCCGGCCAGATACCGGGTGAGCATGATCGCCATATCCCCCGTGCCCGTTGCGACATCGAGCACGGATAGCGACCCGGCCTTGTCCGCGTTGTTGCCCGCTGCGGCGGCTGCCTTTCCCGCCCCGTTCGTGCCCGCCAGTTCCCACAGTTCCCGGATCGCCCGCCGCCGCCAATAGATATCGATCCCGCCGGAAAGAAAACGATTTAAAA
>DASYZH010000010.1:0-4293 GCA_035946435.1 Puia sp. | reverse complement strand
GTGCGGGGGTGGCTTGAGCGTGCGGGGGTGGCTTGAGCGTGCGGAGCCGGGGGAGCGGGGGAGCCGGGGACCTGATGAGGCCGACGCGGCGGGAGCCAGGCGTGGCGGCTACCTGATCCGCTTGAAGAGGCGGCTCCAGCGGATGCCTTTGTCCCAGCTCATCCAGATGAGGGCGGCCTTGCCGACGATGTGGTCTTCGGGCACGAAGCCCCAGAAGCGGGCGTCCTGCGAGTCGTGGCGGTTGTCGCCCATCATCCAATAGTAATTCCCTTTGAAGGTGTATTGGGTGACCTCTTTTCCGTTGAGGTAGTATTTGCCGTTCTTTTCTTCGAAGTCGTTGTCCTCGTAGGTGCGGATGACCCTTTGGTACAGGGCGTAGTTCTCCGGGGTCAGCGTGATGGTGGCGCTTGCTTTGGGCACGAAGATGGGACCGAAGTTGTCGATGGTCCAATGACAGAGCGGCGAATATGGGTATACGTTATACGTGCTGTCTATTACGGGCCCTATGCTGTCGGCGAAATGGTTCTGCAGCATCTTTTGATAGGCCTGCTGTTCGAGGAGGATGCGGTATACATCGGGCCTTTCGGTTTGGCGGAATTCTTCATCTTTGCTGATGTCGATGTTGTACAGTTCCTTCATGGGATTTTCGTCGATGGGCTGGCCCTTGGTTTTGACGACATACCAGGTCTCCGATTCGGGTGGAAGGGGCTGGGGCTTTCCGTCGATAGATACGACCTGATCCTTTATTTGCAAGGTGTCGCCGGGGATGGCGACGCAGCGTTTGATATAGTTCTCTTCTTTGTCGATGGGCCGGAGCACGATGGGATATTTGTCGGGGTCGGCGAGGATGAGCTGCCGGCCGCTATCGACATTGCCGTTGCCGAGGTCGCGCATGGCCTGGTAGTAGGTTATCTGCGATTGATAATCGGGGGCATCGATCACCGTGTCGCCCACGGGGAGGTTGAAGACCACGACATCGCCGCGTTTTACCGGGCTGGGGAACCAGCGGATATAGGGCAGCTTGATCCACTCGAGATAGCTTTTGCGGTCGCCGAGGGGCAGGGTGTTGTGAACGAAGGGGAAGCTCAGCGGTGTCACGGGGATGCGGGGACCGTAGGCGAATTTGCTGACGAAGAGATAGTCATTGACGAGCAGGGATTTCTCCATAGATCCCGAAGGGATCACATAGGCTTCGAAGACGAAGGTCCGGATGAGCGTCGCTGCTACTACGGCGAAGACGGCGGCATCGACCCATTCGCGGGCTTTGCCTTTTTTGTGTTTTCCGGCGGCGGCTGCGCCGAGGTAGTTGGTGTTGGGGTCTGCGCCGATCGCCGGCAGATAGATCACGGGCAGCAGGGCGGCGAGGGCATGTTCCCAGAGGTGGAATTTCCCAAAGATCTTCACGAATTCGACGAGGAGGGCCATGGTGACGAACCAGCCCATTACCGGAACGAGCTGCCAGAAGACCCAGTGTTTGGGGCGGCCCGCCAGCTCCTGCATGATCCAGGTGTTGTAGAAGGGGATGAAGGCTTTCCAGCTTTGTGCGCCCAGGCCGGCCTTTTTGAAAAGCAGGTAGAGGCCGGGTGCCGGAAGAAGGACAAGGGCTAGCTGAATGATCAGCAATACGAGAACCTGATGCATAGGCATATCTTGTACGTTTTGAGGGCCTTTCTGACGTAGGCCAAGCTATTGGTCGCACGAAGGGCGCAAAAGTTACAGCATTTAGGATGATGCCAGGATGCGGTGAGCGGGCGGGGGGTGGCCGCTGCGGGGCTGCGGCGGGCGGGGGCGCGGTGCCTTTCGCGGAGCGGGGGGTGGCGGCCATTTGCGGCTGGCATTTGCGGCTGGCCGGGGGTTAGCGCTCCGGAGCGGCTGATGGGGGTTAGTGCTCGGGAGCGGCTGATGGGGGTTAGTGCTCGGGAGCGGCTGGTTGGGGGTTAGCGTTCGGGAGCGGCTTGTCGCGGGGCGGCGGCAGCTTTTGGCGAGCTGGGCTGAGGGCGGCAGCTGCGAGCTGCGGCGGGCATGCTGCCGAGAGCGGTGCGCGCGTTGGGTGTGTGGGAACCTGTCCCGGCGGGAGGGCCGAGCCTGGGGTAGCGTCGCCGGTACTGAAAGGGTTGATTATCAGTGGCGATAGAGTGGTCGAGGAGTTTAGCCTCTATTTAAAAACACCTCCCTGAGGGATTTATCCCAGTGGTCTTTGCTGACCTTTTGGGCTTCCGTGCCGCGGTCATAGTCCCAAAACCGGGCTTCAGAGGAAGAGCAGCGATAGGTGACCTCAAAATTGTTCCTGTCTGTAGGATACATTGCCGAGCCGCAGACCGGACATTTCATAGGTCCTGCGGCAACTGGGAGCTCGCCCATGGATTCTTTAAGAGATTGCATTTTTGATAAAATATTAAAGGGTCTACGGATTTTTCCAGGGTCATGACAAGCAACCTCTTTATCTGTTGGCGCCGGACTTTCGCCCGGCCCGTGCATCAGGCCCGCGGCCGAAACCGCTGGCTTTCTGCATAGTGTAAAAACTACACAAATTTACGAATTTATTTTTAGGTGTGCAAGAGGGCGGGGGTGGCGCGGCGGGGCGGCTACTTTTTGGTGAATTTTTCCTTGATGATCTTGAGCTGGGCGGGGGTGAGGCTGGTGGTTGCGCGGAGGGTGCGCAGATAATACTCCATTTCGGACCGGGAGCCGGGGTAGCCGATGTTGTCACCGGAAGAGGTGGGGGCGACGCCGTGTGCCTTGATCCGCGAGTCGGCGATGACGGTACCGTCCGCATTCATGATGAGGAAAAATGGGATGCCGCAATTCTGGTTGGCGTATTTGGCGTATAGCTCTTCGGCGCCGGGATTCTCCAGGTCGCGTTTGTCGGGCGACTCGGCGATATCCAGATGACAAATGACGAAACTCTGGTCGAACAGGGGCTTGCATTCAGCACTGGCCATCATCGTGTCCAATTTATGACACCAGGTGCACCACGAGGCGTGAAAGATCACCATGACCTTTTTGTGCGTCGCCGCGGCTTCGGCACAGGCTTGCCTGACGACTTCGTCGGCCGAGGGTGGGGTTGCTGCATTGGCCGAAGGCAGAGTTGCCACGGCAATGGAAGGCAGAGTTGCTACGGCAGTCGGGGGCGGGTTTCCTGCATCGGCCGAGGGTGGGTTTTCGCGGGGAGCGGGCACGACGATCGCGGAGGCTGCGCGCGAAGTGAAACCGAGGGCGGCACACATAGACATAAGTAAAATGGCACGGCCGGCGATCTTCATGTTGATAGTTTTTGCCCGATAAATGTAAGGCGAATTAGCGAGTCCCGGACTGCAACTGAGCTAAAATTGGTTTTTGAAGGCTTTTGAGCTCATTTTGCTGCGGCTTTAATAGTTCCAGCACCTCGACGACGTTGTCGCCCCTCTTTAGCCATTCCGCCGGAACATAGATGGTTTGCTGGGGGCCGATCTCCCAATAACGCCCCAGGTTATGTCCATTGATCCACACGCACCCTTTGCCCCATGAACGCATGTCGAGGTAGGTGTCGCCGATGGCGTCGAGATGAAATTTTGCTCTTTTAAGTGTGGGCATTTCGAGGGCGGCGGAGGCGCTATGCGGTGCGGCGGTGGGCCGCGTCGTGGCGGAGCTTGCGATGTGCCGGGCCGCGGTGGAGGCTGCGGCGCTGGTTGCGGTGACGCTGGTTGCGGCGGCGCTGGTTGCGGTGGCGCTGGTTGCGATGGCGGTTGTTGCGGTGGCGGTTGTGCGCGGTGCGGCGGAGGGGCCGGCGGGCTCATGCGAGCTGGCGGGCCGTTGGGCATTTGCGGGCGCTTGCGCGGCGACGTGGTCGAAGGGAAAGGAGTACATCTTCCATCCCTTGAGCTCCTGGTCGTTGAATGAAACCATTTGGGTGATGCCTTTTTTGTTCTTTAGCAGGTTGGGTCCAAAATTGATCCGACCCATGTTTTCGACCAGGATGTCGAGTGTCGCGCCGCCGGCCGGGACGGAGATCAGCAGGCTGTCTTGTTTTTTCATTCGGTCCAGGACGCCCTGGCGTTTGCCGTTGACAAACACGATGGCGTAGTCGCGGACGTCGTCGACGCGGAGGAGGCCGGTGGAGGGGCCTTGAGCGGCGGAGCCGGAGCCGGAGGCGGCGGGAGCCGGGGAGCTGACGTGTGCGGTAGCGGGGCTCGCGGGGGCGGCGGGGTTCGCGGGGTCGGTGGGGCTCGCGGAGTCGATGGGGCTCACGGGGTCGGTGGGGCTCGCGGCGGCGGTGGGGCTCGCGGCGGTGACGGGGCTCGCTGCGGCGGTGGG
>DASYZH010000009.1:0-6753 GCA_035946435.1 Puia sp. | reverse complement strand
AACACTGATCGCTTGCATAATTTCTTTAATGATTTAGTTATGGTTGGGGCTGCTGCGGCTGCTGCGGCTGTTGCGGCTGCGTCGAGTCGCCGGCATTCTTTCTTTGGGTGTTGAGCCAGATATCGATGGTTTGGCCCATGTGTACATGGTTAGGCTGTCCGTCGTCGCCAAACTGCGCAGGTTCCTGTTTATAAACATAAGCTTCGGCTGTGTCGCGCACGTCGTGGTCGCGCATGACGACGCCCACGGACAGCCCAAAGGAATCCAGGCGCGCCCGGGTCTGGAGATACGTAAGGCCGGTGAGATCGGGTACTACGAATTCCTGGCCGCCGATACCGCTGCCCACCACGAGGGTGATGGAGCTACCCTGCTGGACTGGGGTGTTGGGTTTGACGGTCTCCCCTTTGTATTGCTGGTCCAGGACGGAGTTGCGGGCGAAATCGGGTTTGAAGATCGTATCGCCCAATTTTAGCCCGAATTGATGGAGGAGCACGACTGCATTGCGGAGCGTCATGCTGACCAGGTTCGGCATCGGGACAAGCGGAGCTTGTGAACGATTGATCGTCAGATAGATAGTTCTATTGACCTTCACGAGGTTATCGGCCTCGGGGAATTGTTTGATGACCTGCAGCGGGCGCATGGTATCGTAGTACATAGAGTCCTGGATCGCCACACCGAAGCCCTGGGATTCCAGGGTCTTTTTGGCATCGGCATAGGAAAGACCAGTGACCGAAGGGATCTTCATCGTTTTCCCGTGCTGCGTGAGCAGGGCCAGGGAACCCAGGAAGAGCAAGAGCAACAGGAGCAATAGAACGATACCTGCTAAGATGTTGACCCAGAGCGGTTTGGTAGTAAGAAATTTAAACATAGGCTACCGAAGATAATGAATTTTGTTCATGGCGGCTAGCGACGGGCCAGGGCCTCGTCGAGCAGGGACGAATAGAATTGTTTCAAGGTCCATCCGGCCACGTTGAGCTGCTGGGGGACGAGGCTGGCCTCACTTTGCCCGGGAACGGTGTTGATCTCGAGCATGAACAGCTCTTTTTTCTCTTCGTTGTAGATAAAATCGATACGGATGACGCCGTTACAGTTGAAGACCTGGTAGATCTTCTTAGCGGTAGCCCTGACCTTGGCGGCGATGTCCTCGTCGACTACAGCGGGGGTAGTCTCCTCGTTGAGGCCGGCGGTATATTTGGCTTCAAAGTCGAAGAATTCTTTTTTGCTCCGGACCTCGGTGAACGGGAGGGTGATGATCTCGCCTTTAGCGCGGAAGACGCCGATGGTAAATTCGCGTCCTACGATAAATTCCTCGATAAGCACCTGGTCGTCCTCTTTGAAGGCTTTTTCTATAGCAGGGCCCAATTCTTCGGAGGGCGAGTTGACCTTGGACATGCCAATACTGGAGCCGCCGTTATTGGCTTTGACGAAGACGGGGAATTTGAGCTTTGCGGCAACTTCGTCGGGGCTTTCCATCCGGCCTTTGATCAGCAGCACGGAGCGGGCCACGCTGATGCCGTTGAAGGCGGCCACGGCTACGGTCAACCGCTTGTTGAACGTCAGTGCGGAGACGGCGGCATCGCAACTGGTATAAGGCAATCCGAGCATGTCGAAATAGCCCTGGAGCTTACCGTCTTCGCCGGGAGTTCCATGGATGCCGATGAGCACGGCATCGAAGGTGATGCGTTTCCCTTCGATGAGCAGTGAGAAGTCGTTCTTGTCTACCGTGATCTTTGTGCCGTCCGCGAGGGGATGGAACCAGGCTTCCGGCGTGATGTCGATACGGTAGACCGAGAACCGATCGTGGTCCAAATTATTCTGAATGGTGATGGCGCTTTTGTAGGAGATCACTGATTCACCGGAATAGCCGCCGGTGACAAAGGCGATGGTGGGCTTCATGGATGGAAAAAAATTTGGGCAAAAATAAGAAAGGTGAAGGAAATATCCCCTTCACCCTTTTATGACGGGAAATATCACCCGCCTATTATCCTGTAGCTCACGCTACATTGCGAAAACGATTTGTTACCTTGAAGGTAGAACTTTCCACGTAATTTCCCAACAATTAGGGCCTAATTTATCCACACCTACCGCACGGTGGGCAATGCAGTGGGAATCCTTAGATATGCAGTTTCTCTTTTTTAGCCAGGAGCTCTTCTACTGTCTCGCGGTACATTTCGTCGGGCACGCAGCAGTCGACGGGACATACGGCGGCGCACTGGGGCTCTTCATGGAAACCCTGGCATTCGGTGCATTTATTGGGAACGATATAATACGTATCGACGCTGATGGGGGCGTTGCGTTTGGTGGCGTCTACCACGGTGCCGTCCAGCAGGGTAAAGGCGCCTTTAACGGTGGTTCCATCGGTGATCGCCCATTCTACACCGCCTTCGTAAATCGCGTTATTGGGGCATTCCGGTTCGCAGGCGCCGCAGTTGATGCATTCTTCTGTTATTTTGATAGCCATTTTTAAAGAAATTGGGTAAAACGATTAAGTACCTTTGCGGTCTTATGCCCTGGGGCAAGACCAGGACAAATATAAGTGGGATTTTATGAAGTTGGAGCAACGTATCGATTTATTGACAAGTCTCGGAAAATACTTATTATCAGCAGAGCCGGAATGGGAAGCCGCCAAACAAAAGGCGCATGCCCTGAACGGCTGGTTCACCCCGGAATTCATAGAAACGGCGGTGCGGCAGATCGCCCATGGCTTTTTGCAAAAGGAGGCGTTGACCGCCTGGGCCGGGCGCTACGGCGTTCCCGATGAGCGAGCGGCGCCGCGGACCGTGGGCGTAGTGATGGCGGGCAATATACCACTGGTAGGCTTTCATGACATGCTTTGCGTGTTCGTTAGCGGGCATCGGCAATTGATCAAACCCAGCAGCCGGGATGAGACCCTGATCCGGCATCTGGTTGGCCAGCTGGCGGCGCTCGATCCACGGGTCACGGAGTGGATAGGGTTTGCCGAACGGCTTAATGGCTGCGATGCCTATATCGCTACCGGCAGCAATAACTCGGCGCGTTATTTCGACTATTATTTTGGGAAATATCCGCATATAATCCGGCGGAACCGGACATCGGTAGCGGTCCTTAGCGGAGAAGAGAGCTGGGAGGATCTGGAAGCCCTGGCGGATGATGTATATCTCTATTTCGGGTTGGGGTGTCGTAATGTGACCCAACTGCTGGTGCCGGAGAACTATGATTTCCTCCGGTTGCTGGAGGCCTTCCGGAAATACAACTACCTGAGCGATCTTGCCAAATACAAACACAACTACGATTATCAGCTGACCCTTCTGATCCTGAATAAAAAGTATTATATGACGAACGGGTCGATCATTCTCACCGAGGATGGTTCCCCTTTTAGTCCTATAAGTGTGTTACACTATGTGTATTACAGGCCGGGGGAAGCTCCTTCGCTGCTGTCCGGGGAGCAGGGAGATGTCCAATGTATCGTGGGCAGGGGTCAGATCCCCTTCGGCCGGGCGCAGCAGCCGGCGCTGGACGACTATGCGGATGGGGATGATACGATGGCATTTTTGTCCAATTTTTCGTAAATTGGGGTGGAAAACGGCGATCTACGAAAACCTTAGTAAATAATTTGTTAAACTGGGGTAGCGGTATAGAGATTGAAAGATCCGTGACGTTATTTTAGAGGTAAGATCACGCAAAAAATTATCAAATGAGAGCAAAACAAGTAGTAGCAGTCATACTCATCAGTGCTTCGACTGCTTTGGCTACCATGTGGGGGTATAATCATTTTACAAACGGCAAGACGTATTATTATTCTTCGCAGGATTCCGGTAGGGTTCCGGCGAATTATGCCAAATTTTTCGAAGGCAAATACAAGGATGCTTCGCCGCCGGGTGATTTTGTAGATGCGGCCAGCGCGGCTATTCCGGCGACTGTACATATCAAGACGAAGACCATCCGGACGGTGAGCAACAATCTTCCGCGTCATAATCCTTTCTCCGATCTTTTTGGCATCGACCCCGATGATTTCTTCGGGAACGGCAATGGGATGCGTTCCATGCCTGAAATGGCTTCCGGTTCGGGTGTCATCATCAGCAACGACGGTTATATCGTGACCAATAATCACGTGGTAGACGGCGCGGATGAAGTGGATGTGACGCTGAGCAACAGAAAATCTTTCAAGGCCAAGGTGGTCGGCGCCGACCCCAGCAGCGATCTGGCGGTTATCAAGATCGATGCTCAGAATCTGCCTTTTTTGTTATACGGCAACTCCGATGAAGTAAAGGTCGGGCAATGGGTGCTGGCCGTAGGTTATCCCCTGACGCTGGAGACAACGGTTACGGCGGGTATCGTGAGCGCCAAAGGAAGAACGCTCGATATCAACAGGCGACAGAGCCAGAGTCCGGTGGAATCTTTTATCCAGACGGATGCTGCCGTCAACCCGGGTAATAGCGGTGGTCCGCTGATCAATACGGAAGGACAGCTCGTGGGGATCAACTCCGCCATTGCTTCGCCTACGGGCAGCTACGCCGGCTATTCCTTTACTATACCGGTGAATATCGTCAAGAAGGTTGTCAACGATCTCATCAAATTCGGAACGTCGCAACGCGCTTACCTGGGTATCCAGTATCCGCGGGATGATCTAAGCGAAGACCAGAAAAGAGAGAATGGGATCAAGGACGGCGACGGCGTTTACGTTTGGGTTGTTACCCCCGATGGTCCTGCGGCGCATGCCGGCCTGAAAGTAGGCGATGTCATTACCAGGATCAATGGAGAAGAGGTATCTACCGGCGCGGAGATGGTAGGCAAGATCGCCACCTATAGCCCCGGCGACAAGATCAAGGTCACCTATAAACGCGACGGCAAGGAAAATACGGTACCGATCACACTGAGCAATAATTCGGGCAGTACTTCGACGGCGATCATCAAGACCACGGTTCTGGACCGGCTGGGTGCGCAGCTCGAGACCCTGAACAAGAAAGATGCGGCCAACCTGGATCTCAAGGGTGGTGTGGTCGTCAAGGCTATTACCGAGAACGGATTGATGGATAAGTCGAGGGTGCAGGAAGGTTTCATCATCCTGAAGGCCAACGGCACCGATGTCAAGACGATCGATGACTTTCAGGCGGTGTTGAATAAAGCGGGCAATGGGACGGTGAAGCTGGAAGGGGTGTTCCCCGGATATGAGGGTGTGTATACCTATTCTCTGAAGCTGAACTCGGGAGAATAAAATGACATTATATGAATTTTAAAGGCTGACCAGGGGGTCAGCCTTTTATTTTTTCCAGCACCAGGTAGCCCCAGGGCGGCAGGGTGAGGGTCGAGAATTTGGAAAGATCCTGCCAATCGTGTGTGAACACTTCCCGGTAAATACCCTGCAGCAGCAGTTCAGCAACGGGAAGGGCCAGCGGTTGCACGGACAGGTTGAGGATGACGACGACCTGGTCGTCGCCGGCGCGGCGGGCAAAGGCAAAACAGCGATCGTCCATTTTGGTATTCAGCCGGTGGATGGTCGTACCGGGGTCGGCCGAACGAAGTGCGGGATTGGTTTTCCGCAGGTTGAGCAGGGTGCGGTAAAAGCCGTGCAGATCGTAGTGGCCCGTCCATTCGATCGCATCCTTATCAAAGAATTTGAGTCGTTTGAAATTCGGCATTTCCTGGCCGCTGTAGATCAGGGGCAGGCCGTTCCAGGTGCAGCAAAGAATGGCAAATCCTTTGGCCATGGCGCCCATGCGTTCGTATTCGCTGCCGCTATGGGAGTTCTCGTCGTGATTTGTGGTGAAATACACCCTGAGCCCATTGGGTGGGAACATGGTATCGTAGTAGTCGAGCACTTCGTCGAGGCCGTGGAGGTTCGATTCGGTACGCCAAACCGCTTCCATCTTGTGCAGGAATTTCCAGGTATAGGTTGCGTCGAAGACCTCGTGATAGGCGATCTCTTCGCATTCGCCCAGCCAGAAAAGCGGTTTGAGCTTGTCGAGGGCTTCGCGGGCCTGGCGCCAGAAATCCAGCGGGACCAGCATCGCCATATCGCAGCGGAAGCCGTCGACATTTGCCTGCTCGATCCAGAAGCGCATCACATCTATCATCGCCAGGCGAAGCTGGGGGTTATCATAATTCAGGTCGATGACGTCGGCCCAGCCGTGAGGATCGAAGAACTGGCCTTCGGCGTCACGGCGATAGAAATCGGGATGTTCGCGGGTCCAGCGGTGGTCCCAGCCGGTGTGATTGGCGACGATGTCGATGATGACGCGCAGCCCGAGGGCATGTGCTTCGCTGACGAGGGTTTTAAAATCGTCGAGGGTACCGTATTCGGGGTTGGTGGCGGTATAGTCGCTACAGGCGTAATAGCTGCCAAGGGTACCCAGCCTTTTTTCAGCGCTGATGGGCGTGATGGGCATAAACCACAATATTTCGATGCCCATGTCCTTTAGCCGGGGCATTTCGCGGGCGAAGGCTTTGAAGGTGCCCTCGATGGTGTATTGCCGGAGATTGACTTCATAGATATTGGATGAATAGATCCAATCGACTGCTTTAAATTCACTCATATTTCCTCTGCTTGGGCCGGAAAGATAGTAATTTTGCACCATGAAGAACTTCGAGATCCCCATTATCTACCGGAGTCCCCTGATCTCCAACATCAAGGCCAGGCGTAAGCAACAGGACAAGATGAAAAAGGATTTCAGCCCTACCCTGCTGGATCTGGGCAGCGTACAGATCTTCCTGGCCCGGCATTTCGGGTTTTGTTATGGGGTGGAGAATGCTATAGAGATCTCTTTCCGGACGATC
>DASYZH010000008.1:0-50715 GCA_035946435.1 Puia sp. | reverse complement strand
ATCTCCTTCAGGAGTAGACTTTCCTGGTAGACAAGCTTCTCGTGTAGATTCTCGGCCGTCCTGACATGCTTTGTCTGACCCTTTTGGTCCATGGATACCCATATCGCATTCAGGATCAATTTCCATTCCCGCGAGATCTTGAGCTTAGAAACACAAAAGGTGTAAACCTGCTCATCGAACCGCGAAACATCAGCGACAGCCTTGCGCAGATCCTTGGCCATCTCCAGCACAATGGCATCCACGGCGGCGCGGTACATCTCATCGCGGTTCTTAAAATAATAATAGATAGAGGTCCGGCTGCGGCCGGTTGCCTTGGCGACATCGTCCATCGAGACCTTGTCGGGACCGAACTGGCGGTACAGGCGCAGGGTGGCCTGAATGATCTCCGCCTGTTCATCTTGCGGGGAGAGTGGAGACATGCTGCAAAGATAGCAATTTTCGACAAAAATACAAATTTTGTCGAAACGTCAACCCCGGCTCGCGAGGCCGCACCGGAAAGCACCGGCGCGCGCCTTTCATAATTGAAAATTAAGTTTTATCTTGCCGCCAAGCCTAATCCCTGACACATGGATCACATGAAACCGTTAGCCCTCTTTTGCCTTATCTGTCTTGCCTTCGCCACGAGCTGCAAAAAAGACCACCAGGCGCCGCAGCAGCAGCCATTGGATTCCTTTCGGCTCGATTTGAATTTTCCGGCGCGTCAAAACCCTAACCCATATGGAAGGCTCAACTACTACGAGCTGATCGTCAGCGAGGGTAGTGGAAGGATTGTGCTGGACACACTCGCGGATTTCGATGTCCCCGT
Organism: Puia sp.; assembly: GCA_035946435.1. Lineage (GTDB taxonomy): Bacteria > Bacteroidota > Bacteroidia > Chitinophagales > Chitinophagaceae > Puia. The sequence goes on along the minus strand of DASYZH010000008.1, from coordinate 49,910 downwards.
GATCACGTGGCTCAAGACCAATCAGAAACTGCTCGACGTCACGATCGTGCAGCAGACCGTGGGTAGCCTTAGTACAGCGGTCCATACTTACAAAGCGATCGATCTAACCGCCTGGACGAACATTCCCGACAATGACTCCATTCAGATCCCGGCAGGTGGTGGAGGTACAGCTCCTACTCCTCTTCCAACAGTGGTTACCTATTCGGGGGTCAATGTGCCGCTGGGCAGCTATTATAATATACTCGAAAACGGCCTGGCCGAGTACGGACAGGCATACAGCAATGCCGTTTACGGCACGGGTACGTCCTGGCCTGGAGTTTACTTTTACTTGATCTTTCCCGACCTGGGCCTGTACAATATTCACCAGATCGTCGGCCAAAGCGATGCGGTTGATTTCTCTCACCCCGACACCGCCGTCAACGTGTCGTTCAACAGGCCCGCGGTGTATACTGCATCCGGCTTCAGTATTATGGGTTATCCGGATACGACCAACCTGGAAACCGGCATCGACTTAACCTATCGTACCCCGCCGGGCGCCCAGCTGATCACCAACGCCACAAACATGTATTATCCCGGCGCCAAAGGATTTAAAAAATACTTTTTCTCCTACTCCGCTTCCGACGCCGGCAACATCGACCAGGTCACCGTCACTCTTCCATGGGTCGACACGGTTCCTGCTAACATCGCTATCCCCGATACCAGTTGGTATACCATCACCAAAACCGCCGACACCGGGATGTCCGTGCAATTCAATAACACGAGACCCACCTATTACAATCTCGTAACCACTGTCCTGGGCAATGTCAACTTCACCCTCACGGCGCCAGCAGATTCCACCTTGTTACACCCCGTGGCTTTCTTCCGGTCATTGAAAAGCCGGATGCTCGGCAACTTCGATTACAGCCAGATGCAGTTCAGCTCCATTTATATAGACATGGACGCTCAACCCGACTATCGAACGTATTGGGTGGGAAAGAACCAGATATTCAAGGCCTATAGTCCCAACGCGCCGGCGTATACCACCTTCCAGCACCAGTTTTAATACCCCGCCGGAGGCCCCAGCCACAGCCGCGCCCATCTAATACCCCGCATTCTGCGACAGATTCGGATTATTATCGCGATCATTCTGCGGGATCGGATACAGCAACCGATGCGCATCGACCTGGTACCCCAGGTTCACCCCATTCCCATCCAGCTCGCTATTCATCACGTTGATCGTATACTGCGCCCCAAAACGCAAAAGATCATACCACCGCTCGCCTTCAAAAGCCAGCTCCAGCCTGCGCTCATTCAACACAGCCACCGCCACATCCGATTGCGAAACGGCAGCTATAGGCGCCAGCTTCACCCGGGCCCTGATAGCATTCACCAGCGGAATCGCGGCGGCCGTCTGTCCCAACGCATTCAACGCCTCCGCCTTCAGCAGGATAATATCTGCCAGCCGAAGGAGGATCAGGTTGTCGCCGCTCCCGCCACTCCAGCCACCCGGCCAGTTCCTGCCGATCTTCCACACATAAGGGATCGTATCGGTAGCCGCATAATGCGCCGGCGACGCAACGGGATTAGCCGTACCCGGCCCATTGTATTCCCAGGTGATCGAGGAGGCCAGACGAATCGAATCCCCCGCGGCCCTGAAAGCCCGAACCAGGTCCTGCGTAGGCGGAGCGAACTTCACCCAGTATTGCGCCTGAACGCTGGGCGGCAACATCAGACCCTGCGCATAACCGTGGGTGATCGTACCCTCCGTGTGCTGTAGCTCGAAGATCGACTCGGAAGAATTCTTATGCTCGCTGTCGAATAACCAGTCATAATTGGCCAGCAACGCATACCCCGCCGTGCCCGTGCCACCATACAGCGGCGGCAGCACCTTGTTGCAATAGTCGAGACAGTCCTGGTAGTCGCCCATCTGCGCATAGACCTTGGCCAGCACCGCCTCGGCGGCGCCTCGTGTAGCCCGCGAATGGCTGGAAGCCTGGTCGGCGTAAGCCACCGGCAAAGAAGCCTCGGCGTCCTTCAGATCGCTAATGATCTGCGCATAGACACTGTCCACCGGGCTGCGCGCCTTCAGCGTATTCGGATCGACCGAAATAGTATGCAGTTGCAAAACCACGGGTCCGTAATTCCGCACGAGATGCGAATAATGATACGCCCGTAAAAACTTAGCCTCGCCCAGGATCTGCGCCTTGAGCGTGCCGGTCAGCAACGGATCGGTTATCGCCGGGACATTGTCCAGGATCATATTGCACGCCCCGATGTCCATATACAGCTCATACCAATCCTCCGAGATCGGCTGGTTATCCGTTGCCACCGAAGTAAAATTGTCCACCCCGTCGATATCGGGCGCGCTTCCCCCGGAATAACAGTTATCCGAGCGGACATCCCCGTCGATAAGATAATTCCAGTTGTAATACCAATAGTTATAGTTCGCCATCAGCGAATAAGCCCCCACGATAGCCGCTTGCGCATCGGAAGCGCTCTTGAAATCCCCGGAGGAGACGGCGTTCTGGGGCGTCTGATCCAGAAAGCTCTTCTTACAGCCCCCCAAACCCACAAGCCACAAAACAGCGGCAAAAAGCGGTATATATCTTTTAAACATAATAGTAAGTTTTACAACGAAACATTAAGCCCAAAAGTGACCGATCGATACTGCGGATAAGTGCCATGATCAAATCCCTGCTGCGTCGCCAGGTTGGCGATCGTGCTCGAATTCACAACGTTTGAAGTGGTAGTCACATTCAGCTCGGGAGAATAGCCCTTGTATCGGGTAAAAATAAAAAAGTCCTGCAGGGTCACATACAACCGCAACCCGCTCAACCCCGCGCCGCTGATCCATTTCTTGTCCAGGTTATAAGCCAGCGTCAGCTGCCTGAACCTAAGAAAAGACCCGTCCTCCACCCAACGCGAAGAGATGCTGTAGTTGGGCACCGAATTAGCCGGCGCGCTGCTCCCATACATGGCCCTGGGCATGTCGGTGACATCTCCCGGCTTCTCCCAACGCTTCAACGTCCGGGTGGTCTGGTTCACCATGTCCGTCATATCTTCCGTCTCCATCCGCGTGGCGTCGAAGATCTTATTGCCATGGACCCCGTCGATCAAAACATTCAACTCGAAATGCCGGTAACTAAAGATATTGGAGAACCCGAACGTAAACTTCGGAAGCGCGCTGCCGATGAACGTCCTGTCGTTATCCGGATCGATCCTTCCATCGTGATTGAGATCGCGGAAATTGATATTCCCGGTCTGCGGGTTGACGCCATCGTCGATATAGCCCCAGAACGACCCAAGCGGCAGCCCGCTCTTTACGATACCGGCATCGCCGCCGATGTCCTGGATATAACCCGTTAGGATAGGCGAAGTCCCCGGCGGCAATTCCACGATGTTCTTATTGAAAGACATATTGAACGCGCCGGTCCAGTTGAAACCGCGGCCCTTGACTATTTCGCCGGACAGGAGGAACTCGAAACCCCTGTTCTGCACATAGCCGGGCATATTTTCCTCTTCCGTGCTCACGCCGGTGGATTGAGGCTCGGGCACGTCGAGGATAAGATCATGCGTACGCTTGATATAATAGTCCGCGGAAAGGCTCAAACGGTTGTCCAGCACACTGAGGTCGAAACCCGCGTTAAACTGCTTCGTCTCCTCCCAAAGCAGGTCCGGGTTGCCCGCCTGCCCATTGGGCACCGTGCCGGTGGTGAGCGTAGTCCCGTCAAAAGCATAATTGTTGCCGCCGGTGAGCAAGCTATACGAGGGGTAGTAATCCGCGGGAAGATTCCCCGTGGCGCCCCACCCTACCCTGAATTTCAAGTCACTCAGCCAGTTCACATCCCTCAGGAGATCTTCCTCCGACGCCCGCCACCCGGCGGAAAAAGCGGGGAAATCGGCCCATTGGTTTCGGATACCCAACCTGGAAGAACCGTCCCGCCGGATAGAAGCGCTAAGCAGATATCGGTCGTTGTATGAATAGTTCACCCGGCCGAAATAAGACTCGAGCGTCCAGGCGTCCGCAAACGTCTGGTTCAACGTATAGGTAGAAGCCGCGGACAACACCATTACGGAATAGCTGGGGAAACCATAGCCGCTCTGAGCCGAGGAATGGTCCTGCTGTTTCGAAGCGCTCGACCCTATGATCACATTAAACGAATGCTTGCCGGCCTGTTTATCAAAGGTCAACGTGTTATCCCAGATATAGCGGAAGCTTTCCAAGGTATAGTAGCTGCCTACTCCGCCAAGCTGTCTGGCGCTTTCCGTAAGCCTGGGATCCTGGAAAACCGTCTGATAGCCATTCTCGAGCGTAATACCCAGCTGCGACCGGAAGCTGAGATGGAAGGGCAGCCTGATCACGACGTGGCCATCGCCCAGGATATTATTACCGATCGTATAGTTATTGGTCCCATAGATATCCCCCATGGGATTGAGCCACCCCTGTGTAAAGGGGCTGAACCCATAGGTGCCGTCGCCATTGGGATTGTAGATCGGGCTAAAGGGCGGCGTATTCAGGACGCTGAGTACGGAACCATTGTATTGCGCCCGCTGATTATCGTATATGTCGTGATAACCCGTTCGGTTATAGGAGACATGGGTACCTACACTCAGCGTGGGGGTCATCTGCTGTTCGAGATTGAGTACGGTCGAATAGCGTTTATAGTTGGACGTAACCGCGATCCCATCCTGGTTGACATAGCCCACGCCAAAATAATACGTACCCTTATCCCCACCCCCGGAGAAACCGGCGTTGATCCCCGTCATGGGCGCTTTGCGGTATATGAGATCCTGCCAGTTATTGTTATTGGCAGTCACCAGCGAGTCGGGGATAGAAAAGCCGGTATTGCCGCTATTGACCTGTTCCTCCGTCAACAAGGTCGCCAGCTGCTCATTGTTCAACAGCTTGATCTTTTTGGTAATCTCCTGTGAACCCGCATAGGCCTGCACCTCCGCCCTCGTCTTACCCTTGATACCTTTCTTCGTCGTGATCAGCACCACTCCGTTCGAAGAACCCGCGGCCCCATAGATCCCGGCGGCGGAAGCATCCTTCAGGATGCTGATGGACGCAATGGTATTCGGATCGAGGCTATGCGTATCATACGATACCACACCATCGATGACATACAACGGCTGTGTATTTCCCGTGAGCGACGCGATGCCCCGGACAAACACCGTAAAATCGGAGCCCGGCTTTCCGGACGGCTGCAGGATCTGCGTACCGGGTGTCTTGCCGGCGATGACCTCCGCCGCACTCACCACCGGTCGTACGCTCACATCGGATACCGGGACAGTCGAGATGGCACTGGTGATGTCCTTCCGCCGTTGCGACCCATAGCCGATGAATACGATATCATTCAGCGAGGTACCGCTGACATGTAAGGTCACATTTATTTCCGTACGGCCGTCGACGGACACATCAACTCCTTCGTAACCCACGAAACTAAAGTGCAGGATAGCATGTTCCGGAACCTTGATCGTGAACGCGCCATCCTCATCGGTCTCCACGCCTTTCCTGTCGCCCACAAGCGTCACCGTTACCCCCGCCATAGCCTTGCCGGTACTGTCCGTAACGCGGCCATGAACATCCGTGCCGGGTGGGGATGGCACATAATCCGGCTTTCGTTGAACGACCACCGTTCTTTCCACGATGGACCAGGTTAGCGGCTGATTCTTGAAACACCGGTCCAGCGCCACAGGCAGCGAAACATTTTTGATCCTGATATCTATATTCTGTGTGCTGTTCAACACCTCATCCGTGTACAAGAAGCTATATCCCGTTTGCCTGGTTATCTCCTTGAAAACCTTTTCAAGCGGAACGTTCGTGAGAGAAAGAGAGACCTTCTGGGAATACACCCTGGCGCTAACCTGCAGACAGAAAATGAGCGCCAGGAAAGCAGTTAACTTCATAATCGGCAAGCATTTGATCTTTTATCACAACTACTTATGGTCTTACAATAACTTTCTTCCCTTCGATAGTAAAATGAACCGCGCCTGTGAGCTCCAGCATCTTGAACACTTCGGAAGCGTCGACACTCCTGGGGATCGTTCCCCTGAAATGCTCGCTGGTCTTGCCCTGATATTCCACATCCACATCATACCACCGGGCCATCTCCCGCATCACGGGTTCGATCGTTTCGCCACCCAGCTCAAAAACGCCGTTCTTCCAGGCTACCACCTCGTCCACATTCACAGCGAGTAGCTTGAAAGACCCCGACGACCGGTCCAGGGAGGCCTGCTGCCCCGGCTGGAGGAGGTAGGATGCATCCCCTTTGGTCACTTTGACGGCTCCTTCCAGCAAAGTCGTCTTGATGGTGTTCTCATCGTCATAGGCCATCAGGTTAAAATGCGTACCCAGCACATTAACCTGCATATTGCCGGCCGCCACCACAAAAGGCTGGTCCTTCTTCCGGGCCACTTCAAAATAAGCTTCCCCATTTAGGCGTACCTGCCTCTCCGGCCCCGAAAATACAGTGGGATAGGTCAGCGACGAGGCTGCGTTGAGCCATACCTCGGTGCCATCCGGCAACACCACCCGGTACTGGCCACCACGGGGCGTCTGGATGGTATTCATCTCCGGCGCTGCGGCCAAAGCCCCCACCGAAGACGAAGGTGACGCCATCCTCGAAACACTATATACCAGCTGTCCATCGTGTTTGTTGATCGTGGTTCCTGCCACCTTTCGGATCACCCCGTTTTGGGCAGCTGCGAGATTCACCACCGACCCGTCGCCCAGCACGAGCGTTGCCCTATTGCCGCCGGGCGGCAGATCCTTGCGCACACTGGCCACCGGCGCGCTACTCGAAACCGCCTTGCCCGCCTTCCGGGTATTCCAAAAATAGAGTCCTGTAACACCCACGACGACCAGAATCGACGCTGCCGCGACCCATCCGGTGTATCGCCAAATACGGCGCGAGGCTTGCCGGGGTTCGGGCTCAACAGGCTCGAGCTCAGCGGGCTCGAGCTCAATGGGCGAGCCCTCAAGCGGCATCGGCCCCACAGGCGTACTCTCCACAGGCATCGGCCCTACAGCTGTGCCCTCAACAGGCATCGGCCCTACGGGCGTGCCCTCAACAGGCATCGGCCCCACAGCCGCGAGTTCCTCGGCGGGTTCCTGCCCGATCGCCGTCTGCAATCCCGTAAAGATCCGCTTCCGGACATCCTCATCCGTCTCCCGCTCGCGGGTGAACACCAGCTCGATCTCTTCCTTATCCGCCGCATCGAACCATTGATGCAGCAGCGTCTTCTCTTCCTCTGTAGCGGTGCCTGCTAAAAACCTGTAGGCAAGTTCAGCCAGTAACGTTCTGTCCAAGAGGTTCCTTTATTTAGATGAGTGACGGAAGGGTCATTTACCCTTAGTCAGAAAAAAATAAATAGCGCACTATCCTTGAGCTTCGACCGGATCAGGCGTAACGCCTTTGTCAGATGGGCCTCGGCAGTCTTCACAGAAATATTGAGCCGTTCGGCAACATCGGGCAGGGTCTGGTCCTCCAACTTGTTATAGATGAACACCAGCCGGCACTTTTCGGGCAATTCATTCGCCTGCTGCTTGACCATTTCCAGCAGCTGTTTGTCATCGATCAGCATCTCCCCGGGCACAACCCGCTGTGATCCGTTACCCGCCGCCCGCTCCTTCTCCGCCCGCCGCTTCTCCGCCGCAACATAGTGATAGACGGCATATCTCGTCACAGCCGCGAGGTAGGCAGCCGGCTCTTCGATCCGCAAGGTCTTCCGCTTGCGCCAGAGGGTCAGGAAAACGCTTTGAACGATCTCTTCGGCGGCCGTTGGCGACTTAAGCCGTTTATGTGCGAGGAAATATAGCTTGCTCCAATAGCGGGTATAGAGCTCCTGGAAAGCGTTGGGATCGCTTTGCTGCAGCAATCGCAGCAGGTCTAAATCATTTAAGGATGCGCAGTCATTCATCCGTTCATCATATGGACGACCCAAAAGTACCCACATTACACCAGATATACAAAATTTGTCTTATTCACCTGAAAGACCCAACCCCCAGGCTCCGGGCCTTCTTCCATTCCGCCTGGCTTGTCGGTCGGCGCCGGGAAAACGTCGAGCCGGAACACTGTCTTCCGCATCCAGCACCCTCGCGCTGATCCTGAACGTGTGCGCCGTCGTGCTTACAACGTTGTCGAACCATCGAACGGCAAAATCCACATAGCCGGGAAAACCGCTGGTATCCATTCGCCGGATACAAGCACCCAGATACGGAGGCAAGAAAAGTCTTCATGGCTGGCCCCCGGAAAAAGAAGATATTTTTCAGGTCCCCGGAGCATCGGCAGGAGATCGAATATGGAATCGGCAGGTCCATCGCTTTGCTTGCCGTCGCTTAAAAACGCCGAGATGCAAGACCCAAACCACCACACAGATAAGTAGCGATTTCGCCGGCCAGCCCGGCATAAACGGCATCATCCTGGAAGCGGTCAGCCCGCTGCTCGAAGAGCTCCAAAAATTCGCCATAGCGCATAGGACTTACGCCGAAGGCCTTTGCCGGATACCAGCAGTCGAGCTCAACGGGCCTGAAGCACAGCCGGTCACCCATCCCTTCTCAAAATGCAAAAATGCCACGCGGGGTTGCCCGGACACCGCCAGGTCCGCCTCACCGCAATCACGCCCCGGCAAGGACCTTGGCAGCTACCAGGTCAATGGCACCAGGAATCAGCATTGATAGTCAAGCGATTCGCTGGTATCCAATCCGGTTTGCCACGATTCTCTTATCCAATCAATTGAAAATAAAGCTTAAATTTGCATGGTGAATGTAAGCTCAACGATACCATCTGTTCTTCCTAAATATCTCTTCTGGGATATGGACCCCTCGCGGCTTAACGCGGAACGGGACAAGGATGTTATTATCCCACGAGCGTTATACTTTACCAATCGCCAGTCTTTTAAAGCTGACATTGCGCGACTTGAAAGCTTATATACGCAGCAGGAAATTTTGATTCAGCTTCAAAACACTAAAGAACTTATCAGCAATGAAGTCTGCACAATGGTAGCAGAAAGATACCATGTTCCGTCCTTCCGCCGTCTCTCAATCAAATAATTCATCAATGGTTTTATGACCAAAGACTTGTTAGAGCTCATTCGAGAATTACAAACGATGGAGTCTCTTGGACATTTTGCTCTTGCCGGCGGCTCAAACCTTTCCCTCCGATTCAACCATCGAAAGTCAATTGATATTGATCTATTCACGAATCGCATCGTTGGCGTTGAAGGTTGGAAGCTGATTGAAAGATCAATTCGGGAAAAATTCGGCGCAGCAGTACTTTTTTGCAATCTCCTAAACGAAGGGTTAGGGAGCCAATATTGTTTCCTGCGTGCACTGATCATAAAAGGCGAAGAACAGATTAAGGTGGACATGATCCAAAATGTTCAACATATCGATCCTATTGAGGATATCAGCGGCGTCAGAATGCTGAGTATAATGGATATCGGATTGTTCAAATTAATGGCTGCGTCGAATCGTTTTGCCAGAAAAGATTTCTATGACTTGGACTTGATCACGGACAATATCCCACTGCATTTATTACTGAAGTGCTTAAAAGAAAAGAAAGATCAATTTAAAGAAGATCGACATAAATCCCTTTTCGACCTCGATCATGCAAAAGATCCATTAGATGATGTTTCCGCCCTCTTGCCGTCCGAGGAACTTGAATTTCGATCGTCAGATAGTCGGCATACACATTCAAACGACCGGATTGATATCTTAGCACAAGGAAAAACATGGTTGGCCGCAAAGTCCAGTTGGAAAAGAAAGATCAAACGAATCACGGGGTAAGTAACCCAAAATGAAGTCCCGCGTTATGGAATCTCCCGTTTTCTGCATCCCGTCCACATGCGATACCTTTTTATCCTCGCTTTTTGTGGCTTGATAGCGGGTTCAGCCCGCTGCCAGACCTACGATACATTGGTTGACGTTGGCGGCCACCGCCTTCATTTTCACATCACTAGAGGAACGGGTATGCCCATCCTCTTCGAAGGTGGCGCCGGCTCCGACGCAGCCGTGTTCGACACTATTTTAAAACCTATAGAAGCTATCACCCACGCGACGCTGATAACCTATGCCCGCGCCGGTTTCGGCCAAAGCGAGCTGGACACCAGCAACCATGTCCTGGAGAAACATGGCCTCCTCCAGGATATCGAAGGGCTGGAAACGGCCCTTAAAAAATTGGGCTATGACAAAAACCTCGTATTGGTAGCCCACTCCTACGGCGGATTTTGCGCAACCCTCTATGCGGCCAGGCATCCGTCAAATGTAAAAGCAGCCGTCCTGATCGACGCCAACCTGGCATGCTGGTTCCTGGATAGCTATGTCGATAGCATCACCCAGCTGAGAAAAAAGCTTTTTGCAAACAGGACAGACATCGTCTGGGCAAACTATTACGCGGCGATGAATCTCCCCAATACCGTCGCGCTCATGAGAAAAACGCCTTTCCCGGCAAATATCCCGGTGATCGGGCTGGTTTCGGAGATCAACTTCCCCGATTCCGCCATGGCCGCCAGATGGCGGGAATGTCACCGGCAATTTGCAGCCGCCGAACCTAACCGCGAGGACATCACCGCTCATGGTTGCGGACATTTCATTTTCAGAGACAACCCGCCCCTCGCCATCACCGCCATCATAAAAGCCTACGCCGGCGCCCAGCATACCGAACAAGCGGATGAGATCATGAACCGCTATCTTTCTTATAGCCTCGATGCATTCAACGAGGTGAAAAAGAAAAAAAGTCAATAAATCCCGATCGTTTCCCCCGGCTCATTCGTCCATAGAAAAAAGCACACAAAATGCAACATCTAAAAGACAAAGTAGCCGTCGTATTCGCCGCCTCAGGCGACATCGCGGGAGCCGTCGCAAGATCATTCGCCGCGCACGGCGCAAAAGTGTATGTCACCGCCCGAAACGAAGCCGCCGTAAAAGCCCTGGCCGACCAGATCAAAGCAGCCGGCGGCCACGCCGAAGCCGCGAAAGTCGACGCGCAGAACGAAGCGGAGATCGAAAACGTAGTAAAAAAGATCGTCGCGGCCAACGGCGCGTTAGATATCGTTTTCAACGGTATCGGCGCCAGCTACACCGAGATGGGCGGCCGTCCACCCACCACGCAGGCCACCTTCGAACAGTTTATGGCCCCCATCGAAAAGATCGTCGGCTCCCAATTCCTCACTTCGCGCATAGCCGCAAAATACATGATCGAGACCCGGTCGGCCGGGACCATCCTGCTCCTCACGGCCGCACTCTCCAAGAGCAAGATCCCCAACCTGGCCGGCATCACGGCCGCCAGCTGCGCAGTCGAAGGGCTCACCCGGGTGATGGCCGCCGAATTCGGCCCCGAAGACATCAAGGTCACCTGCATCTGTGCCGGCGCCATCATGGAAACAAAGCGCATCTCCGGCTGGATCGCGGCCGCCGCGGAACAATACGGCATCCCCGCAGACCAAATGATCGCCCAATACAAAGCCTTCGACATCCTGAAGACAAGCCCCACATTGAAACAGCTGGGCGAAACCGCCGCCTTCCTTGCCTCCGAAGCCGGCGTGGCGCTCAACAGCCATATCGTAGACGTGGATTGCGGTAAACTTAACGTGTTGTAACTTGAACGCATGGAAAAAGAACGGAGCCTCGAAAATGCCCTGGCAGGAGATATCAACGCCTTCCAAACCCTCTTTGCCGAATTTCAACCCCAGCTGAAGTCGTTCCTCTATCGTCTGCTCACGGACCGCAACGATGTAGACGACCTGACGCACGATACTTTTATCAGGGCATTTTCGAAGCTCCAATCCTTTAACCAGGAATCTTCGTTAAAGACGTGGGTATTCAAGATAGCCACCAATCTGGCCTATGATCATTTAAGAAAAGCAAAACGCTGGCAGGCCGATGCCCAGGACCGGGCGGCAGACCTGGCGATAGGTTCCGAAGAGATCAGGCGAGTCTTCTGGATGGTCCATGACAACTCCCCCTACGGAGCCTATGAAATGAAGGAGCACATCGACTACTGCTTCACGTGCATTTCAAAGACCCTGCCCATCGAAAACCAGGTCGCGCTGATCCTAAAGGATATGTACGATTTTCAAACAAAAGAAATTTCCAACATCCTCGATAAGACCGAAGCCGTCATAAAACACCTGCTCAACGACGCCCGGACTATCATGACGGACATCTTCGAACACCGCTGCGCGTTGATCAACAAGAACGGCGTCTGCCACCAATGCAGCCATATAAACGAGATCTTCAACCCCAAACAGGACCAGCAGGCGGAGCTCATGAAACTCGACCTCGTCAAAGGGTCAAAGAAGTACAACAGGAAAGCGCTTTTCGAACTCCGTACCCTGCTGGTAAAGTCCATCGACCCCCTGCATGCCGCAGGCACCGACTTCCACGAGTCGATCATGCGGTGCCTCCGAAGCGCCATAGGGGAAAAAGATTTTTTCGAGCAGCCAGCCCGCGGCCAATTCGACCAGCCGGCCACCCGCCAATTCGACCAGCCAGCCCCCGGCCAATTCGACAAGCCGGCCGCCCGTCCATTCGACAAGCCAGCCCCCGCCAATTCGACCAGCCAGCCCACCGGCCAACCGGATCAGCCCGCCTAAGCCCGGATCAATAATTCATCTTGATCGTTAACGTGGTATCACGCACCACTTGGAACTCCGCATCCTTGAATTTTGGCGGCCCCATCGAGCCCTTGGCATCGTTCGAGGCCCCGGTACCCTCCTTGGGGATGCCCAAAAAATTAGCGTCTAATTTTCCATTATTATTTTCATCATGATAGCAGGCGATGGCATAAGTGCCCTGCGGGATGCCGGCAAGCAGAATAGTAGACTTGCCGTCGTGGATATCGGCGAACGAAAGCCGGTAAGCCAGGCCGGCGTCTTTGGGATAGCCCTTTGAAGAATTATACAAACTCATGTAAACCTTCCCCTTGTCGCTGCGCAAGCCGGTAAAGGCAACGCTGATCGTATAAGACTGGGAGAACACCGGCGCCAAAGCGCCAAACATAAAGAGGATTACAAGGAAAGGTCGCATAACGTAAAATTACTACAATTCGCGGGCCAGCCGCCGGGCACTAAATCTTCTACTTATCCGTTATAGAGGGATATACTCAATATCCTTTAAAACCAAATGGTTATGAAAATACCCGCAACCCTTCTCGGAATAATCATCGTCTGTTATTCCTGCAGCTCCACCAATCTCATGTCCCTGAGCGTCACGGAACCCGCCCTGGTAAGTCTTCCCCCCGCCGCAAAAACCGCGGTCGTGGTGAACCGAAGCCGTGCAGCCGATGACAGCCGCACTGTCGACGCCATCCACAGGACCGTCAATGCCGAAAGCAAACAGCTGAATGCGGAAGGGTCTGCGGCCAGCATCACCGGTCTCACCGACGCATTGATCAGCAGCAACCGCTTCGCTTCGGTGAAACCTTTAAACGATCTCGATCTCCGGTCCTATGCCACGGGAGAATTTCCCGTCACGATGCCCTGGGACACGGTCGAAAGGATATGCAGGGATAACCACGCGGATCTCCTGTTCTCGCTGGAACTCTTCGATGTCCAACAGCAGGTCCCCTTAGCCATTATGAGCATGGGCCGGGTGCTCAATTCGAAGGTGCGCACCGGATGGCGCATCTATGACCCCGTTTCGCATAGCGTCCTGGACAAGTGGGTCTATTATAGCGACCTGAGCATCCAGGGTGGCGTCATTGCCAATGGGATCGCCATGCTGGGCCACAAAGAAGAGGTGATAAAGGCCGGCCACAAGTGCGGCGAGAGCTATGCCAGCCGCATCATCCCCTATTCGATTCGGGTATCCCGGGTGTATTTCGTTCGCGGCAACAGAGACTTCATCATCGCCAGACGCATGGCGCAGGCCGGTGACTGGGACGGTGCAGGCAAGATCTGGCATGATATAGCAACCAACAGCCACTCGAGAAAACAAACGGGCCGCGCCGATTACAATATGGCCATCATCAGCGAGATCAACGGTGATCTCAACGGCGCCCTCACTTGGGCACAGAAGTCCTATGAAGTTTACGGGACCCCTTTTGCCCTTTCTTACATCAATATTCTCACCCAAAGACAAAACAACGACGCCGTCCTCCGGAGCCAAACGGAACTAACAAGCAACTAAACAGCGGCGGCCGCCAAAGCCGGCGTAATATTCTGGTTCACCCGGAAAAAATTATCCGGATCGTATTTGCGTTTGATAGCGACCAGCCGATCATAGTTCCGGCCATAGCTGGCTTTGACCCGGTCCGGACCCTCGTTCATAATGAAATTCACATATCCTCCCCCGGAAGAATAAGGATGGGTGGCTTCCCAATAATCCTTACACCAGTGTGTGATCTTGTCCGCGTTGGCGGGATCGGGATCGACGCCGACGATCACGCCAGCATATTTCGCGTCCCGGTAAGCCCAGGGAGTGGCATCGGCGCCTACTCTTCCGGCGGCGCCGCTTATCGGGTACAGGTGCATTTGCGATAGCGGCGTAGGTATCTGTTGTCCAAAGACCTGGTGTTTTTCCCGCGCTTCCGGCCCGAGCTCGCTAAAAAAGTCGGCGCGCCAATACCACTGGAGTCCCGGCGGGAACAGGCCGTCGAACAATCGCTGCATCACGGGGTAGGGCATGGGGCCCATGTGTTCGAAGATCGGCTTTTTGGCCCTCACGGGTTTGAACACCTCTTCCGCTTTCAACATATCGCCGGCATAGCACCATACGATGCCGCAAAACTTCTTGTGGTGAAGGGACTCCGGAAAAGGCGGGCCGGGGATCGTGAGCACGGCGATAAAACCGTTGAGTTCGTCCGGCGCGTCGTGGATGAAGCCGTGATACCATTCCATGATCTCTTCCGTCTGCTCGATGGGCCACAGCGTCGGTCCGCCGAAGACCTCGCTCACCGGATGCGCCTGGAACAGGAAGGAGGTGACGATCCCGAAGTTGCCGCCGCCACCGCGGATAGCCCAAAAGAGATCCGCATGCTGTCCCGCGTTAGCCGTTACGACCGTACCGTCGGCAAGGACGACCTCCGCCTCGAGGAGGTTATCGATGGTGAGACCATATTTTCTGGAGAGATAGCCCACGCCGCCTCCCAGCGCCAGACCGCCGATGCCGGTCGTCGAAATGATCCCCGCCGGGATGGCCAGGCCGAAGGCATGGGTGGCATGATCGATCTCGCCGAGTGTGTTCCCACCACCTACCCGCACTGTTCCCGTAGCAGGGTCGACAAGCACATATTTAATTCCGGCGAGATCGATGACCATTCCGTCATCGCAGAGGCCAAGCCCGCCACCATTGTGCCCCCCACCCCTCACGGCTACAAGCAAGCCATATTCCCTGCCGAATTTCACAGCCGCAACAACGTCCGCTACATCCGTGCATCGGACGATCATGCCGGGTCGCTTGTCGATCATGGCGTTGTACACCTTGCGGACCTGCTCGTATCTTTCGTGAGCAGGAAGGATGATCTCGCCTCTTATTTGCGAGGCCAGGCGCTCGATGGCAGCGCTGTCGAGAGGGCTAACTTGATTTGCCATAAAAAGTAGTTGATGCGGTAAAAGATGTTTGGTCGGGATCAAAGGTAGCCGTTCAAAAACCCGCTGTCTACTACTTTTGGTTCAAATTGTCGCAATTTTGGTTCACGCCGCCGGAGATCCACCGCGAGGCCCGCGGATCCGCAACGAGGCCCGGCGATCCGCAGCGAGGCCCGGCGATCCGCAGCGAGGCCCGGAGATCCACCGCGAGGCCCGCCGCCCGTCCGCCCGCGTCACTCCGCCAATTCAGCCAGATAGTCCGAAGGCAGGCAGCCATAGAGTTGCTGAAAGCATTTCGAGAAATACGAGGGGCTGTTGAAACCCGTCTCAAAAGCCACTTCGGATACATTCCTGGCATGTTTGTTCAGCAGGCCGAGCGCTTCATTCAGCCGGTACTCCTTCAGGAAGAAGTTGGGGGACTTGCCGGTCAGCGAGATCATCTTCCGGTAGAACTGCGACTTACTGCAACCAAGCGCTTTCTCGAAATCGTCGACCTTGAAGCCGGCATTTTTCCAGGCCGACTCGGTAAAATCCATCAGGCCTACGAGGAACCGCTGGTCCGCGGGAAGCAGCCAGCATGTTTTTCCCTGCTCGGGAAGGCCGCCCGGTTTTTCACTGTCGTATAGCTCCCTGACCTCGCACGAGAGGATGATCTCGCCTTTGACGATGCGGCACATCCGTTCCACCAGCCGGATGGCATCCTCAAAGAACGCCGGCTTGTCGGTCACCGGGTCGCCCGCACTGACACCGATCTTCAGTGAAGCGCCGGCCGCAAGCGAGCCCGCAAGCGAGGTCTTGTTCTTTTCAAATTCGGCCTGGATGCGGAGCGCACACCGGACGGCGTCGGCAGCCGAGGTGAAACACACCGTGAGATGATGGTCATTCCGTCTCACAGGTTTCCCGCCCGACGAGAGCACGATGTTATGAACGGCCAGGTTGAACGGTTCCAACCCGCGGCCGGCGCCTTTGGAAACCCGTTGCGCTGTCGTCGCCGGCTTCAGCGACACCAGCATGAGAATTCTAAACGCCGAATCATCGATGACGTTTAACGGTCCGCCACCGTTCTTTTCCGGGTCTTCGATCCTGCCGAGAAAGGCTTCGACCAGGGCCGGACTGACTTCAATAACACGGTTGGGGACCTGCCCATGGGCTGCATTGTGCATCGCGTGGATGCACGAAATATCCGGCGCCTCGATGAGACAAAAAGCAGTTTGCCGCTGGCCATCGAACCAATAGGTCAGCCCGCGACAGCCGTATTTATCCTGGATTTTCAGGTCCTGCTGATGCATTTCCGCCACCTGCGCCGCAGTCACGTTATCTAAAATGTCGTGACGATCCATATAGATCGGCATGGGTCAAAATTTTTAGATTCGGGGTATGCCGGGAGAGTAAGTACTACTAAATTACAACATTCCGGCCAACACCCTATCTTTATCCCACAATGCCCTTGCCATGAAAAAAGCAGTCGTTATCCTTCTCCTCGCCGGCCCCATCCTCGTCCACCCGAAGGCGCACGGCCAGGCCCCTACGCCGGCAGCAACCCGAACCCCCGCCCACTCCGGGGCGCACGGCCAGGCTACAACCCAGACCCAGGCCCCCGCCCACTCCGAGGCGCAAACCCCAGCCGCCTATCCCTTTCAAAACCGCGACCTGCCGGTCGAAAAACGCATCGACAACCTGCTCTCCCTCCTCACCATTGACGAAAAGATCACCTGCCTGAGCACCAACCCCACGATCCCCCGCCTGGGCTTAAAAGGCACCGGCCACAGCGAGGGTCTGCATGGCCTCGCGCTCGGCGTTCCCGGTGGCTGGGGAAGAAAAACGCCTGTTGCCACTACCATCTTCCCGCAGTCCATCGGGATGGCGGAGACCTGGGACACCGCGCTGATCCGCCAGGCGGCAGCCATCGAAGGATACGAAGCACGCTATACCAATCAAACCCTGGGCAAAGGCGGCCTCGTCATCCGCGCCCCGAACGCAGACCTCGGCCGGGACCCGCGCTGGGGCAGGACCGAAGAGTGTTATGGCGAAGATCCCTTCTTCAACGGCACCCTGGTCCAGGCTTTTGTCCACGGCCTCCAGGGCGATGATCCCCGCTACTGGCAGGCCGCGTCGCTGATGAAACATTTTCTGGCCAATAGCAATGAAAATGGCCGGGACAGCAGCTCCTCCGATTTTGACGAACGGCTTTGGCGTGAATACTATTCCGTACCCTTCCGCATGGGAGTCGAAGCCGGCTCTCGTGCCTATATGGCCTCCTATAACAAAGTGAATGGCATTCCCCAGGCAGTCAACCCGTCGTTAAGAAAGATCACCGTGGACCAGTGGGGACAGGATGGCATCATCTGCACGGACGGCGGGGCGTATCGGATGCTCGTCACCGCCCACCATTATTTCAAAACGCCGGAGGAAGCCGCCGCCGCGTGCATCAAAGCCGGCATCAACCAGTTCCTCGACAACTACCGCGCCGGGGTCAAAGGCGCCCTCGACAAGCACCTGCTCACGGAAAAGGATATCGACACCGCCCTCCGCGGCGTCTTCCGGGTAATGATCAGGCTGGGCCTCCTGGACGATTCGGCTTACGTTCCCTATGCGAAGATCCGCGGCGGCGAGCCCCCTTTTATGGACCCGCAGCGCAGACAATTCGTCCGTCTCCTCACACAAAAATCCATAGTGCTGTTGAAGAATGACGACCACTTGCTGCCGCTGGACCGGACGAAGCTGCATAGCATCGCAGTCCTTGGCTCCCGAAGCGACCAGGTCTTTGCCGATTGGTATAGCGGCTCTTCGGGCTATGCCGTGAGCCCCCTGCAGGGTATCATCAACAAGCTGCCGCCGGGCGCTATCGTCAACCATACCACGAACAATGACCTCGCCGTTAGCCTCGCAAAAACTTCCGAAATAGCCATCGTCTGCGTTGGCAACAACCCGGTGGGCGGCGAGAACAAAGGGTGGAAACAAGTCTCCGTGCCCAGCGAAGGCCGCGAAGCCGTAGACCGCGAGCAGATCGATCTCGATTCGGCCCAGGAAAGCCTCGTGGAACGGGTAATGGCGGTAAATCCCCATACCATCGTGGTACTCATCAGTAGCTTTCCCTATTCGATCAATTGGATCAACGCGCATGTGCCCGCGATCGTTCATCTCACGCACAATAGCCAGGAACTGGGCAACGCCCTCGCCGACGTCCTCTTTGGTGATACAGACCCGGGTGGCCGACTGGTACAGACCTGGCCCAAATCCCTCGATCAACTGCCGCCGATGATGGACTACGACATCCGTCATGGAAGGACCTATATGTATTTCAAAGGCGAGCCCTTGTATCCTTTTGGTTATGGGCTTAGTTACACCAGCTTTCGCTATGACAATCTCCGCCTCAGCTCACCCATCCTCAGAAACGCCATAAATATCACGGTAGACATCACCAATACCGGCGACCGGCCGGGAGACGAAGTGGTTCAGCTTTATATCAGCCACGAAAACTCAAAGATCGTCCGACCGATCAAAGAGCTCAAAGGATTTTCCCGCATCACCCTTCAACCAAACGAAACGAAGACCGTTACCTTCCGCCTCACGCCAAAGGACCTGGCCTATTGGGATCAAACACGGCAACGTTTCGAAACGGAAAAGGACGAGGTAAGGGTCATGGTCGGTGGTTCCTCGACGGACCAAAGGGCATCTGCCCGTTTTAAAGTCCAATAACTAAGCGCTGGCCGGCCGCCCAAGGACCCGGCCACCGAAGTAAGCGATCAAATACAAGGATGCGCCGAGATTGATGACGTCCTTGTATAGGAACAATCCGAGGTTGTTCATGTAGCCCATGCCATTGATGTGAATAATGGTACCGGGTGTGGTGACCAGCATGGTGCTGGTGGTAAAGAACATCACAACCCCGATGATGCCACCGGCAATGCCGGCCTTGGGTTTCCAAAAGCCGATCAATATCAGCACCCCGCCAATCCATTCGGTGAGTCCAATGATGTCGGCGCCGGCGTAAGGGCCAAACAGTTTGAATTCCCAGCCGATCAGTGGGCTGTTGCTCACAAGCGGTTCAATACCTTCGGCGCCGGCCGATGTCATCTTAAATGCGCCCGCCCAAAAAAGCATCACGATCATTCCCACAGCGATCACGATAAATGGGAGGTTACGACTGGCTACCCATCCGGCGAATCTGGTTAAAGCAGAATTTTTCATTTTTAGGTGTTTATGAGTTTAATTCGATACCTCAAAATTAGCCCATGCGGCCATTATTTCCCGGCCACCGTTTCCGGAGTCGTCTCTTTAGACTCGCTGGGCGACAGACCTGTCTGTCGCTTGAAAAATTTTCCAAAATGGCCGGCATAGAACTTCGTGACCCGCTGCGCGTCGCCCCGGGTTGGTGGAATTGTTGGATCATGTAAGCTCCGTAACGCGTGAAATTAAGTCAAATTCCCGAGCGCAGGTCACCCCCGAGCCGGCGATTTTAGCTATATTCAAAGCATGATAACCAGGCCACCATCGCTGACATGTTACAGGATGATCCCTCTCCTGGCGGGATTCTTCTTTTTTGGTCGGGTTTCCGGCCAGGGCCTGCCTGACTCCCTGACGAAGAAGATCGACAGTATCTGCTCGAAGTGGAATAATCCCTCGGGCCCCGGCTGTGCCGTAGGGATCGTGCGCAACGACTCGCTGATCTTTGCCAAAGGATACGGTCTGGCCAACCTGGAATACGGCATCCCGATCACCGACTCCACGATCTTTCACATGGCATCGGTCTCCAAGCAATTCACGGCGTTTTCGATCGTGTTGCTGGAGCGGGCGGGGAAGCTGCGGCTGGATGATGATATCCGGAAGTACTTGCCCTGGTTTCCGGATCTCAGGGAGAAGATCACGATCAGGCATCTCCTGCATCATACGAGTGGCATCCGGGATCAGTGGCAGTTGCTGGCCATCCAGGGTACGCGGATGGACGATGTGATCACGCAGCAGCACATCATCAAGATCCTGCAACAACAGCGGGCCGTGAACTTCCCGGTGGGTACGGAATGGAACTATTCCAACAGCAATTTCACGCTGGCGGCCGAGATCGTCAAGGCGGTATCGGGGCAGTCGTTGCGGCGCTTTACCGATTCGGCCATCTTCCGTCCGCTGGGGATGACGCACACGCATTTTCATGATGACTACACCGAGATCGTGAAGGATCGCGCCTATTCGTATAACCAAAAGGACTCTGCGCATTACGCGAACAGCATCCTGAGCTACTCCAATGTCGGCGCGACAAGCCTTTTCACCAACGTCGACGATATGGCTAGATGGCTGAGCAACTTTTATCTGCACAAGGTGGGCGATCAGGCGGACATCGACACCCTGACCACGAAGGGCCGGCTCAGCAACGGCAAGGTGCTCGATTATGCCCTGGGGATCAGCGATGGCGAGCACAGGGGCTGGCAGGAGTTCTCTCATGGCGGCGCCGATGCCGGCTATAGAACCTATGTCGCAGTATATCCCGGAGCGAAGCTGGGGGTGATCGTTTTCAGCAACCTGGGGGATTTTAACCCTGGTGATGTGGCCGCGAAGATCACCGATCTGTTCCTGAAAGACAAGACACCCGCCGCCGGCCCCGCAGCCAATCCCGCCAGCAACGACCCGGCCAATTCCGCCGCCGATCCCACGGCGAAAGCGCAAGCAAAGGCGCAAGCGGAGGCGCAGCCGCAGCCACCCAAAGACACCGCCGCCGCCATCCTCCCCGCAGCCGACATCGCCGCCTTAAAGCCTTACCTGGGCAGCTATATCGCCGCTAACGGCATTGCCCTCGACCTGGCCGTCAAAAACAGCAAATTGTATTATCTCAACGACGGCGGCCAGCAACTGCTGATAAAGGATTCGGCACAGCGCTATGTCATGTTCTATTCGCCCGATATCCAGTTTACGCTCGAGCCCCTCCGCAAAGACACCACCATGTATGTAAAGGCAGAGAACCAGGTGGAATTTCGAATGACCAAGTACCCGCCCGTGAACGACAAAAACGAGCACATCCTCCAACCCTACGTCGGCTCCTACTATTGCCCCGAGCTCGGCTGTACCTACGGCATCGCGCTCAAGGATCACCATCTCGTGCTGACGAACAACAAATACGATGATGTCCCCCTGCGCCTGGCGGGTCCCGACCACCTCTTAAACGATCATTGGTGGATGAACAATCTAACCATCAAGCGAAACACAAAACATCAAATCACCGGCTTCGAGGTCGACGGCGGCCGCGTCACGCATCTGGCATTTAAAAAAGTAGACTAGCATGAAATCCTGATTGAAACATAAATTACCCCTTCATATTTTTATTTTTTCGTACTTTTACATCATGTCTGAAAAAGAAAAAAAGGAGTTTAGTGCAATCTTGCAGCAGTATAAGGAAAAGCTTTCCGGCGATAAGGAAGCTTCCAGACAGTTCCTTATAGATGCAGGGATCATTACCCCTAAAGGCAATCTAAGAGAGCCTTATAAGCACTTGACGCTATGTATTCCACGAGAACAGGCTTGATCTTGGGCTTTCACGGTTGCGACCAATCAATTCTACAAGATATTTTAACGGGAAAGAAGTCACTGGAACCAAGTACCAATGAGTATGATTGGCTGGGGCATGGGATTTATTTCTGGGATAATAGCCCGGCAAGAGCGCTGGAATACGCAACCCTGCTCAAAAACAACCCAGGCAGAGCCAGGCGCCCCATTAAAAAGCCAGCCGTAATTGGAGCAGTTATAAATCTTGGTTATTGCCTTGACTTGCTGGACTATGAAAATCTTCAGTTCGTCAAAGATGCCTATGAGATTCTTGTCGCCATCAACAAGACAGCCGGAGCTCCGATTCCGGAAAACAGGGCCCCTGGAACCGCAAGAGACCTTTTGCTTCGAGAGCTTGACTGTGCTGTTATTCAAACCTTGCATCTTATCAGGGCACAAGCCGGCCAAAAACCATTTGATTCTATAAGAGGTGTCTTCTGGGAAGGACGCGAACTGTATCATAATGCAGGGTTCAGGGAGAAAGATCATATTCAGCTATGCATATGTAACCCCAATTGCATCAAAGGCTACTTTGTACCAAGGATAGAAGATGAGAATTATCCCAAAATATAATGTTTCAGAGCTTGCCTAATGTAAACCCCTTCATCACCTTCACCACCTCCGACCCCACCCTCGTCTTATCATAAGCCAGATACAACGTATGCTCCATCGGCACCCTACCCATCGACCATGCCAAAGAGCTGGGTATCGACAGCCGCAAAATTACAGTAGCCGGAGATAGCGCGGGTGGCACATTAGCTACCGATTCCTCCCTTGCAACTCCTTCCTGGGCCGCGTTTGCCGAAGGCCCCGTTGTAACGGTAAAGAGCGCCATCGAGCTATGGGCGTATTATACGGATGACAAGATCGGCGCCGCCCCGATCTACAACGACGACTTATCAGGTATGCCCAATGCATTCATCATAACCGCGGAATACGACCCATTGCGCGACGAAGCAATCGCTTACGCAAAAAAGCTCCGGGCAGCGGGCGTCCGGGTAACCGAAAGGCTCTACCCGAAAATGATCCATGGGTTCTTTCAGTTTGGCGGCGTGATAAACGAGGGCAGGGAGGCCATCGCCGCGGTAGCGGAGTATATCCAATATAGATCCCAGTCAGCCGCGACCCGGCAACAATTGTAACTTTAACGTGTCTTTACTAAAACACGTTGTTTTATGAACCCGCTTCCCAAAGGTCTTCGAGCCGCCCTCATATGTCTAACGCTGCTCATCGCTGTCGCCGCACAGGGTCAAGCCGCCCAAGGTCAAGCCGCTCAAGGACAAGCCACCCAAGGTCAAGCCGCCCAAGGACGAGACGCACAAAGACAAGACGCCGCCCACGGCCAGGACGCCATCCAGACTCTATACCGCTACCTGGACCAGGCCGCGCAGGATCATCAATTCAACGGGAATATCCTTCTCGCCCGTGATGGCCGGGTCGTCTACAAACGATCCTATGGTTACAGCGACTTCCCAAACGAGTCACCACTCAACGACAGCTCGCAGTTCCCCCTGGCATCCATTTCCAAAACCTTTACGGCCGTGGCGATCCTTCAGCTATTGGAAAAAGGCAAGCTGAAGTTGGATGACCCGTATAAAAGGTATTTCCCGGCATTCCCGTACCCGACGATCACCATCCGCCAACTGCTCTCACACACGTCAGGGCTGCCGGATGATCTGTTTGACCGCCCGGTTGCTCAGAACCCCGATAAGATCTATACCAATGCCGACGATCTGCCAACCATCCGGGATTATGCAAAGACGCGCTCCCTGCTCTTTACGCCCGGCGAACGCTGGAGTTACTGCTCATTTGGGTATCAGCTATTGGCCGATCTCGTCGGAAAACTAAGTAATGAGCCCTTCCCGGCCTACCTGAAAAAACACGTCTTTATACCCGCAGGCATGCTAAGCACGTATGTTCAGACGTCGTTGACGCAAACCAAAGAGCCGCATCGCACAGAAAATTATCTCTACAACAACCACTATGAAATGAAGCTGCAGCTAGGGGATACCGTTGCTGACAAGCGGGAGTGGGCCTACAACTTATCCGGTGGCGTGGGTGCCGGGAATGTCGTAAGCACCACCGGCGACCTCCTGCGCTACGATGAGGCGCTCTACAATGGTGTCTTGTTAAAGCCTGCTACCCTGGAGCTGGCATTCACGCCCACGAAGGTCAACAACGGCGGGTTCAGCCATGCCGCCTCCGGCTCTTCGGAGGGTCTTGGCTGGTTCATCTTTGGCGACACGGGAAGGGGCACGATCGTCTGGCACTCCGGTGCGGCTCCCGGCGTAGTCACGTTGTTCGCCAGGAATATCAGTCGTCATGAGACTTTCATCATATTGGCCAACGTAGTCTATGATCCCAGTATGTACAGGGATCTCCTGGATATCATCAATGATAAGCAGTTGGAATATCGCAAGTCACTTGGCTTCCTGTTTGCCCGGGATCTCTACCGGCAGGGCATAGACTATGCCGTCGCACACCTCGATCTCTTAAAAAGTGATACGACCCAATACACGCTAAGGGAAGACAACTTCGAGCGGGCGGCCCTCGAGTTCAGCAGGGACTATTGGCATTCTCAAAATTTAGCCCTGCAAACCTATGAGCTCATGACCTTCCTCTACCCAAAAGATGCACATATCTACAGGCTCTATGCCGACCTCTTATCCACCGGACGTGTCAGGAACAAGGATGCCGCCATCCTGCTATACAAGCACGCCCTCGAACTGGACCCCGCCGACGAAAAGTCAAAGGCCCGGCTAGAACAAATGCTCGGTCCGAACCGATGACTACGCCGGCTGGTAATGATTAATGATCACACCCGACCCAAGCGCCTTGCTCTCCACATATTTCAACGGTACCCGGGCATCGAGCTGAAATTTATCAAAAAGCCGGAACCCGCCGCCACCCGCAATCACGGGCTGCACCGAAAAATAATAGTCGTCGACCAGGCCCTGTCTCGTCAGATCTGCGACCAGGCCCGGACTGCCTATTGTCAGCAACCCGCCAGAACCGGCCGCCTTATAGCGGCTGATCACACCGGCATCTGCCGACTTGACGATCGTCGAATTGCGCCAGGTAAAATGCTCGAGCGTATGCGAAAACACCAGCTTCGGTGTATCGGTTAGCCGGCGGGCCATCCGCACCTGCGACTCCGGCTGTCCTTCCTTCTCCAAAACTGCGGGCCATACCTGCTGAAAAAGCTCAAAACTATTCCTGCCAAAACCCACAACCGCAGCCCCGTCTATCAAAGTGTGTGCAAACTCATGAAACTCGGCGTTCGCATTGACGAGCTGGGCATCGCAGAAACCGTCTGCGGTAATGTTGATGAGGACGATAACTTTTCCCATTACTTCTGTTTTATAGAACCAAAGGTATCCTGCCCGCGTTTATCCCAAAGGGGGTACCCTTAGTAACTTAAGGGGGTATTTGTACAGCTCCTGCAAACCAATATGTCGATATGAAGCATGTGACCTTTTTGATCGCGGATGGGGTGATCAACCCCGGTTGTCTGTTCAGTGCCATCGAGGTATTCGAGACGGCCAATGCCTTTCACCAAGCCAAAGAGAACGAGCCCTACTACCACGTCCGGCTCGCCGGAGCAACGTTGCAGCAACAAGTCGTCAACAGCATCTTCACCCTGCAAGTGGCGCCGCTCGATGATCCCGCCACCACCGCCAACTCGACCGCCACTGCCACCGCCACGGCCGATCCCGCCGCCACCGCCACCACCGCCACCACCGCGGCCAACCCCGCACACACCGCCGAGCCAGAACTGATCATCCTCCCCAGCTACGGCGAACAGGACGACTTCGCGATCCGGAAAAACCCCGAGGTCATCGATTGGATAGTCCGCCAATACGCTAAAGGTGCCGAAGTAGCCAGCCTGTGCACCGGAACTTTTTTACTGGCAGCCATCGGGCTGCTCGAAGGCAAGGTCTGCGCCACACATTGGAAGGCCGAAGCCCATTTCCGGCAGCTCTTCCCCGAGCTGGATCTGCACACCAGCAAGATCGTTACCGATCAGCAAGGGATCTACACCGCCGGCGGCGCCGTGTCCAGCCTTAACCTCGCGCTTTATATCGTTGAAAAATATAGCGGCCGGGAGGCGGCACTCTATTGCGCCAGGATATTGCAGATCGATATTGACCGCAACTCGCAATCCCAATTCATACTCTTCGATGGCCTCAAAGACCATAAGGACGATACAATACGCACCATGCAGAACTTTATCGAGCAGCATGTCGGCGACCGGCTCACCGTGGACCAGCTGGCGACGCAATGCGCGATGGACAGGATCAATTTCTCCCGGCGCTTCAAACGGGCTACCCGGCTGGCACCGGCCGATTATATCCAGCGGATCAAGATGGAGGCCGCCAAACGCAAATTCGAATCCACTGGCAAAAATATTAGTGAGGTCATGTACGAGGTCGGGTACGTCGACGTGAAGGCCTTTCGGAATATCTTTAAGAAAGTAGTCGGCTTAACGCCCTCGGAATACAAAACGAAATTTAACCAAAGGGACCTCCCCCAGGGTCCCCCACCCCAGGGTCTGATTTAATACCCTTATAAAATAATAAGTGTTTTCTTTAGTTCTATCCGGACATCATTCTTGATACCGTATGAAACAGCTGATCATGGCGGCAGGGTTTCTCATTGCCCTGGCCGGACACCCCTTTGCTCAAACCACCCAGACCAGTGGAAACTGGAGCGATCCCACAATCTGGTCCGGTGGTGCTGTTCCGGCCGCAGGCGGTACGGTAACGGTGAGCAATCCCGTTACCATCGATGGGAATCTGTCACCCAATGGCTCCATAACATTCAACAGCAATGCCACGGACCAGCCCGGTGGAACCGCTTATACGTTCAACCCCAGCGGTGGAAGCGTCACGGTCAATACAGGCAGCATCGTCACCTTCGAAGGCGGCACTTCGACTACCCCGAACTCCTTCACCGGTGGAACGATCGATATTTATGGAACGCTGATCCTAGGCTATACTAACCTGCTGAACAGCGGGAGTCTCAATATCACCATCGAAACCGGCGGCACCCTCATCATCAACGGCGACCTGACCAATAAGAACAATTCGGGGACGTTTACCGTCAATGGCGCGCTGATCGTAAATGGGGATTTCGCCAATTCCACCGGCAGCGTCACCGTCGGCGGCACCGGCACGATCAATACCACCGGCTCCCTTACTACCACGGGTGGTTCCACCGTCTTTGGAACCAAGAATGACTGCAACACGGGCCCATGCTCCGGAACCACGCTGGTCTGTACGTTTACCAATACGATCACCCCCGCGAGCCAGGCCGTCTGTAGCGGATCGGCATCGTCGTCGATCACCCTGACCTCCGTCAATAGCGCATCTTCTCCCACCTATCAATGGTTGAGCAGCACCGATGGTGTCACCTTTGCCAACGCGCCGGGGACCAGCACCGGCTCTACCTATACCACGGGAGTGCTTACACAAAATACATGGTATGAAGTAAGGGTCAGCGGAGGGGGTTGTACAAGCACCTCGGCCGCGATAGAGATCACCGTCCTCAGCGGCGGCGGGTGGCAAGGCGGTACGAGCAACGATTGGGGCACGGCCGCCAACTGGTGCAGTCTCACCGTGCCCACCAGCACCACGGATGTCACCATTACGAACGCCGCGGGCATCAAGAACATGCCCACGGTCAACGCCGGGACGGCAGCTACCGCCCGAAACCTAACGATCAGCAATACCTTCCCTGCTTCTACGCTGACCATCGCCGCAAGCGCAACGGCTTCGCTCCATGTGTATGGAAACCTTACGGTCAATGGCAGCTTCACCGATAATTCTACCGCTGCTACGGCTGGCGTGATCATGGCGGGAAGCGTCGCACAAAATATCAATGGCACCACGGGGCCCGTGTTCAACGATCTCACCATCGACAACGCATCGGGTGCCGTTCCTGCCGTCATCGTCCCTGCGAATAACCTCACGGTCAACAGCATTCTTACCCTGACCGCGGGGATTGTCAACCTCGACGGAAACACCCTGACCCTGGGTACGGCGGGGACCAGCACAGGCACCCTGAACTACACCAGCGGCTCATATGTATTCGGCGGCAATATCGTCCGCTGGTTTCCCACTACGGCAATAACCCTGGGCACCGCTGCCAGCCTTTTTCCCATCGGCACCGCCACGGATTACCGGCCGATGTATTTCGGAAGCTCCGGGCTTACCACGGCAGGCACTATCAAAGTGAGCCACGCCGATCTCACCGGGACCACGGCTGTTTCATTCACGGATGCGGGCAGCACTATCCAGGTTCGATCGAATTCTTATTGGACAGTGAGCACCGGGAGCGGGATCGCAGGTACGGGCTCTCCCTTCACCGTGCGTACCGAAGGCACAGGTTTCGGCCAGGTCGGAAGCGTAAGTGACCTGCGCCTCACTCTTTCGGCTTCCGCGGCGTCAGGGACAGCCGGGGTTAACGCAAACACCACCGCCAATCCCCAGATCAACCGAACGACTTTTACCGCCGCCAATCTGCCCAACACCTATTACTGGGGATCCGTCAATCCCGGTTTTACCACGCTTCCCGTTAACCTGGTGTCCTTTACTGCACAAGCGCTTCCGGGCGACATCGTCCTGAGCTGGACAACAGCCACCGAAACGGATTGCAGCTATTTCTCGTTGGAGCGGTCCACGGATGGAGTGAACTATACGGCAATCGCCACGGTCCCCGCGGCAGGCGGTCCCGGCCTGGGACACCAATACGCCTACACCGACTATTCCCCAGATCCGGGCGAGAACTATTATCGCCTGAGAATGGTCAGCTATAGCGGCGGCGCCACTTATTCCGGGATTGCGATGGCCAGTATTACCGGCGCGGGTAGGCTCACGCTCTTTCCCAACCCCTCGGATGGAAGCAGCATCTCGGTCTCGATCACCGGTCCGGCAGGAGCTAGCTCCGCAGACCCCAGCGGCACAGCAAGCATTTACACCATGGATGTATACAACGATCAGGGAATGCTAGTCCGGCATGTCTCATCCCCGACGTCAACTTTCAACGCCCAATTCACCCCATCGTTGACGCCGGGGATCTATATTGCCCGGGTTTCATCATCAGCGGGGTTCACCGCGGTGGCTTCGTTCCTGGTTCGACGTTAGTGAATGTATTGTACCGTCACCCTCCTGTTCCTGCTCCGGTGGGCGGGTGAATTATTAGGCACCAGCGGATCGGACTCGCCCGCGGAATGAACATCCATTCTGCCCGGGTCGACACCTTTTCGCTGCAGATAGGCCGCGACTGCCAGGGCACGCGCTTCCCCTATTTTGATATTTTCCCTTTCGGTACCGATGCTGCAGGTGTGCCCTGTAATAGCAATGCGGATATCAGGATATCGGTTCAGAATATCCGCCACCGTATCCAAATGAGATTTCAAGCTCTCCGGCACATCCACTTTATTCAAAACACCGAATACCACGGTCCGTTGCAACGTCTTTACGGCCTCGCTGTCCGGCATGACGCTGGACGGCGGCGTAGGTGCGGGCGATGTCGGTGCAGGCTGCGCTGGCGTTGCAGGCTGTGTCGGTGCGGCCTGCCCTGGCGTGGGCTGTGTCGGTGTCGGCGCGGGCGTTGTTGGCGCTTGCGGTATCGGTACAGGCGCTGCCTGCGGCGATCTGGCCGCCCGTTTACCCCTTCCAAAACCCACCTTCACCTGGATGCCAAAAGAAAGCAATTTCACATTGCCCGTGCCGGGCACATTCAGCACACTACCCGCCTGCACCGTAGTGAGCCCACTTGCATCATACGACACCAGCGAAGACGAACCGGTATTACCCTTCATATTGGACAGGCCATATTCGGCATACACGCCGGTGTAAAGCCTGGTCCCTCCGGACAGTGGAAAACTCAAACCGGCCTCCGCCCTCAATGCCGCCGCTGTTTTCAATTTGTAGGTCGAGCTGCCGCTCCAGTTATTCAACGTGCCAAAACCGTGTTGCGGCAGGTTCGATAGCACCTCATTGAAATCGGGATAATAGCCGGTGAGGTTCAGCTGCGCCGCCGACGCCTTGACATCGGCATTGAAGGGCAGCAACAATTTACCCCCGCCATTGACATACCACTGCGTCCCCCGGCCGGAGCTATGATATTGCAAAAGCAATGGAACGCCGAAAGAAAAAAACCGTTGCGTCTCCTTATAACCGGTAGTGCCGACATTGTATTCAAACGCGGAACCCGTAGCGTCGACCTGCGGAAAAGAGTATTTGCCATCGCCCAGGGTCGCCTTTGTTCCATAATAACCACCGGCCACTCCCGTGAGAATATTCCAGTGGCGCGCGAGGGGAAAAGTATACCCCAAGCCTAGCGACCCAAAAGGCGACAGACTGCTATGGCCATTTTGCACTTTATAGGAAAGTCCCTGCCACCCTCCATCGACCCATACATTCAACTCCTGGGCGCCGGCGTTGACAGCCAAAAAGGCAAAACCTATTATTGCAACTACTATCTTCCGGATCATTTTTCTAAAATTTGTCATTGATTAATCGGTCACCAGGACGTTTACGCTTGCCTTTTGCCCGTTCGACAGCACCAGGTTGATGATATAAATACCCCCGCCGGCCGGCATGGTAACCTGCATGCTGGGCTGGACATTTGTTACAGTCTGCCAGACCTTACCCGATATATCGACTACTTGCAGGGTGGCCCCCTGTAACATCGCAGGCGCATAATCACAGGTTACCGTCACGGCTGAACCTCCGTTCACGGGATTCGGGAATACCTTGATACCGCCCGGGGCGGTTCCGCTGGGGGTAAGGTTCAACACGCAGGTTTGAACAACCGCACCACTGTTGTCGGTGGCGATCACATAATATTGCCCATTGAGCGCCGGCGTCTCGCTGTAGAACGGCCCGGTAGCACCAGCAATGGCGCTTCCATCTTTATACCATTGCCATTGCACATAGTCGTTACTGCTATTGTCGAAGATCAGGACATCACCCCAATGCTCCCTGACAAGAGCGGCGGATTGATTAATGAGCGTATCGGTCTCGTCTGCTGCCGCTTCATAATTGCCGTCGCCGGGCTGGCTGGCAGCGATGATCGCCGTCCCGGGCTGCCCCAGGGTCAGTATCGCCCCGGCAACGCTGGCCACGCCGGTATTCGAGGACGTATACGTGACCGGCAACCCGCTGCTAGCCGTCGCGGTGAGGGTCACCTGTGTCGAGCCGTCGCAACCTACCAGCAGGCTTTGTGCCCAGGTGATCTGCTGTGAAGCCTTGGTAATGGTCAGCGTATTGCCTGTAAAGCTTATGACATAGTTATTACCCGCGCTAAGGGTGCCCTGTGTAATGGGATAGGTGCCCACATTCTCTCCCGGGTCCCTGGTAAGACTGCCGGTGAATACGCCGGTATTGTCGCCATTTACCAGCCCGCTCACAGCATAGGTTAAACTCGGATCCGTGGTACCATACACCTTGGTTTGCGCATTGGCCATAACCGCCAGCGACGCGGGTGCCACCGTCATCGTGCCCGCCACATACGTAATGGTATAGTTCGCATCTACCGCGCCGGAAGCCGTGATCGGATACGTACCCGCAGGAGAAGCACTAGTGGCGGTGGTCGACAGCGTGGCATCCGGTGACAGGCTCGATGCGTTGTCGCCATTCACTAACCCGGTATAGGTGGCGCTTAATGCCGGCACCGTGCCTCCATAGGTCATCGTCCCGTTGTTGGCCTGGATGCTGAGGTTCGCCGGGTCGATGGTATAGGTCCCATTGACATAGACGATCGTATAGTTCGGGTCCACCGCCCCGCTCGGGGTCAGCGTATAGTTCCCCGCGGGCGCACCCGCAAAGGCCGCATTCGATACGGTTGGCGCGATCGTCAGGCTGGTGGGATCATCCCCGTTGACAAAGCCGGAATACGATACCGATAGCAACGTGTTGGGTACTAGCGGCGACCCATAGGTGCTGGAACCCGGATCGGCCGTGATCGTCAGGATGGGTTTGTTGATCGTCAGCGTGCCGCTGACATAGCTAAAGCTATAATTCGCCGCCGATGCACCACTGGGCGTGATCGGATAGGGTCCCGCGGGAGAACTCAACGTAGCCGTGGTCGACGCGGTTGCCGGGGCCGTGAGGCTGGACACATTGTCCCCGTTGACGAAACCGCTGTAACTCACGGTCAGCGTCGGCATGGGGCCGCCAAAGGGCATCGTTTGGTTGTCGGCGGTCACCGTCAGCAGAGCCTGGGTTACCGTCATCACGCCGGGCACATAGGCAATGCTATAGTTTGGATCGACCGCGCCACTCGCCGTTATCGGGTAGGTGCCCATCGGGGAGCTCGATGTCGCGGAGGTTGATACCACAGGCTGGGTCGTCAGGCTCGACGCATTATCGCCATTGACGAAACCGCTGTAGGTGGCACTCAATGCCGGCACCGTTCCGCCATAGGTCATGGATGTGCTGGCAGCGGTAATGGTCAGCGGCGCCGGCCCTATCGTCATCGTCCCGGGCGTAAAGGTAATATTATAGTTCGGGTCGAAGGCGCCGGTCACCGCGATCGGGTAGGTCCCCACAAGAGAAGCGGACGTCGCAGTGGTCGATACCACAGGCGGGACCGACAGGCTCGATGGACCGTCCCCGTTGACAAGCCCGGTATAGGTGACGCCGAGCGTCGGCACCGTGCCGCCATACGTCATCGTCTCGTTATTCCCCTGGATATTCAGGTTCGCCTGGTTGATGGTATAGGTCCCGTCGACATATACGATCGTATAATTCGGATCAACGGCACCGGAAGGGATCAGCGCATAGGTCCCCGCGGGCGCACCCACAAAGGCCGTGTTGATCACGGTCGGGGGTACCGTCAGGCTGCTGGAATTGTCACCGTTGATAAAGCCGGAATAAGATACGGTGAGCGACCCGTTGGGGACCAACGGCGACCCATAGGTGCTGCTGGCGTTGACCGCGGTGATGGTCAGGATGGCTTTCTGGACCGTTAGCGTCCCGGGTACATAGCTAAAGGTATAGTTCGCAGCCGACCCGCCGCTGGCCGTGATCGTGTAGTTGCCCGTAGGAGAGCCCGCCGTTGCCGGGGTCGTCGCAATTGCCGGGGTCGTAACAACGGACACATCTTCCCCGTTGACAAAACCGCTGTAGGTCACCGTTAGCGCCGGCAACGGCCCGCCCAACGGCATGATTTTATTGTCGGCCGTCACCGTCAGCGTCGCCGGACCCACCGTCAACAACCCACCCACATAACTGATCGTATAGTTCGCATCCACCGCCCCGCTCACCGTGATCGGATAGGTCCCCACCGGGGACGCGGCCGTTGCCGCGGTGGACAGGGTAGGCTGGGTCGTCAGATTCGACGCGTTGTCCCCATTCCGGAAGCC
Source organism: Puia sp. (assembly GCA_035946435.1). GTDB lineage: Bacteria > Bacteroidota > Bacteroidia > Chitinophagales > Chitinophagaceae > Puia. The sequence goes on along the minus strand of DASYZH010000008.1, from coordinate 16,492 downwards.
GGAATAGGAGGCCGTCAACGCGGGCAGCGCGCTACCATAGACCCTGCTCGTGTTGCTCGCAGTAATCGTAAGGGGCGCGGGCGTGATGGTCAGCGTGCCGGTGACATAGGTGAAGGTGTAATTCGGATCGACCGCGCCGGAAGGCGTAATGACATAACTACCCACCGGTCCAAAGGGCGTAGTCGGTACGCTCACAACGGGCAGGGTTGGCAGGCTGCTCGCATTGTCCCCATTGACAAAACCGGAATAGCTGACATTTAAGGCCGGGAAAGCGCCGCCGTACACCATCGTTTCGTTGCTGGCCGTCACGGTAAGGGCTACCGGGCTCACCGTCAGCGTATTCCCGATATAGCTGATGCTATAGTTCGGATCGACCGCGCCATTCACCGTGATGGGATAGGTACCCGCTCCCGAGCCGGCCGTAGCGGCAGTACTGAGGGTCGGCGCCGTCGTCAGGCTGCCGGCGTTATCCGTTCCGACAAAGCCGCTGTAGCTCGCGGTAAAGGTCGGGAGCGCCGCCCCATAATTCTTCGAAGCGGGGTTGGCTTGAATAGTGAGCGGGACCTTATCGATCACCAGCGTAATAAAATTCGTCTGGCTAAAAGGCGCCCCGGTACCCGTAGAAGCATCGGTGGCCGTCACAGCCACGGAATAGGTGCCCGCCGCGGTGGGCGTCCCCGACAATACGCCCGTGTTGGCATTGATGCTCATCCCCGGGGGCAGCCCTGCGGCGCTATAGGTATAAGGAGCCGTCCCGCCGCTGGCGGAAAAGGTTACGCTCGAATAAGCACTCCGGTAGGTGCCATCGGGCAGGGAGGTGGGCGAAAGCGTTATCGCCGGGGCCAGAGTCGTAAACGAGAGGATATTACCCTGGGTCGTTCCAAGCGAATTGGTCGCGCTCACCCGGTAATAATAGGTGGTATTCATACTCAAGCCCGTGAGCGCCGCCGTGATCGATGAGGTCCCCGAACCGGCAACAAGGGTTGCAGGCGAGCCGGCGACGGTCGTGACGCCGCTGCTCAGCGTGGCATTGGTGCTATATTGGAATTGGATAGTACTCGTTGCATTTCCCCCGCTGCCTACGGTGGCGTTGAGGGTGCCGGTGGTAGTAGTGATACCCGAAGCCGCAGTCGTAACGGAAGAAGGATCGGTGGATGGGACGTAGGATGCGTCGCTGGTAGTCGAAGCACCGGCCGAAACCGTCACGGTGAAGGGGCCGGATAAGACCGGCAAGGTCCCGTTATAGACGGTCAGATCATTACCCAGGTAGTACGGAACACCGGTTCCGGTGACAAAAGGGTCTTTGGTAATATCGTAAATGAGCGTGCTGTAATTACCCGGTCCACCCACCTGGTAGAGAGAAAATCTACCTCCGGTGTATACGGTGATGGTAGATGTTTCTACCAGGTTGAACGATCCCTGGACATCATTGTCCTCGATCTCTCCGCCGGAATATACCTCCAGTTGCAACGGGTTCTCGAAGTAGACGCCTGCGGAAGCGGTACCGAGACCGACGACGTTTAAAAGACCGAATACCTCGATCCTGGATGGATTATGGAAATCGAATGAGGAATAGGTGGGGTCTAACGTCCCGGCCGCCGCATCTATAGTAACGGTGATGCCCGCAGGGATGATCGCCACATCGTTGGTCGTAGGAACCCCCACTCCGCCCCAGGTGGCCGAAGAGCTCCAGTTTCCGCTGCCCGAAGCAGTATAGGTGGTGGCACGGACGGTTAGAAAGGTCAGGCACAGGAGTAGTAGGCAAGCAGACAGCCTTAATAATTTTCTCATTTGGAAGGGTTTGGGCAGTTCAGGTATCCCAGGGCGTTGGACCTGCGGAGCCCAAAGCTAGTGATAAAAGACAAAATTCCCTAACTGCACCTCGCCGCCGGGCCAAACTTATTTCCCCTCTTCGAAATTGATGTTCCAGTTGAAGCCATATTTGTCCACGAGGTTGCCATGCCAGTCGCCCCAGAATTGTTTGGCAAACGGCATCCCCGCCTTACCGCCTTCGGCGAGTTTTTCGTAGGCCGCTTTTGCCTTCTCGAGGTCACCGGTGAAGATCACACTAAGGGAGACGTCCCCGCTGGTTTTGTGGGTGGGTTTGCCGGGGAAATTGTCGCTGCCGTAGAGCGCAAAGCTGTCGCCGATCTCCAGTCTCGCGTGGAGGACTTTGTTCTTATAGTCGGCAGGTGCGTTCATGTTTGGATTGTCGTACCGGCTGCGGATCTCCAGGTTCCCGCCCAGGATGCTCTTATAGAAATTGAGGGCTTCTTCGCAGTTGCCGGCGTACATCAGGTAGGGGATTAGTTGTACAGTTGTCTTTGCCATATGATTCTTTTTGGCAAAGATCGTACGGCGGGCGCAATCACAAATTGTACGATTTGGACAATCTTTCCGCCAGGGCCGGCTGGATGACCCGGACGATGGTAAATTGCCGTTCCAGGAAATTCCTGGGTGTAAGGCCGGTGAGCTGTTTGAATTCCCGGATGAAATGGGACTGGTCATAGTAGCCGCAACTATACCCGACTTCCGTAAGCGATCTAAACTCGCAGGTATACATGGCGTGGACCGCCCGGTTGAACCGTTTTATCTTGACGAATTCCATGGGGCTCACACCCAGAACCCGGTCGAATCTTCGTTCCAGGGTCTTATGGGTAATGTTGAAATCGACAAGCACCTGCTTGATATTTCCCGCAGCAAGAAGGGCCGGAACCAACTTTTGCGCAAACTCCACTTCATAGATCCCCTCCGTATACATCCCCAACAAAAACCTGTCCGTGATCACAACTCGCTCCGCGTTATCCCTTGCATGGTACAATCGTTCTTCCAGCTCGCCCATCTCTTTCCCAAAAAGATCACTCATGCTGTGAAACCTGTTCGCAAAAAGATGTGCCGGCACTCCAAAAAAAGGATAGGTGCCCCCCGGCTTGAACCGGATGCAAAAAAAATATTGCCGCCCGGTCTGCGAGATGGTCAGTGCCTCCTTTCGGATGCCGATCACATGCGAGCCCTTCACCGTCTCGCGGACATCCCCCACGATCTGGCTATAGTCATCGCCAAAATTGAACATGCACTCGATGGTGCCGTCAGGAATAAGGCTCTCCCGGTCCTGGAAAGGCGGCCGCCGCGAGAACGCATACCAGTAGCACTCGACATATTTCGCGAGCCTCGCGTCCGGCTTGAACTCCAGATATTCCATTAGCCTAAGTTACGAAAACCGCGCCGCGCACCAGCCCGGAGCCCTATTCTCCAAACCAGAATTAACTATCAGTTATTTCCAAAGTAATCTATCCGTATAACGAGGAAAATTTTCGTCCTTGGTAATAATGGTCAGGTTCTCAACCAGCCCTTGTGCAATAATGAGCCGGTCAAATGGGTCCCGGTGATGATATTCCAGGGTGATGACCTTTTGTAAATGTTGGAAGCTTATAGGAAGGATTTCAATGTCGTTGGCGGCAAGAAACTCGGTAATGTTGTCAAAATCCGACTTCAACTCCAGCTTCTTCAAGCTGAATTTTATCGCTATTTCCCAAATACTGGCGATGCTGATATAACACCTATTATCTGTATCCTTTATCGTGTTGAGCGCTCTTTGCGGCAATGCCTGATCCCCTGAGATAAACCAAATGAAAGTGTGGGTATCCAATAAAAGCTGCATTACATGTAATCTTTAAAATCATCAAGGGGTTCATCAAAATCGGGCGCCATTTTGAAAAAATCCTTGGCATAACCGAACTTACGCTCCTTCGGTTTAGTTTTAGACTTAGCCTTCTGCTTTAAAAATTCCACAAAGTCCGATACCTCCTTTTTGAGGTCGGCAGGGAGGGAAGATATTTGTGAATATAGTTGTAAGTCTGTCATTGTCAGTTTATATAAAGATAACCAGAATTTCGGATAAAATACGGGTAAAATCTCCCCTAGCCAATCCAGGACAGCTATCTAACGAGCTGGTTATGCTACCCTTATACTACCCCATAGCCAATCTCCGCGACCCCGGCCGCAACGCCCAGGACGTGACGGCAATTGCCAAAAACAACACAGGCCCCACGAACGCAAAAACCCCATCCCCCATCGCGAGATGAGAAGCAATAGCCCCGATGTAGATCAGGAAAGTCCCAAAATAAGCCCATTCCTTCAGCACGGGCAGCCCGGGCAGAACGAACACCGGCGCGGCAAGAAGAGTGCCGATCCCCTTGATAACCTGGAAGTAAGGCGGGTAGCCAAGATGATGCATGATGCCGGTGGCGAACCCTTTATTAAGCCAGTTAAAATCCCAGGTGGCACTGAAGACGGATTCGAAGGCAAGATAGCCTGTGAAGACCCAGTAAGTGATCGATCGGGCTTTTGATCTTTTTGCGACATTCTCCATATGATCCTGTTTTAGGTTTAAAAAAGAATGACGAATGAGAAGAGCGAAAAAGGACAACCACTTATCCACTAGCTTTGTTCAACTTATGCCTACCACCGTCATCCCCACCACGCGGTTGTTTCGAGGGGCTCATCCCGCTGCTCGACGGACCTGCGCCTTCGGCCGCATCAACCGCCTCGTCACCCGCCGGATCAACCAAACGGGTAATCCAGCCCTGCTCGACCTGGTGCGATCACCGCGCTAATTTTTCAGCCTTTCGAAATATTACCATAATTTCCGCGATTCAATCGCATATCTGTTGTCAACCGCCAGAAAATTTGCCCGGGAAACGACCATCTATGGTTTGAGCACCATTGTACAACGCCTGTTGAACTCGCTGCTCACGCCGCTTTACACCAAGGCATATCTTCCGAAGGTATACAGCATCTTCAGCACCATGTTCAGCTATGCCTCCATCGTCCAGGCCCTTTTGGCCTTTGGCATGGAGACCACATTCTTCCGGTACATCAACAAATTCCCGGACAAAAAGAAACAAGCCTACAACAACGGCTTCTGGATCATTTTCACCATCTCGATCCTTTTTTTAAGTTCGACCCTCGGGCTTACGAAAACCCTGGCCGGCCTGATAAAGATCGGCAACGATACGTCTCAACATGAATTTGCCGTTTATATCCGCTATTTCATCGGGATACTCGTTCTCGACGCCTGGTGTGTTATCCCCTTTGCAAAACTCCGCGCCGATGGCCGGCCCATCCGTTATAGTGCCATAAAGCTGATCAATATCGTTGTAACCATCTCATTGAACGTCTTCTTCATCCTTTGGATACCCTATGCGCTAAAACACCGGCTCTATGGAAGCGGCTGGCTCTCGCACTGGTATGCTCACGGCTGGGTAGGATATGTCTTTCTATCCAATTTGATAGCCAGCTTCATTACGCTCCTGCTCTTGCTTCCGGAGCTGCTGCAGATCCAGGTGAAATTCGATCGCGCAATGTTTAAAGGGATGATGCTCTATAGCGGCCCTATCCTGATCGCCAACCTCTCCTATCTGGTAAATGAAAATCTCGACAAGATCCTGCTGGGCAAGCTGCTACCGGCGGGCATCAGCGAGCACGAAGTGGGTGTCTATTCCGCCTGCGCAAGATTGTCTATTTTCCTCAGTCTGTTCAACCAGGCCTTTCGGATGGGCGCCGAACCCTTCTTCTTCAGTCATGCGAAAAATAAGAACGCCGGACAAACCTATGCCCGCATCATGGACTATTTCGTCATTACGATGTGCGTGATGTTTGTGGGCGTGGTGGCGAACATCGAGCTATTAAAACACTATGTCGACAACAAGGCCTATTGGACCGGGCTCAATGTCGTTCCACCCCTGCTCTTTGGTTATGTCAGCCTGGGTATTTATATGAATCTTTCCGTATGGTACAAACTGTCGGATCAAACCCGCTATGGACTATACATCTCCGGAGCCGGAGCCATTGTGACCATCTTACTAAACGTCCTGTTCATTCCCCGCTATAGTTATATGGCATCGGCCTGGGCTTCACTCGCCGCCTATACGCTGATGATGATCCTGTCCTATGTCTGGGGGCAAAAAAATTATCCCATCCCCTACCGGCTCGGGAAAAACATGGCCTATCTTCTCGCTTCCGTCATCGTAGCTTATCTGTCCTTCTATGTATTCAACCGGAACATAATTATTGGAAATGCAGGCCTGATCGCCTTCGCTTCGGTCGCATTATATTTAGAATGGGGAAACCTAAAAGCGATACTTTTGCCGGATGCTACTACCCCCCGGAGTCATCGGCCAGATGCTCTCCCACCTGAGGATCAGTGAATTGAACGAATTGCAGTCCGAAACGCTGGAGGCCGCGCAGAAGGACGGCGACCTGGTATTGCTTTCCAACACCGGCTCCGGAAAAACGCTGGCCTTTCTTTTACCCGTACTGGCTTTCATGGACGAAAAGACGGCTGGCACCCAGGCGCTTGTCATCGTCCCTTCCCGCGAGCTCGCGATACAGATAGAGCAGGTATTCAAGCTCATGGGTACCGGATTCAAGGTCACCTGCTGTTATGGTGGCCATCTCCGGGAGACGGAAGAGAACAATCTCATAGAAGCCCCGGCCTTGATTATCGGGACCCCGGGCCGTTTAGCCGATCACATCCGCAGGAGCAACATTCGCACCGCCAAGATCAAGACGCTGGTGCTCGACGAATTCGACAAATCCCTGGAGCTGGGTTTCGATGAGGAGATGTCCTTTATTATCGGCTCTCTGCCGTCCCTGACTAAAAGGATGCTCACCTCGGCGACGGCCGCCACGGCGATACCCGATTTTGTCGGGCTGGAGTCGGCGCGGACCCTTGATTTCCTCGACAGCACAAAGACCGAAAGGCTTACCCTACAGCAGGTAGCCAGCCCCGATAAAGACAAGATCGAAACCTTGTTCCGGCTGCTCTGCCGGATAGGCGACCGGAGCTCCATCGTATTTTGCAATCACCGCGAGTCCGTCGAACGGGTCAGCGAACTGTTAAAGGAAAAGGGGATCGTAAACGTCTTTTATCATGGCGCGCTCGAGCAGCCCGAACGCGACAGCGCGCTGGCGAAATTCCGCAACGGCAGCTCGAACACCCTCGTCACCACCGACCTTGCCGCCAGGGGACTGGACGTGCCGAATATCCGGTATATCATCCATTATCATCTGCCCGCCACTAAAGAAGTATACACCCATCGCAACGGCCGGACGGCCCGCATGGACGCCAGTGGGACAGCCATCCTCATCCTGTCGCCGGAGGAAAGCCTGCCTGCCTATATCGAGGCGCAGCCCGAGCCCATAGAACTGCCCGCCGAACCTAAGCTCCCGGCTAAACCCCAATGGACTACGTTGTTTATTTCCGCCGGAAAAAAAGACAAGGTTAATAAGGTCGATGTCGTGGGGTTTTTCACCGGCAAGGGGCAGCTGAAGAAAGAAGACATCGGGCTCATCGAAGTAAAGGACTTTTTCTGCTTTGTCGCCATCCGCAAGTCCACCGTGAGCCATACCCTACAGCTCATCAAGAACGAAAAGCTCAAGAACAAAAAGGTGAAGATCGACGTCGCGAAGTAAAGCGCCAGGCCCCCGGCCCCCGCCCACCGAACCGCCCCGCCCCGCCCCCCCGAGCGCCAGGCCCCGGCCCCCCGCCTCGGCCCCCGAGCGCCAAGTCCCGGCCCACTACCCGCCGAAGCGCCAGCCTCACCCCTCCAGTACACTCAACACCAGCTCCTTGTAGGACCGGCCGATCGGCAGCTGTTTGCCGCCCAGCTCCACCTCCGTCGCGCTGAAGGCCTCGATCTTGTCTTTTGCCACAACAAAAGAGCGGTGGATACGCAGGAAATTATTCTCCTTGAGCAACCCATCCACCTGGCTCAATTTGAATTTGGTGAGCACGCTCTTGCTTTTTGTAGTCACCCTGATATACTCCTTCATGCTTTCGATATAGAGTATCTCGTCGAGGAATACTTTTACCTTTTTCTTACCGACGGTGAACAATAAGTATACTCGTTCGGCGGAAGGAGCGGCAGGCCTCGCCGGCACGACGGTCTCCTTAGGCTGCTCCAATTTATTCACGGCCTTTAAAAACCTGCTGAACTCGATGGGTTTTAGCAGGTAGTCGATCACGTTAAACTCATAACCTTGGATCGCATACTCCTGGTAAGCAGAGGTGATGATGACCTTGGGGGGCTTCTTCAGCACCCGGATCAGGTCCAGCCCTTTCATTTTCGGCAGATGGATATCCAGGAATATCAGGTCGATCTCGAATTCCTGCAATCGCTCCATGGCAAAAAAAGCGTCGCTGCAACTGCAGACCAGCTTCAGGAAGGGCACCTGCCTGATATGGTCTTGCAACACTTCGGTAGCCAATGGCTCATCTTCAATGATCATGCAGTTATAGATTTGCATATCGCCTCAGGTTTATCTTCAGAAACACCTTGAAAACCGTAGCCTCGCATTTTATCGAAACTTCATGTTCCTTATATAAAAGTTCTAGTTGGCGGCGGACGTTGGTGAGCCCTATCTTTTCGTCGTTGATCATTTTTCCATTCTCTTCCTTCGAGTTTTCGATGCTGAATTCCAGGATACCGTCTTGCAATGCCATTTCCAGGTTGATAAAGGATTCGAACCTGCTCTCGCTTGCCCCGTGCTTGAAAGCGTTTTCCACAAAGGGTATCAGGAGCAGCGGGGCTATCGGTTCGTTCTCGTTGTCAATTTCCCTGATGAAGCTGAGCGTAAGCCGGTCATTATACCGCAAATTTTCCAGCTCGATATAGTCATCGAGTATCCTGAGCTCATCGCTGATCCTGATCTTTTCGTTCTTTGTCTCATAGAGCATGAACCGGAGGAGCTTCGACAGTCTCATCACCACATCCGCGGTCTCGTCGGATTTTTTCCTCGCCAGCGCATAGATATTGTTCAAGGTGTTGAACAGGAAATGGGGGTTGGTCTGATTCCTCAGGAACTTCAGCTCGGTCTCCAATTTATCCCTCACAAGGTTATTTTCCCTTTCTTTGGCCGCCAGCTGTAGCCGGATCTGCTTGATCATTATGGCCGCGCCCGAGGCGCAGCCGATATCCATGAAGAATTGCAAGAACCAGGCGCCGCTGAAATAGGGCGTGAATTTGATCAATCCACTATAGATCACCGGGCTCTGAAAATATACGCCGATCGCCCGATAAAAAAAGGTATCCGCAATGAGTACGAGTAACAACAAGGCAATGTATTTCCTCCTTTCGGCCTTTTGGGTATTTAGAATTTTGGGGAGGTTATAATAAAGTACGTAATAGATAAAGAGTAATTTCGGGATCAGCGAGGTCGCACTATTGCAAACGGCCAGTACCAGTTGGTGGCTCACCGAAAATCGGGCGAGCCTGTCTTTATCCCACAGGTAGATGAGCGTTATGTCCTCCACCATATAGGCGAGCCAGAACGCAACATGCAGTGAAATTCTTTTCCAATTGATGGTTCTCATCATGTACATCAGTCTGACAAATTATTCGCATCAGTCAGACAAATTAAGATATTTCCTGAACTAAAAGCCGGGATATTCCCGCGGGCTACACACCGGCCATGCGCCGGCTACGGCCGGAACATAGACGGAATACAGCCGGAATGCGGCGCTCGTAGGTTCCATCCTGCTGTCCGTACGATCAAGTCATCCATTCGTTGATTTTCCACCAATTGCGCGGGTGATTATGCTAATTTACTGTACCAAAACAAAAAAAATATGAAACTACCTGCGTCCTTTCGCAAAATGCTATTGGTAGGGGTTATCCTGTCGTGTGCGGCGGGTTTTGCCCAATCCTCCGCCGCTTCCGCCGCCAGCGTCCCTTCACCCACCGCCAGCGTCCCTTCGCCCGCCAGCGCCACCCCCTCGCCGGGGAACCCCACCGAGCCAAATGCAAAACTCGTCAGGGCGTGGTATGCCGCCTGGATCAATAAAGATTGGAATTCGCTTCAGCAGCTTCTCGCCGACGGGTTCACTTTCTCCAGCCCGCTCGACGACCATATCAAGCTAAAGGCTTTCAAGGAAAGGTGCTGGCCAAACGCCTATAAGATCAAACGATTCGAAGTCGACAAGTTCGTCGTCGATGGCGATATCGCCTTTGTGATCACAAACGGGTGGACCACCGAGGGAAAATTATTCCGGAACACCGATTGTTTCCAGCTAAAGAACGGCAAGATCAGCGCATTCGAATGTTTTTTCGGCCCCGGAGTAAATTACCCCAATTCGGGCAAATAGATCAGAACATCGGAGAACATAATCATTAAAAACAGACCTTATGGACCAGGGTTTGATTCGGCAGGTTAAACATCTGTTCGAGGAAAAAACGGGCTGGGGCTCGAGCGAGCTTTGGAACAACCAGGATTTTCTGGAGCTGAGCGTGATGATCCAGGATCACACGGGAATCGCGTTGAGCCATGTCACCCTGAAACGAATTTGGGGACGGGTGCGGTATGAAAGTCTGCCCCAAACCAGGACCCTGAATACGATCGTGCAATTCCTGGGCTACAAATGCTGGCGGGACTTCCGCGTGAAGAATGCCTCCGCAGTCCCGATCTGATCATTCATCGTCGACCTTGAGTATAGCATTCCACTACTGCCCCGGCGTTTCCAACACCGAGAGGCAAATGGACGCGATATCCCGGCAGGCTTTCTTATCGGCTCCAAAGCTCAGCAGGATCATAAGGCCGTTCAGGCTGCTGTACAGGTACCCGGCCAGTTTTCGCGGCGTCCATCCCGTGCTGATCTCTCCCGCCCGCTGGGCCTTTTTGATGGCTTCGACGAGCGCCCCTTCAACAGCCTCCATGTTTTCCCTGACCAGCCGGGCTACCTCGGGTTCCCGGGGAGCCGTTTCCAACGCGCAGCTGGCCAAAAAACAGCCCCCTTCCTCATCCCCGATGACGTCCTGGAATACCTGGTGCAAGACGGATTTGAGGGAGGAGGCGGCCTTCAGCTTTGCAATGAAGCTTTCCGTCGCCGTTTCCCGAAAACGCCCGAGCACCTGCAGGAAAAGATTGTACTTGTCCGTATAGCAGTTGTACATGCTGGAGCGGCTGATACAAAGCCTGTCGACAAGGTCCTGGGTCGAGGTACCGTTATACCCCTTTTCCCGGAAAAGTTGCAGTGCTTTGTCCAACACCTCTTCCTCATCAAATTCCTTCGTTCTTGCCATTGGACGAAGGTACGAATTTAAAAGTCTTAGCCGCCGGCGTTAGATCGCGACAGCGTTGAGGTTTAGTCCCCCATCGATGACGTAATCCGAACCGGTAATAAACGCGCCGTCGGGACCGGAAAGGAAGGCTACCAGCCTGGCGACCTCTTCCGAATCCCCGAATCGCTTCAGCGGGATCTTGCCGCCGAGATTGGTTTTCACGGAGGCAAGTGTGGACTCGTCCATCCCCGTTTTCGTCAGAATGGGCGTTTGGATGGGGCCCGGGCTCACGGCATTGACCCGGATGGACCGGTGAGCCAATTCTGCGGCGGCCACCCTCACCAGGGAATTGAGGGCTGCCTTGCTCGCGGAATAGACGGCGGAGCCGGGCATGGCAAGGGTAGCATTTATAGAGCTGTTAAACGTCACCGCCGCGCCGTCCGCCAGGATGGGGAGGAATTTGCTGAGCGTAAAATAGACACCCTTGAAGTTGACGTTCATGATCTGGTCGTAGTGGTCCTCGGTCGCTTGCTCGATGGGCACGAAGAAGCCCACGCCCGCGTTGACAAAAAGGATGTCGACCTTACCGTAAGCCTCTTTGACGGCGGCCACCAGCGCGTCCGTATCCGTCAGACTCGATTGGTCTGCGACAATGCCCCTGACTTTCAGCTCTGCTGCTGCTGCTTCCACCGCTGCGCGGTTCCTGCCCGTGATGATGACGGTGGCGCCACGGGATGCCAATTCCTTCGCGGTGGAATATCCAATGCCGCTGTTGCCGCCGGTCACGACGGCTATCTTGCCTCGTAATGCATTCATAAAATTCTATTTTGGAATGATCAGTCCACAAATATAGCTAAATTGGAATGATCTGTCCAATATTTTTCAATCCATCCTTTTTTTATTACTTTTGACAATCACTTATTGCAAATCATGCGGTCCTTGCGTTACCTGTGCGGCCTTCTGATCATTCTGGGCTTCTTCGTGTTTGGCTCCTGTCCCGTGAGAAGGGCGTTGAATTCGCTTATTAATGATACATCGCAAAACACGGAGCAAAACAAAGCCTGTACCGGTTATACTTCAGATGAGATCTCGCTTTTTCATGACGGGACATCCTCTGTAGACCCATCCTTGCCTTTATTAGCCGTTCCTGTTACGGCACTTTTCCCAGGCCTTCCTCTTTTTAACGGGATCAACGTGCTGCATGACGCACTTTCAGCTTCATGCGTCGATCCCATTCCAATATATCTCAGAAATAGAGCTTTGTTAATTTGATCTCTGTTCCCTTCTAAAGACTACTGAATTTTCTTTAAGACTAAAGAGATCAAACTTTTTAACTATGCTCAACAACACATTTTCTATAGCCGGTAAAAACTACCGGCAAATAGCCCCTTTATTTTTGCGCTTGATCATTGGCTTTGGATTTATGGCTCACGGCTGGGCGAAATTAAGCAGGGGGCCGGGGGGCTTTGAGAAATTACTAATACAATTAAATGTCCCCTTCCCGCACCTTATGTCCTGGGTCACACCTTTAGTGGAAGTATTTGGCGGGGCAGCTGTCTTCCTTGGAATATTTGTAAGCATAACTGCCGTACCGCTTATTGTCACGATGATGGTCGCAATGTTCGGCATTCATATCCATTACGGATTCAGCGCTATTAAAACCATTGGCTTAACCGCGCAGGGGCCCTTGTTTGGTCCCCCCGGCTACGAGATCAATCTATTGTATATTTGCGGCCTCATTTCATTGCTCATTTCCGGCTCCGGCAAATTCTCCATAGACGCGATCCTGTCTAAAAGACATGACCAGGACCGGGAACATTAGCGTCTGGCACAAAGAGACCGCATTACCATCCACTTTTTATCGGTTAGGACCTCTCGGGGTCCTAACCAAATCATTGCTGGTAGGGCTACTGCGATATAGAAAAAAACAATAACTTTAAAAGGCCTACAACATACCACCAATGCAAGTAACCATTTTGAAAAACATTTTCAGGACGCTTTGGAAAGACAAGGCCTACTCCTTTTTGAACCTTACCGGATTGGCCATCGCCTTATGTGCCTGTTTTTTGATCTATTTATATGACTCATACGAATTGAGCTATGACTCCTACCACGTCAATGCCCATAGGATATACCGGCTGGTCCTCCAAAATGAACAGCCGGAAGGGACATCTTTCGGCTCGTCTTCGATAGCCATGGGACCCCTTCTAAAGGAAAACTACCCGGAGGTGGAACAGGTCGTCGACATTACACCCCGGCCCTTCATGGTTTCGAACCAAAAGGGGACGTCGGTCCTGGAGAATAATGTATTGCTCGCCAGCCCCAACTTTTTTTCCGCTTTCAGCTATCAGTTTCTCAAAGGCGATCCCGCCACTGCCCTGTCCCGGCCGCTCAGCATTGTACTTTCCGAAACGGGCGCCCGAAAATATTTCGGCTCAGCTGACCCCATCGGTCAACCGCTGCGTTTAAATGGCGAAGATGTCGCAACCGTCACCGGCGTTATCCGCGATATGCCCGATAATTCACATTTCCGATCCGACATCCTGCTCTCCGCAGTAAGACCGCAGGATACGAGCGCGGTCAATGTGGATTCGGCCTATACCAATCTTTGGAACGCCTATAATGGAGAGACTTATCTGATGTTCTCCAAAGGCTATGACCCCAAAAGCTTTCAGCCTAAGCTGAAGGACTTCATGAACAAGAACGCCAACAAGCTGATCAATGAGCACCAAAGCCATTTTAGCCTGCTGCTCGAACCATTAAGAAGCATCTACCTGCATGGGAAATATAAATTTGAGGAAAGCGGGAATATCAATAATATCTACATCTTCTCCGCTATTGCCGTCTTTATCTTGATCATAGCCTGCGCAAACTTCGTTAACCTCACCACGGCCCGGGCTTTCAAAAGAGCGAAGGAAACAAGCATCCGGAAAATTGCCGGCGCTTCCCGCACACAGCTGATACGGCTATTCTGGGCGGAATCCACCTTGCTGAGTCTCGGCGCTTTCCTGATAGCCTGCGGGATGTGTGCAGCCCTGATACCCGAACTGGACCAGATCTGCGAAAAACCGATCAGCTCCGGCCTCTTTGAACAGGCTTCCAACATAGGAATATTGTTCCTGCTCAGCCTGGGTCTCGGCCTTGCAGCGGGTATCTATCCGGCGATCATGCTGTCTTCCTTTGATCCGGTTACCGCCCTCACGGGGAGGTTCACGTCCACCAGGAACGGCATCCTATTGCGGAAGACATTAGTGGTATTGCAATTTACGATCTCCATAGTGCTGATCGTCGGCACCCTCGTGGTTTATTCCCAGCTGACCTATATGCGTGAGCAGCCACTTGGTTTCAAGAAAGACCAGATGTTCGTAATCGACTTCAATCGGGATACAGTCGTACAAAACCACATTACCGCATTCAAGCAGGAAATGAAAAGCATCCCGGGTGTCCTGTCGGCATCCGCTTCTTCGGGCATTCCCAACTCCGGATTCGAACCCGTGGATTATGAGATCCAAAACTACCGGGGGACCATGCAGGCCGGCGACATGGCCCTGTACATGATCGACGACGATTTTCTGAATAACTTTCAAATCAATTTGGTGGCAGGAAAGGCATTTTCAAAAAACCTTTCCGGCAACTATCTCCTCATGAATGAAACAGCCGCGAAGAAACTGGGGTATCCCTCCCCGGCAGATGTTCTCAATAAACCTTTCAAGGGAGAGGGTGGCCACGGAACGGTCCTTGGCGTGGTGAGAGATTTTCATTTCAGATCATTACAGGAACAGATCCAACCGCAGATCTTCCTTAAATTCAACCGGGCCTTCAGATACCTTACCTTGAGCATTTCCGCAAGGAATATGCCCTCGACTATTGAAGGCATAAGGTCCAAATGGCATCAGCTGGCTCCAACGACTCCCCTCAATTATTTTTTTCTGGATGAGGCCATCGATAGAGAATATCGGTCCGAAGCGGCTTTTGGAAAACTTTCCCTTTTTTCCGGCCTGTTTGCCATCCTCATTGCCAGCCTGGGATTATTAGGACTGACCCTTTTCAATTGTATGCAAAGAAGAAAAGAGATCGCGGTGCGCAAGGTCATGGGGGCGGAAGTCCCCGGCATACTGGTAATGCTGACGAAAGATGTCGTCTACCTGATCCTGATCGCCTTTGTGATCGGAAGCCCGATCGCCTGGCTTGGGATGAACCGATGGTTGGAGACATTTGCGTATCGCATCAGCGTACCCTGGTGGACCTTCTTGCTGGCGGTCGGGATAGCGTTGACAATAGCAATCCTTGCTGTCGGTGTCCAAACGATCAGGGCAGCCATCGCCAACCCCGTCACAAATTTGCGCGTAGAATAGCATCGGCTGCCCGGTAGTAATCCGCCACCTGCATAATGTGGACCTACATGCGCGAGGAATGGTTGTTACAGGAATCGTTCTGCAAATGGTTCCTTTCAACGCGATTGACGTGAGGGGATTAGTTGATAGTTATAAAAGATATTTACTTTCCGATCTTCAAGAGCAAATCCACCAGCTGATCCGGCATAGAGAGGAAAGGTGTATGGCTGCTATCAAGTGAATATTCTTTTACGACATTGGAAGCTGCAGCTACCATCCGTTTTTGCAATTCTGGCGAAACCGTATGGTCCTGTAATGTATGAATATAATACTTCGGCACGTGTCCAAAATTTTCCATAGTCAGCGTTACCTTATTCGTCAGGGGAATAGCAGGTTCTGCACGAAAGGTCGATACCACCACGTTTTTCACACCATCTGGTGCATCCTGGCAAAAGGCCGGGACGATGACATCTTTTTTAATACCGATAGTCAGTTTATCTTCTGAAGGCACAAGTGCGTTTCCGAGGTAGGAGTCCTTGTCGGTAGATGCCAGATCTAACAAACTCTGGCCATTGGCAGGCAAGTAGGCAGCCAGATAGATTAGTTTGTCGATACGATTCGGTATCTTCTCGGCTACTGCGGAAATAATCATCCCGGCCATACTATGTCCAACCAGAATGACCTTTCCATGTACGGCATTGATTGCCTCGATGGTTTTGTCCCGGTAAACGTCCATGGTGAGTGTGTTAGGTGGCGTCTGGTCATCACCATGTCCCGGCAGAGATACCAGTATTACTTTCTGTCCGGCTTTTTCCAGCCCCTCTTTCACTTGCTCCAAACCTGCTGACGATGTCCAGGCGCCGTGGACCAGCACATAGGTCCGGCGGGGGGCCTTTTCTTCACCGGCCTTAGAAACTCCGGCAAAAGTAGTTAACCCACATAAGGTCTTAGCTGTAATCAACATTGATGCGAAAAACATGTTCATGTTTTATTGGTTTTATGATTTCCCTTAAAGACCAAAGACATGCCATGAAAGTCAAATGATTGGTATTCAGCTATTTGCAATTCAGAATCCTTCAAACGCTTACTTTATTTGAT
>DASYZH010000007.1:0-3208 GCA_035946435.1 Puia sp. | reverse complement strand
GATGATAAATGGTTAGTATGGCTACTACAAAGACCGATTGGCCAAAGGCGATGGCTCCCCTGATCGAAAAGTACAAACACAAGAAGCACCCGCTCGACCACGGGAATACCTACCAGCTTCTCGTCATGGTCGTCCTTTCCGCTCAAAGCAGGGACGATGTCATCAACAAGATCGCACCCGGGTTCTTCGCTGCCTGGCCGGATATGTCGGCATTGGCTACTGCCAGCCCGGAAAAGCTCTTTCCTTATTTCGCCGGCGTCCGGAACTTCGCTCACAAGGCCACCTGGCTGGTCAACATCGCTCAGCAGATAAAAACCGATAAGGCCATTCCCGATACCCAGGAGGAGCTTGTTAAACTGCCGGGTATCGGCCGGAAATCAGCCAATGTCATCCTCCGCGAGATGCACCGGCCCCCGGAAGGGGTGATCGTAGACATTCATGTGGTGCGCGTCGCCCCCCGTTTGGGTATCGTCAGGGACGAAGACCCTAAGAAAATTGAAGAAAAACTGATGAAAATACTTCCAACGGATGAATGGGAGGCCGGAATGGCCATGTCATTCCTGGGTCGGGAGATCTGCTTGCCAAAACCGCGGTGCGAGATCTGCATGATGAACAACGTCTGCGCTTACTATTCCCGCCTCCTCAAAAAACCCAAACGGTCCGCAAAATAGCGATACAAACCTTTGCCGGTTTATTTATATTTGCTTATCACCTAATCACCTAACCTAAACCACTAAACCAATGAAACAACCTGAACCTCCCGGGTCGGGTCAGGAGCTTTCGCGTACACCTGACATCACACCACTGCTCGCTGTGCTGCAACCGCTCTATCCGGTAAGCCCAGCCATCGAGTCCTATCTGCGGGAGCATATCTCCGTCGCTACCGTCCGAAAGCGAAAGATGTTGTTGAAGGAGGGCACTTATTGCGACCACATCTATTTTATCGTAAAAGGTGCGACCCGCGGTTTCGTCCGCGAAGGGCAACGGGACATCACCACCTGGATCACGGTAGAGAATCAGCTCGTCTCTTCTATCTTCGGCCTGCACCAGCGAAGTCCCGCCGTCGAGAACATCCAGGCGCTCGAGAACTGCGACCTGCTCGCGATGACCCTCGATGATCTGCAGACCCTGTATGAACTACATCCGGAATCCAATATCCTGGCGAGAAAGCTGCTGGAGATCTATTACGCCGAGGCCGAAAAGCGTGCCTATATCGCCCGGCTGACAAAAGCAGAGAACAAATACCGCTCATTCCTCCTGCACCATGAGCCCCTGTCCAACCGCATCCCCCTTAAATACATTGCTTCTTATCTGGGCATGACTCTCGAGACGTTGAGCCGGGTAAGAAAAAAGTTTTCTTCGAAACCTTAACCCTGCGCATCAGCGTTTCAGACCTGCCAGACCTATCGGACATCCAACCCCAGCCGTCGCGAGATATTCGAGCTGAACCGGTTGTCGGGATCGTATTTGCGTTTGATGGCCATCCATTCCTGATACCGGGGATACATGGCCTTGAATGTGCTTTCCTGCAACAAGGCATCCTTGCCCAGGTAAAGGCGGCCGCCGGCCGATAGCACTTTCGCATCGAGCTTGGGAGTGAACTCGAGCAGCGCTTTTGTCACCGGGAAATCTATAGCAAGGGTATATCCTTTGAACGGGAACGAAAGGATCCCTTGTCCTTCGCCCATGCGCTTGAAGACGTTTAGAAAAGGCGTACATCCGCTGCCGGCGATCATTTCAAGGATCTCCGTGAGGTTTTTCTTGCCCTGATCCTCAGGGATCACGAATTGATATTGTATGAACCCTCTTTTGCCATAACCCTTGTTCCAGTCGTTGATGGCATCCAGCGGGAAAAAGAATTTCTCGTAGTGCGCGAACTGCTTGGGCGAATTTTGTACAAAGGCGATCACCCGGTTGAGCAACCGGACCGAGAGACCATTCAATGCAAACGAAGGAAGGAAAAAAGGCACCTTGAGCTTTCCTGCCTTATGTAGCTTGAGCGGCTCTGCTTTCAGCTTTTCCGGCAGATCGTTGAAGGCTGCCGCATTACCCAGTGAAAGCACTCCGCTGCCTAGCCGGGAACCCCTGGCGAGGGCGTCGATCCAGGCTACGGAGTAGTTGTATTCGGTGTCGTACTGGTCCAATGCTTCGAGCATATGGTCCAGGTTTTTGATCTTGATCGATTTCGTCTTGAAATAGGTCGTTTCGATCTTCCGGAGTTTTAGCCTTGCCCGCAAGATCACGCCTAACAAACCCAGACCGCCGAAAGTGGCCCAGAAGAGATCGGCATTCTCCGTCCGCGAGGCTTCAAGGATCCGCCCGTCCGCCAGCAGAATGGTAAAAGAAAGCACGCTGTTGACAAAGGAGCCGTCGATATGATGCGCCTTCCCGTGTATATCATTGGCAATGGCTCCCCCGATGGTCACGAATTTGGTGCCGGGACAGATCATCGGCATCCACCCTTTGGGACCGAAAACAGTGATGATCTCTTCAAGGTTGACGCCGGCTTCGCATTCCAGGATCCCTTCTTTTTCGTCCCAGTGCAAAAAATGGTTGAGCTTGGTGCAGATGGCTACATAGTTGTTCTCGTTAACGGCCTGGTCGCCATAACTCCTGCCAAGCCCCCTGGCGATGATCGCACCTTTTGTCAGGTCCGCTTTCGCATCACCTTCGTCCCGGGGGCTTACGGTGAAGGATTCGGCCACGGGGTAATTTCCCCATCCTGCAAGTTTCTTTTTCTGGGCGGTCTCCATGCGGCGGTGGTTGATTTCGCCGTGAAATTAGCAATAATTTCCAGTGTGTGCCAGAGCCGGGTGAATAAAGCCTTCGGATAATTGCTTACATTAGCCGGAATAATTATATCTACACCGCTAATGCGCACCTCTTTTGGAAAGTCCGGTTGGCCGTATTTGGTTTGGGGAACACTTCTTTTCTGTTTATTGCCTTTTTTCCTCGTGACTTTTTTCAATTCCATGTCGGCTGATGATTACCAGCTATATCTCCTGGATAGGAAGGTTGGCATCTGGGCCGGGTTGGCGCAGATTTACCGGCATTGGACCGGGCGATATACGGCGACCCTCATTGGGATCTGGCTGGTGGACCACAATGTCCCGGAACGGTTTTATTTTCTGCATACCCAACTGCTGCTAGCGGGCGTGGGCGCCGCTTTCTATTTTTTTTTGAGCAGCATAAATAAGGTATTCCTGGG
>DASYZH010000006.1:0-7136 GCA_035946435.1 Puia sp. | reverse complement strand
AAACACTTTCTTACGATCCCTGTCAATTTCGACCAGACTATGCATAAATTGAAGGGAGTCCCCTTCCAGCAAATTATCACCTACAATCAAAGGGCGATAGTGGCCTAAGAACATTTCCACAGAAACGGAATAGCAGCTTTTGAATTTGTTGTCGACAGCATCGCCTATTCGATATCTACTTTCGTATGAAATATTCCTCAAATTCCCGATATTTGGGCATATTTATGTTAAAATAACTTAATACTCTGATAACTTCCAACCGCCAAACCCGCCCAAAATGCCTTTTCTTTGACCTTCCGGTACGCCCGCACAAAAGCACGGCGCAGTCGTCAAAAGCTTGCTAAATGTCAAAAAACAAATTCTTATTCCCATTTATCTTGATCTGTTCGCTCTTCTTTCTCTGGGCGTTCCTGCACAACATTAATGGTATCCTCATCCCCCAATTGAAGAAGGTCTGTCAACTCAGCGACACCCAGTCTTCCCTCATCGATTTTGCAGTTTACTTCGGCTATTTCGTGATCGCCATCCCCGCCGGCCTCTTCAGCCATAAATTCGGCTATAAAAAAGGGATCCTCATGGGCCTCTTTTTATTCGCAATTGGCGCCTTATTGTTCCTGCCGGCGGCCGATAGCCGTAACTTTACCTTCTTCCTGGTAGCGCTTTTCATCGCCGCCAGCGGTGCTACCTTCCTGGAGACGGTGGCCAATCCTTACGCCGCGATCCTCGGCGCCCCGGAGACCTCGGAACAACGGCTGAATTTCGCGCAATCCTTCAATGGCCTCGGCGCCGTCGTCGCACCTTATATCGGCACCCGCTTCATTCTTAGCGGCGTCGAACATTCGAAAGCCGAGCTGGCTAATATGAAAGCAGATGGCCAGCTCACTGCTTATCTGCAGCACGAGGCGAGTTCCATAAAACCGCCCTATCTCGTGATTGCCTGTGTGCTCATCGTGGTCGCCATCGTCTTTATCTTCACCAAATTGCCCGAAATAAAGGCGACAGACGCCGGCGGCCACGGCACGGAATTCTCTTTCAAGGTCTTCCGCATCCCCCGCGTCCGCTGGGCCGTTATTGCCGAATTCTTTTACGTCGGCGCACAGGTCGGCGTCACGAGCTTCTTCGTCCGATTTTCCCGCTTCACCGCCGGCATCCCCGAAAAAGACGCCGGCATCATGCTCGGCAATGCGATGATCGGCTTCATGGCCGGCAGATTCCTCGGCACCTTTCTCATGAAGTATATCAAGCCGGCCCGGCTATTGAGCATCTATGCGGTCGTCAATATTTTCTTGCTATGTATCGCCCTGAGCGCGCACGGTCGTGTCGCGGTATATGCTATGATGGCCATCCCGTTCTTCCTCTCGATCATGTTCCCCACCATCTTCGCCCTGGGCATCAAGGACCTCGGCGAAGAAACGAAGCTGGCCTCGTCATTTTTAGTGATGTCGATCATCGGCGGCGCATTCACTCCGCTCATGATGGGCATCATCTCCGACCACACGGGTAGCATTCAGATCGCCTATATCATGCCGGTTATTTGTATGGCTTTCATCCTGTATTTCGGTCTGCGGGGCTATCGCATCACGGAAACCGAAGCCAAACCAGCAAACCCCGCCATCGCATGAACCGCATGAATAGTAGACGATACTGCCTGGCCCTGGACCTGAACAAAGACGAAAAGCTCATCGCCGAATACGAGGACTGGCACAAAAACGTCTGGCCCGAGATAAAACAAAGCATCCTGCAAAGCGGCATCACCGAAATGGAGATTTACCGCCTCGAAGACCGGCTCTTCATGATCATGGAAA
The DNA here is from genome assembly GCA_035946435.1 of Puia sp. Classification (GTDB taxonomy): domain Bacteria; phylum Bacteroidota; class Bacteroidia; order Chitinophagales; family Chitinophagaceae; genus Puia. The sequence goes on along the minus strand of DASYZH010000006.1, from coordinate 5,331 downwards.
CAGACGAAACCTTCAGCTTTGAAAAAAAAGCTGCCATGGACAATGCCAATCCCGCCGTCGGGCGCTGGGAAGAGCTCATGTGGAAATACCAAAAAGCAATACCCGGCGGACGCGAAGGCGAGAAATGGCGGCTCACAAAAAAAATTTTTTCACTAAAGGAACAATAGAAGAATGTTCAGTCTCTCTGGTAAACACGCAGTAGTCACAGGCGCCGGCAGCGGCATCGGCAAGGCCGTAGCTATCTTGCTGGGAAAACAAGGCGCCACCGTATATGTAGCGGACATCAACGAAGAACAGGCAAAAGAAACCGCCAAAGAAATAGGAAGCAACGCAGTGGCGAAAACCGCCGACGTCAGCAACCAAAAAGCCACAAAAGAGCTCTTCGCCAGCCTCCCGCAACTCGACATCCTCGTCAATAGCGCAGGCGTTTCACATATCGGTACGGCCGAATCCACCGGCGAAGCCGATTTCGACCGGCTGTATAATGTCAATGTTAAAGGCGTCTACAACTGCTTACATGCCGGCATCCCGCGCCTGAAAGAAAAGGGCGGCGTCATCGTCAACATGTGCTCGATCGCGGCCACCGTGGGCATCCCGGACCGGTTTGCTTATTCCATGACCAAGGGCGCCGTGTATTCCATGACCCTTTCCGTAGCCAAAGATTATCTCAAAGATAAGATCCGCTGTAACTGTGTCTCGCCGGCCCGCGTTCATACCCCCTTCGTGGATGGATTCCTGAAAAAGAACTACCCCGGCAAAGAACAGGAGATGTTCGAAAAATTATCGAAGACCCAACCCATCGGCCGGATGGCCAGGCCGGATGAGATCGCCGGCCTCATTTTGTACCTTTGCAGCGACGAAGCTTCTTTCATCACCGGCTGCGATTATCCCATCGACGGCGGTTTCACTAAATTAAACAATTGATCGTATGCTACTCATCAGACACGGCTCACCCGAAAAAGAAACCACAGGCATCGTACTCGACGGCAAATATTATGACACTTCAGGCCTTGGCGAAGATTATAACGAACAATTCTTCGGCACAGGTGGTCTGGATCGGCTAAAAAAATATATAGCCAGGAACCAGCTCAAAGAACTCCCCAAAGGCACCCGCCTGGGTTCCCCCATCGCCCGCCCTTCGAAGATCGTTTGTATAGGTCTTAATTACGTCGACCATGCAAAAGAGACCAATGCCACGCCACCGCCGGAGCCGGTGATCTTCATGAAATCCACCACCGCCCTCGTAGGCCCCAACGATAACATCGTTATTCCAAAAGACAGTAAGAAGACCGATTGGGAGGTTGAGCTCGCCCTCGTCATCGGCAAAAAAGCCAGCTACGTGGAGGAAAAAGACGCCATGAACTACATAGCCGGCTATTGCCTGCATAACGACGTCTCCGAACGCGAGTTCCAGATCGAACGCAGCGGAACCTGGGACAAGGGTAAAGGCTGCGACACCTTCGCCCCCATGGGGCCGTGGCTAGCGACGCAAGACGAAATAAAAGACGTCCACAACCTGCGGCTATGGCTCACCGTTAACGGAAAAAAGATGCAGGACGGAACAACGGCCAACCTGATCTTCAACATACCCTTTTTGATCGCCTATACCAGCCGGTTCATGACCCTGCTTCCTGGTGACGTGATCTCCACCGGAACCCCCGCCGGAGTAGGCCTGGGCATGAAACCCAATGTCTATCTCCAGCCCGGCGACGTAGTGGAGCTCGGCATCGACAACCTGGGCCAGGCCCGGCAAAACGTTAAAGCCTATGGCCAGAATTGATTCCCACCAGCACTTCTGGAAATATGATCCGAACGCCCATGCCTGGATCACCCCGGAGATGCATGTCATCCAAAAAGACTTCCTGCCTGCGGACCTGGAACCGCTACTAGAACAGACAGGCATCGATGGCTGCGTCCTCGTACAGGTACTCCAGTCCGAAGACGAGAACGACTACTTCCTGCAGCTCGCAACAGATAACGACTTCATCAAAGGCGTCGTCGGCTGGATCGACTTGAGAGGCCCCGACATTGAACAACGCCTGGTCCATTACAAGCGTTACCCTAAGCTCAAAGGCTTCCGCCATATCCTGCAGGGAGAACACGACCGCGCCCTGATGCTCAAACCCAGCTTCAAACGCGGCATCGCGCTGCTCGAACCCCACGGTTATACCTACGATATCCTGATCTATCCCGATCAGCTGGGCTACACCCGCGATTTCGTGGCGAGCTTCCCCGGCCAACCCTTCGTGCTGGATCATATCGCCAAACCGCATATCAAAGACCGCTATATAACCGAAGAGTGGAAAGCCGCCATCCGCGCCGTCGCCGCCTACCCGAATTTGTATTGTAAGATATCCGGTATGGTCACGGAGGCAGACTGGTATCATTGGAAACCCGAACATTTCCGGGTCTATCTCGATACCATCGTGGAAGCCTTCGGTGTCAACCGTATCATGTATGGGTCGGATTGGCCCGTGTGCCTGGTCGCGGCAAGCTACGAGCAGGTACTAAGGATCGTTCAGGACTATTTCGCACCTTTCACCGAAACCGAAAAAGCCGCCTTCTTCGGCGGCAATGCCATAAATTTTTATAAGTTATGAACCTCGAATTACAAGACAAAGTCATCATCGTCTCCGGCGGCGCCAAAGGTATCGGCGAAGGCATCGTCAAAGTCCTCGCAGCCGAAGGGGCCATCCCTTTTATCATCGGCCGTAACGAAAAGGATAACCTTGTTACCCTGGAAGCCATAGAAGCATCCGGCGGCAAGGGTTTTCAAACGGTTGCCGAGCTTACCCAACCCGACGCCTGTGAACAGGCCATCAAGATCGTGCTCCAACGCTGCGGCCGCATCGACGGTCTCGTCAACAATGCCGGCGTTAACGATGGTGTAGGGCTCGAATCCGGGAGCTACCAGGCCTTCCTGGCAAGCCTCCACAAAAACCTGATTCATTATTACCTACTCGCACATCACGCTCTTCCAGCATTGATCAAATCCAAGGGAGCAATTGTCAATATCAGCTCTAAAACCGCGGAAACCGGCCAGGGCAACACCTCCGCATACGCCGCCGCTAATGGAGGCCGCAACGCCCTTACCCGCGAATGGGCCGTGGAGCTGCTGAAATACGGTATCCGCGTGAATGCCATCATCGTGGCCGAATGCTGGACGCCACTGTACGAGAAATGGGTCAACACACTGCCTGATCCGCAAGCCAAGCTCGAAACCATTACAAATAAGATTCCCCTGGGAAATCGCATGACGACATCGGAAGAGATCGCCAACATGACGGTCTTCCTCTTATCCCAAAGATCCAGTCACACCACAGGTCAGCTCATCCATGTCGATGGTGGCTATGTCCATCTCGACCGGGCCCTGGCAAATGCATAGCCCTTGAAAACTTTAATCTGTATACAACCCGGCGAGTTCGAATACAACGAAGCCGCCGCGCCGCTCGCAAAACCCGGCCACAGCATCATCAAGATCCGCCGTATCGGCATCTGCGGTACCGACCTGCATGCTTTCGAAGGAACACAACCCTATTTTGAATACCCCCGTATCCTCGGCCACGAGCTGGCGGGCGATCTCGTCGACCTCGACCAGGCCCCGGGGTTCCAGCCAGGTGAGGCCGTGACCATCATCCCGTATTTCAACTGCGGACATTGCATCGCCTGCCGCAACGGAAAACCGAACTGCTGTACCAGCATCAAAGTCGCCGGCGTACACATAGACGGCGGCATGGTAGAATACCTGTCCGTCCCAAGTGCTTCGCTTGTCCACGGCAAAGGCCTCAGCCACGACCACCTTGCCCTCATCGAACCCCTGGCCATCGGCGCACACGCCGTACGCCGTGCCGCTATCCAACCCCGGGAATTCGTACTCGTAGTAGGCGCCGGACCCATCGGTCTAGGCACCATGGAATCGGCACGTATCGCTGGAGCTGAAGTCATAGCCATGGATATCAACGAAACAAGGCTCAACTTCTGCCGCGAGCGGCTCCAAATATTGCACACCGTGAACGCCGCCGACAACCCCATGGATCAGCTAAAGCACATCACCCGCGGGGATATGCCCACCGTGGTGATCGACGCGACCGGCAGCCGCAAAGCCATGGGCGACGCGTTCCAGTATATGGCGCACGGCGCCCGTTATGTCCTGGTGGGCCTGCAAAAAGGCGAGATCTGCTTCAGCCACCCCGAGTTCCACAAACGCGAAGGCACGCTGATGAGCAGCCGCAACGCTACCCGCGAAGACTTCGATAAGGTCATCGACGCAATGGAAAAAGGCCTCATCGATCCTACGACCTATATCACGCATAGGGTTCGTTTCGATCAGGTAAAAGATCAATTCGCCTCCTGGCTCGATCCGGCCAATGGCGTTATTAAAGCAATGGTAGAATTATGAGCAAAGTATTATCATATGGTGAGCTCCTGCTGCGCATCTGCCCGGACGCGGATGGTGGCTGGCTGAAAGACAATACCCTGCCTTTCTATGTCGGCGGCGCCGAATGCAATGTAGCTACAGCCCTCGCCATCTGGGGTACCCCCTCCGCCTATTTCACCGCCGTTCCCGATAACCTCATGACACGCCAATTAGCTTCGTATCTGAACGACATCGGCGTAGACACCAGCCGCATCCGGTACGAAGGCGAACGCCTGGGCATCTATTACCTCCCAAAGGGCAAAGATCTTAAGAATGCCGGCGTCATCTACGATCGGGCTTATTCCTCCTTCGCTGGCTTGCAGCCGGGCACCATCGATTGGGATCAAACCCTAAATGACATCGGCTGGCTCCATTTCAGCGCCATCTCTCCGGCCCTCAACCGCAACGCGGCATCCGTCTGCAAAGAACTGCTGGAAGCGGCAGGCAAAAAGAACATCACTATCTCCGTCGACCTCAACTACCGGGCAAAACTCTGGCAATACGGCGCAGCACCCACAGACATCATGCCCGGACTGGTCCAACATTGCGACCTGGTCATGGGGAACCTCTGGGCGGCGGAGAAAATGCTGGGTATCCCCGTCGACGCAAAACTTACCACCGGCAACAAAGCCGACTACCTCGAACACGCCCGCATCAGCAGCGAGCAGATCATCAAGACCTTCCCCAAGGTCAAACATGTGGCCAAGACCTTTCGCTTCGATCATGGGGAAAAAGGCATAAGATACTACACCTCGCTCTATACGAACAAGACCCTCTATCATTCCGTAGAGTACACCAGCGAGCAGATCCTCGATAAGGTAGGCAGCGGCGATTGCTTCATGGCCGGCCTCATCCACGGTCTTACAAAGGGAATGCCGGAACAGGATACCCTGGAATTCGCTACCGCCGCCGCC
>DASYZH010000005.1:0-23274 GCA_035946435.1 Puia sp. | reverse complement strand
AACCGCAATTACCAGTTATAATCAGGATGGTTTCCATCACCGAATGAATGCCCGGATCTCGCCTTGTGCGAAGCCTACAGTCAACAGGTGATCGATGAGCTGCAGGCGGACGTGAAAAAGTTCCATCCGTTTTGAGTGGCCGAACCAATAATTTTATGCATTGTGTTGCAAATCGCGACACCTCAAAAAACCATCTTATGGCAGAGGAAAAAAGTGCGATGATCGTATCCGATGAGGTAGTAATAAGCAGGATTTATTATATCCGCGGGCATAAAGTAATGCTGGACGAAGACCTGGCCGAACTGTATCAGGTAGCTACCGGGCGATTAAATGAGCAGGTTAAACGGAACATAGATCGGTTCCCCCTGGATTTTATGTTCCAGTTAACGGAAGAGGAGTTTAAAAACTTGAAATCGCAAAATGCGACATCAAGTTGGGGAGGCCGCAGAAAGTTGCCCAACGCCTTTACCGAGCATGGTGTGCTGATGCTCTCCAGCGTATTGAACAGTGAAAGGGCGATCAAGGTAAATATCCAGATCATGCGCATCTACACGAAAATGCGGGAAATGCTATCCACTCACACAGATATCCTGTTAAAGCTGGAACAGCTGGAAAGGAAGGTGGAGGGGTATGATGAAGATATACAGCTCATCTTTATGCATCTAAAGCGGCTGATCGATCCACCCCAGGAGCCCCGTCCCCGGATCGGCTTCCGTCGGCAAGGAGAAAGCGACTGACCCTGTCCGGCTAGTTCGAATCCCCTTGTCCTTGACGAGACGCGCAAGGTCAACTACCCTATTTCAAAGTTTTAAGCATCTTAGGCCCATCCACCCAACCTCAGCTAATGTCCTATAAGCATATCCTTCTTATCGACGATGACGAAGCAGACCAGGCGATTTTTTCGATCGTTCTGCAATCGATAGGTCCCGAAAACGGTAAAAACCGTTCAGATTGTCGATGACCCTGCGCCGTCGATCGATATGTCCACGGCGCTGATAACAGCCGATACCTGTTCGCAGGATATAGGTTCGATTACAGGTATTACCGTGACCGGGACACCGTCATTTACGTTTACCTGGTACCAGGCTTCCGGCGGTACCGTCGCTACGACAAAGGATCTTTCCTCGATAGGCGCGGGAAGTTATTATTTGGTGGTCGCCGATCAGAACAATTGCTCGACAACGGGTCAGTCCGTCAATGTCGATAATCTCACGCCGCAAATGAATGCCCCGGTGTACGACGATATAGTGGTTTTGAAAGGGCACTCCGCAGCCCTGACGCCAAAAGCCTGGATGAAGGGACTTACGACCTTTATGCGACGGACCCCGGTAACGGGGCGGCCCCTGTCCAGTCAAATGCAAAAGGCGATTTTACCACCACGCCGTTGGAGGCGGATACCACTGTATATGTGATCCTCACAAAAGGCGATTGTTCAAGCACGGTAGTTCCAGTGGATATAAAAGTGTTGCCGACCCAGCAGCTCATCGTCCCGAATGCCTTTACTCCAAACGGTGATGGCCATAATGATGTCTTTCGGGTAAAGAATCCGCAGCTGGTGCAAAAGTTTGCGCTGGTCATCTACGACCGCTGGGGCGAAAAGGTTTTCGAGACCGTGGACCCTTACAGTGGCTGGAACGGCTTCCGCGGCGGCAATCCCGCAGGCACCGGCACTTACGTCTGGACGATCCTCTATACCGATATTCTCGGCGCCACCCGATCCATCCATGGCACCCTGATCCTTGTTCGCTAGAGATTTGCCCATTTCGACGCGACACTGCTTCTGTCAGGCAGCGAACCGCCATCCTTCATAATTTGACCTCATCTGCTTGACATTTGTCACCGGCTTTTCCCTCCCGACCATCTAGCTTTGTTCAAAACAAAACCTATTTTATGAACAAAGTATTCGATGATGACAGCTTCATGGGAATCGTAAAACCCGGTGATATCTATATTTTAAGGGAAAAATTGGATACCGATTGCATTGGGATACCATTCGGGGGCTTATATGCTCTCAGGTCGGATGAAGAGATCCGCTTTGCGATGCTCATGCTCATGGTAGTCATGCGCATCGAGGACGTCGAGGTCAGAAAATACCTGGGAATCAAAAAACTTCGCAAGGAGGATGACTACACAAAAACCTATGAGATTAGGCTCTTATGCCGCAACAATCCCACAGGCGAGCTATTTATCGAACGGTTGATCCTCGAAAGTCTACGTACGTTTCAGGAAGACATCGAATGGGTAAAAAAGGATTTCCCTTTGCAATAGGTCCCCAACTTACCTGGCGCAAATGCGATCAGACAGCAGTTGCTGATCGAAATGCAAGATTTTATTGGATGATCGATTTTTCAGCCCAGCAACACATTTGCCGATACGCCTAGTTCCCGATGAAATAGCCGAGCCATTTCAAATGTCAGGGGTTTGCACTTATTCAGCACGGCCGAGACGTAGCCCTTCGTGCCGATCTTTCCTACGAGGTCCTTGTTTTTTAGTCCTTTCTCCAGCATCTTTAGTTTGATGGCCTCGATAGGATTGCGAAGGAGGGTGTTTTCAACGATTGGACCGACTCTCCAGTTGAGCGTGTTTTAAGATTCGGCCACCTATCCTCTTACGGGGATTTGCGATTTTCCTTGAAATGCTTGCGAAAAATGGCCCTTTTAGGAGGAGGGTAACTATTTTTGCAGACCAAAATTCGATAACGAGTGTCGGTCTCGCTCACACCACATACCGCGACCATTAGGCTTGCCGGCGTCATAAAGACGGAGCCGGAAGGCATTGCGAAACTGCTGGAATTTTATGAACAGGCCAGTCGATTCCAGAATTGCATACTTCGAGCCGACTGCTATGAACTTGAATGGATCGATGCCAATCTGGCGGCCTTATTGCTCGCCTTCGATTACCAGTTACTCAAGTTGAGGAATGTTAGCATAGCTTCCGACTTCGCTTTCCTTGCGGAACGGTTTTGCTTCTTGTTTGAAAACGGATGGCTGAAACACCGCGATAAGGACTTCCCCGATGAACAACGCCGGACCTTGCTATGTACTAGTTTTGCCCCGGACCAACTTGAAGATTTTATCGATTACGTGAAGAAAAAGTTACTGGCACATACGGGAACTCATGGCTTAACAGATACACTCAGGATCCAAATGGAGTCGGACCTGATGGAGATTTTTATCAATATCAAGCGTCATGCGCAAACCAACGACCCACTATTTGTGTGTGGGCATTACTATCAGGTGGCTGGTTATTTTGTTTTCACAATGGCTGATCTCGGCATAGGTTTTTTGCCGCCGATCAGGACCTTCACAGAAGGGAGAATAGCCACTTGTGCCGAGGCGCTGGAGTGGGCCTTATCGGGGAATAGCGTCACCGGAGAGCCCTTGGCAGGCATGGGATTGGAAGGGATTCGGGAGTATTGCAGGAATCATGGAGGCGGGCTGCAAATCATCAGCGGGGACGCATTTTGGGGTACGAAATTGCCGTGTGTGGGACAAATTGGACACGTTGGCCTGAAAAAATCCTTCCAGGGAAGTATCATAAATTTGTTTTTCCCGTTTAGAGCTGTAAAATGACCTTTTAGCAATATTTAATGTATTTTGTCGTAATTTTGCACGTTTTTTGTAATTTGATGTTCAATACTACTATTTATGTCTTCTAACCTCCAGATTGCCGCGATTCTTCATAAGAAATACGCACTGACGAAGGAGGATGCCGAGCAGGTCTATCCAAGCCTTGACGCTGCATTGAAGGAAAATCAGTCGGTTACTTTATCTTTCAAGGATCTCGAAAATTGTTCCACCATTTTTCTTCGTTACACGCTCGGTCAGTTGTACCTGAGCTACGGCGCAAAGGTCGACGATCTGGTGACAGTAGCCGAAGTGGCTGAAGAGAACGAGGTATTACCCAATCAGATCAAGCGACTCAGGGAAAGGGCGTTGAATGCGGACGGTTATGAGTCTATCTTCAATCAAGCTATTGGCGAAGCGTAATGTCTTTCCTTATCGAAGACATTAGACGACACAAGGCCGTCGAGGGCGGCAAATATTTGTTTGATGCAAATATCTGGCTGGCTATTTTGGATGCCAACTTTTCCAAATCGTATATGCCGCCTTATGAGGCACTGTTTGAGGATGTCATCACTCATAAAACGGTCAGATCCGCCAAAGTGGTGATGCCTTCACTGCTCCTCTCCGAAATCCTCAACAGGTACATGAACGACATTTTCTACCTTGAATTTTGCAAGCGCAACCCTAATACCGCTGGCACGCCGAAACACCAGCATTATAAACGAACTTACCGGCCTTCGCCTGATTACGCCCGGGATCTTGATGCAGCCTGCTCCGAGATCAGACAATACAGTGCGAACAATGGGTTGTGCTTCCTCTCTGATAACCTGGATAAATTTACCTTTAAACAGTTGACAAAGGATATACCCGTATATTTGGATATCAACGATCATCTCTATGCGCAGATCGCCCGGGCACAGGGGTTGATTATTGTGACCAATGACGGAGACTTCTGGGTCGAGGGTGTCAAGGTCGTCACGGGTAATCCGAACTTGCTGAAATTGAAAACTTAGTTTCTTCAACTTTAGTTGATGAGGGTGTCGAGCAGATCAACTTCAGCCTTATCAACGGGGCCTCCTTTGTCTGCTAATGTGTGGGGCTCGGCTTGGCCGTCTTTTTATTTTTTGCCTTTTCGTCGGGCCTGGAGGCCACGCCGTACGAAAAATCGACGTCTCCAACGATCTTTTCGCCTATTTCGTAATCGTGGATGAGTTCTTTTATGGTATAGATGCCCGTCTCGTATTTGTACAGCGCGGCATTAAGTATCCGCCAGGCCTGCCGGGCATTGTTGCCTTTTTGAACGACATTAGTGAAAACACCCATATCGTTTAGTTGGTCCTCAGATCGGCTTCCTGATGAGCGCGATGGTCAGTGGCGGTGGAGTCAGCGCTGATATTAAGTCGGACTAAAAATCGACCGATTTTTCCTGGGCTTTTGGAAAGGCCCCCTAAGGGGGCTTTTTTGCCGCTATTGCCACCGATCTTCTCCCTCCCCCTCAACCTAACTCCCCGACATTCCCCACCTCCTTCCCGCGCCGATCCGTCACCTTCAGCCGCCGCCCCAGGGGCTCAGCCTCCACCTTCACCGCCCGCATCCCCGACCCCGCACCTATTGCCAGGTCGCACCGATGCCCCCGCTCCAATTCCTCCACCAGCTTTATCCACCCGCTGAGCCCCAGCCATCCCCCCAGTCCCGTCTCTGCTAGGAATTCCCGCACCTCGAAGCCACTACGGATAAATTGGAAGCTGGCCAGCGGCATGAGCTGCAACTCCCTCACCCCGATCCAATAGCTCGCACCGATCTCCGGTTTCCGATAGATGAACCGCCCCTGCATCAGGTTTACCGCCTCATCCAGTCGGATCACCAGCCAGGGCTCATAGGGAAAGGTACACTCCGGATGCATAGCCGCCGCCGAGTCCGGCAACGAAAGGTCATAGCCCTCCACCGTATATAGCTTGGTAGCATCATTCAACGTAAAGAAAACCCGCCCCCTCACCGGCACTCGTCCCACGGGCGTTTCAAACGGCACCGAGAACCGCTCCCCGGTAGCGCGGACCAATTCGGCGTTCACCGCTTCGGGCGATACATCTTTCAATTCCATCATCCGCAGCTCATGCTCGAGCGGCAGCAGATTCAAAGCACAAAGTTCTTTTTGCATAAAAAATGTTTTAAGCGCATCACAACCGACGCGCGGTTAATAAAATCCTGGCCGGCACATGCAATTGCATCCGCCTGTCGCCATTTCGTTCCACCCATTCGATCACTAGCTCCTGCCGTGTAGAAGGCACCCTGGGCACCAGTCCGTAGTACAGGCGCACCGCAGAGTCGCTCCGCACCACCGGAGCCTCGAGGCGCACCACCGGCACCAGCCGCAATTCCTGCAGCGCCCGTCGCTTCAACGCCCGCCGTTCCTTGAAGGCGAATCGCATCCCCCCGGCCCGGAAATCGATCGCTGAACCATTGGTCCCCCGGAACACAAACCAAAGCAGGCTGCTGTCGATATAGACGCCGGTCAGTTCCAACCGCACCCCGCCCGAAGAAGCATGCCGCGAGCAAGACGGCCTGGCACTGATCACCTGACCAGGCACCCGGCCGCCGGTCCCAAAAGCTCCCTGCACACCCCGCTGCCCCCGCACTCCCACCGCGAGCAAGACCACTATCCCCAACACCGAAAAATGTTTCATAGGGAAGCAGTTGTAGGATGCAACAATACCCGGTAGCCCGCGGGTACCGTCACCCGCACTGGCCGGATCTTTTTTCCGATCAGCTGCCGTCCCAGGCTCACGCCGGCATCGATGGCTTGTCCCGTTACGCCGGTAGTAAGCACTGTTGGCCCGATGGCGCCTACCTCGCTACCCATCGATTCCCGCACGGCATCCGTCACGGGCGCACCGGGGATATGGATGCCCGCCAGCCCATCCTCATCGTCGACCTGCAGGCTCACCGGCAGCACCCGGTCCTGCCAAACGATACTGTTGATCGCGACCCGCAGTCGTTCCCCGTTCAGATTTACTGTACCAAACACCGGCGTCCCGGCGGGTATCCGTACCCCATCCACGAGCACATCCCGCACCAGCTCCAGCCGCAGCTCCTCGCCGCTCACCACCACCTGGGCTTCGGGTACGATCGCTTCGATGGCCGCCGAGTCGAAACCGCGGGTCGTGTCATCGGCATCGGGCAAGGCTTTGATCTTCGCAACCGCCCGCTTCATGACCAGAGCAGCAGCCCTCCGTTTTACCGTATCCTGCCGGGCACCAACCTGTAAAGCCGCCAGTCGGTCTAACGCCGCCGTTAGTTGTGCGATCTCGGTATTGCCGCCTTCATCGCGCTGCAGCACCGTCATCATCCGCTCCAGCTTCTCCAGGTTCGGCCCCTCGACACCCCGGGCCATCGTCCCCGATCCATCGCCCAGCCTCGGCCGTGCCAGGCTCATCTCCCCGCCCCGGCTCATCAACCGCACTCCCGCCAGATCAACAGGCTGCGCCACCCGCTCCATCCGCCCGGCTCCCGCCAGATCACCACACGACCCGGCCTCCGCCCGATAAGCCCGCGCCGCAGTCGCCACCCGCTCCTTCCGCGGCGCCCCCGCCCGATAACCCCCAGCCCCCGCCAGCACCCGCTTCACCACTTTCAATTTCTCCTGAACCGCATGCACCAGCGCCGAGGCGGTATCGGGAAGCCCCAACACCTTCGCATAGCTGTTCTCTATCCGCTCCTTCTGTCGCTCGGCAGCAGAATCCCGTTTCGCAGCCTCATAATATTCCAGTTTGTCGAGCTTGACTATCGAGGCGACATGCGCCGGCGGGATGCGCATGTCGAATCCATGAAAGGAAACTTTATCACCCGCCGCCGAGCTCTTTCCCCCACCCAATACCCAAAAGAGAAATGTCAACAGCGGACCTATTATGATTGGCGCCCGGAGCAGGAACTTCCCATCACTGGTCTCCCGGCCCGTAAGATTTGTATGCATAAAAAGTTTTTTAATGATCATGTGAATAGAAAAATTCCTCCGCCTTCTTCGCGCTGTCCAGTATCCCCGGCCGCGCAGCCAGGATGCTGTCATATATCCGCCGCCCGCGCGCATCCACCCGCAGGCTGTCCATCATCCGCTCCCAGGCCCTCACCGCCACCCACCCCACATGGGCCTGCGATAAGGGAAGCTGCTCGTGATAGCGTGGCGAAACCACGACACCGCCGGCCGGTTTGCTCAGCGCATGCCGGAAGCTTCGTTCCGCCGACCAGCAAAAGAGCACAACCGCCAAAAACAGCACCAGCAAAAAAGGCAGCCAGCGTACCCGAATAAATAGTCGCATAGCTATCGGTTTACTGTTTTGATATCCTTATTGTCTTCTACCGCAAATTGCTCGATCATGAACCCATGCGGATTGTTATCGGCCCGGTTGATACTGCGTACATACCCCCGCGTCACGATAGACCGCGTGGTGATGCTCGTCGCCCGCGTGAAGGTCTGTACCCCGATACATCGGAAGGCATAGGGCTCGGTATGTGTGTCCAGCCAGATGCTGTCCAAGGTCACACGCACGGTGATATTCCCGCTCACCAGCCCGTTGATATAGCCTTTCTCCACCTGGTCGTCGAAAAGCGTCTTGGCCGAACTGTCTGCCAGATAGAAACTCTGGTTCATGCTGGCTTTGATCGCCTTCTCATTGGGGTCGAGATCGAAGAAATAATGATGAAAGGTTCGCAGGTGATCCCTCAGCTCCACCACCAGGTTCTCGTCCCGGCCGGAAGCCGTCGCCTGCAGTATACTGCCATTGCGCAAAACGTAGACGACCTTTCTCGCCCGTTCCGCCTCCCGGCTACCGTTATACAGGCCCCAGCAACCCAGTAGTGAGGCCCCCAGCACAAACGAAAGGCTCAGCCAGCGGAATCGCTGAAACCGCCGCTCGATCGTGTCGAATAATTCAAATTTCATTTGTTAAAATGTTTTATACTCCCCCGATAATTGCCGCGCCTGCCTGTACGACCTTTTTACCCGTATTATGTACGACTTCCCGGGCCTTGCCCATGATCGCATCACCGCCCGAATGAACGATATACCCGGCAACGCTGGGGACGACGAAATACCCCAGTATCCCGATCACCAGGAATATCAAATATGCGACATCGCCGCTGCTGAAATAGGTGCTGCCATTGGATTGGATCTGCTGGATATCCAGCTGGATCATCTGCGTCTGGACCGTGGCGATGATGGCGCCAAAGATATTTGCCACCGGTAACCAAAGGAACACATGGACATATCGCGTCAGCCAGCCCGATAGCGTGCCCCGAAAGACATCGAAGACACTTAATCCCAGCACTATCGGTCCCAGGATCGCCAGCACGATCAGGTTGAAGGTCCTGATGGTGTTGACGCATAGCGCCGCCGCCTCATAAAGGATCTCCAGCACTTCCGACAGCCAGACCTTGATCGTGTTTTTCAGGTTGAAAAATGCTTTCGAGAGCTGAAAGCTAAAGGCATTCGTGATCACCGATGCCAGGTCCCCGGTCCCGCCGCCGGAGTACAGTTCCCAGAGCAGCTCGTTGCCCGAGCCATCCGGTCCGGCATAGAGCTGATAGTTCACCGTATTCTGCAATGCCGCCTCTTTCTGGGCAAGCAGGTTGGCGATGGACGCATTGGCATTTTGGACCATCGCGCTGGTTCCGCTCACCGTCGGCGAAAGCACTCCGTTGATGCCGGCGATAAAATAAGGGTATAGGCTGATGATGATCCCGATCACGAACGGCCGCAGTAAAGGGAATACGTCTACCGCTTCGGCATTCGAGATATGCCTGCCTACCCGCACGCCGATATACCCCAGCGCTGCAAGACCTGCCAATCCTTGTCCGACGCCGATCAGCTGACTGCACATCGGCAGCATATTCGTATAAAGTTGTTCCAGCACCGCCTGCAACCCGGCGATGTCCGAGGAAAGACTCGTGTCCATAAGGTTAAGGGTTTATGCCGTGAAGATTTTGTATGGTGTGATCCTCGTCATAGACCCCTTGGCGTTGCGCCGCCAGCAAAGCAGTACTGTTATTGAAGCGGTCGATGAACGCTACCCGGTCGGCCATGCGTTGATAGATCACGTCGATCTGCTGCATCCGCTCGGCGTCGCTGGCCCTGACGGTTCCGTCGGTGAGTACGGTGCTCAGGTCATTCAGGTCTTGCAATCCATCATAGAGAAGCCCGCCATAGACCCGACCGATAACCGCCAGTTCTGCCGGCCGCGAACTATACGTTTGCTGAAAAAAGGGCCATGCATTTTGGTATTTGGAAACCAAACTAGTCTGCAGGCTCACGATATCTGCCGCCCGTTGGTAGCTGCGGACGGTCGGGCTCACCAGCAGCAGCCCGTCCAAAAAGGCCTCGTGCAGATTGAAATTGCCCTTCGCGATATCCCGGATGGCGGAATAGTCCTGGTCGAGTGCCGCATAGCCGTTTTTCATATCGGTAAGCATGCCCTTTAATGTGGCCAGTTTTTGAACGTCCAGGATCAATTGCTGGATGTCGAAGCCTTGGGCCTTGCTGCTACCCGTTAACAGCAGCCCCGGAAAAACAAAGCTCAGGAAGCGAAAGATTTTCTTTTTCATGGTAAAATAGTTTTTTCAGTGAATTCTTTAAATGCAGCCGAAGCCTGCGCATATATTCCATGCGCCTTGATTTGTAGAAGGTAAAGCGTCTTTTCACGCTCCGCATCGCTCATTTGTAATAGATCTGCCGTTAAGACAATCGCCAGTCGGCTGGTAACCTCATTTACCGAATCATCGATCGCCCCGGCTATACTATGGCTGAGCGCTTCCCAGTCAAGCCCGCGGCCGCTCCGCAACGGCCCCAGGGCCTCGATGGCATCGGCCACCAGCAAGGTCCGTACACAAAAAGTGTCGATCTCCGCGATCCGTGGATCATTCAACACACCCGGGCTCGCCCGCTGCAGATAAATAAAGTGCGCACTATGCTGATCATAGTCAGCGATCGCCGTAGTATCGATCGTCTCCAATCCATTTTCGGAGACCACATACCCGCTTTGCTGCGTCACCTGCAAGGCCTGCAGCGCCGCGATCTGTTCCTGCAGATAGACCAGCTGGGTGTGATTCTGCCGGAACCACTCCGACCAGGTTTGCGCTATCAACGCCTGGTAAAAGAATATCCCTCCCAGGATAACAATTAATTCCTTCATAACCCGTACAATTTTTTTAAGGTGTTATAATCATTTTCATCACTCGCCCGTTGCAACGAGATCAGCTGGTTCTCATTGGTGTAGACCTGCATGTCCCGGTAGGTCCGGTCCATATTTTGCGCGGCCTCGTCTATCATGGCCAGTCGTTGCTGGTCGGTGATCTGGAATGCATAGGGTTGGATGGCCTTTAACAATACATCGAGATTTTTCGCGCTTTCACTCAGCATCCCGCCATAGACGCTCGCGATCAAACTCAGCTCGCTGGCATTGAAATGCCCGCTTTGCTGGAATACCTTCACGCCTTGCCGGCACCCCGCCAGGATCTGTTCTTCCCGCTGGATCGTCTCGCTGACCCGGTGGTATCCGCTTAGTACGTCCTTTACCTGCCAGAGTTCCTGGAAATAGCCCGCATAGAGGTCCTTCTGTTGCTCCACCCAGTCCTGGATCTCGCCAAGCCGTAGTTTACTCATGGCATTCTCCAGCTCCTTTTGCGCTTCCTGCAGCACGATCGTCTTGGTCTGCATCCGCTGTATCTCCAGGTCTACTGCCCGGATGACCTTGGTAATGCCCTCCGTGATGATGGACACTACCGGCTGCGCCGACGCCCGATCCGCCATAATCACCAGCGTCGCTGTCATCAGCCAAATCGCCACCAGCCGACCGACCACCAGCCGACCGACCACCGGCCGCCTGATCATCAGCCTCAGCATGATCACCGCCCTGTTCATGACCGCCCCTCCTTTTTGCCCTGCAGATCGGCTACCAGCCGCGAGATGGCCGTTTTTACATCTCCATACTGTTCGATATACGCTTGCACCAGCATCTTGTCCCGTTGATCCGAAGTGTAGATATAGTATTCCTCCGGCGAGACCTGCAGCCGGTAGACCTTTGACTGCGTCGTACCCAGTGCGATCCACAGGTCCTTATAAGAGCTCCCTGGCTCATGTCCTTTGTTGATCGACAATATCTCCGCCTTCTGTTTATCGGTAATTCCGAGCAAAGCCTGGATCTCGTCGAATTTGTTGGCAAATTTGCTTTGGTCGAGCAGGATCTTGGTGTCGGCATTGTTGATGATACTCTGCCGGATGACCTCGGAGGAGACGATATCCTCCACTTCCTGTGTCACTACCACTGCCTTGGCAAAGAACTTCCGCGCGGTCTTGAAAAGGTATTTGATGTACTGCGCCATCCCTTGCTGCGCGATGACCTTCCAGGCCTCTTCGATCACGATCATTTTTCGGATACCCTTTAGCTTCCGCATTTTACCGACAAAAAGCTCCATGATCACCAGCGTTACTACGGGAAACAGGATGGGATGTTCCTTTATATTGTCGAGTTCGAAGACGATGAACCGCTCATGCAGGAGGTCCAGGTTCTGGGTGGCATTCAGCAAATAATCGAACTCGCCGCCCCGATAAAAGGGTCGCAGCACATAAAGGAGATTCGGCAGGTCGAAATCCTTATCCTTGACATTGTCGGCTTTCAACGTGACCGAAAAGACATCCCTCAGGTACTCATAGAAGCTGTCGAAACAGGGAAACACGGTCGGGTTTAGGCTAAGCATCACGAAATAACCCTCCAGCGCATTCGACAGGGCGACATATTCGCTCCGGTTATGCCCTTCATCCGATTTCTTCCAGAGGGCAATCAGCAGGGTCTTGATGCTTTCCCGTTTTTCGGTGTCGAGCTCGTCACCCGGCGCGATATAGAAGGGGTTGAAACAGATCGGCTTTTCCTTGGTATAAACGAAATAGCAACCGCCATGAAGGGCACATTGAACTTCATAGGAACCGCCGACGTCGATGATCAGGATATGCACCCCCTGTTCATAATAGGCACGCACTTGGTGATTCATGAAGAAGCTCTTGCCTCCGCCAGATCCGGAAAGGACCACCATATTGAAATTCGCGATCCATCCCAGGCGTCTCGGTTCATCATCGAGGTCTACATGCACCGGCCGTCCGGTAAGCCTGTCGCCCAGCCGGATGCCGAAGGAGCTACGCGATGTCTGGTAGTTCGTCTCCAGCTCGAAAAAGCAGGCCGCCTGCTCGGCGAACGTCCGGAACGTCTCGTTCATGGGAAAATCGCCCTCGTTGCCCGGGATACCTGCCCACCAGATCTGCGGCGCGCCCACCGTCTCCTGGCGTGGATGGGCGTCGAGTTGGGTGATGGCGCTGCCGATCCGGTTTCGTATCTCCGTCAGTTCACGCCGGTCTTCGCTCCAGGCCAGGATATTGAAATGCGCCAGTACCGGTAGTCGCTGTTCGCTCACTGCTTCGTCGAGAAAGCCGTTGACACCTTGTTCGCTGATGGCATTCCCCCGGGAATACGAAGCAAGCGATTGCAGCCGCAGTCTCTTAGCTTCCAGCTTCTTGATGGCCGTTGGCGCGTCATCGGTGAAGACGTATTGGTTATAGATATGGTCAAAGGGTAGGAGGAGACCAAGACCGCTGGCAAAACCCGTCGGGTATCGGCACCGGTCCGTCGAATAAGCAGGGTAGTCGATCCTGCTGCTGCACGTTCCCGGCAGGTCTTCTGCATCGGCCAGGGTAAACAGCGCACAGTGGCGGTTGCCGATCCGCATGCGTCCTTCCAGTCGATATCTCCCAAAAGCGGTTGCTGCTCCCCGGCCAGCGTAAAGTAGCGTTCGATCAGTCCGGCTCTGCCCGGTCCGCTCCAGAGGTCCTCGCCGGAAAGCGGTTCCAGCCGGATCAGCCCGCTGTCTTCGAGGATACGGGCGAACTGTGCGGCGATATCCTTGAACGCGGCTACCATGTCGCCATTGATCGATTCGGCAGGCAGCAGCTTCCGGCGAAACAGGCTCGAGAAGGCGGAAGTGGACGGCTGTCTGTCCGCCGGTGTTTTCGTCAGGAAAAGATAGGATTCATGCCGCAGCCAGGGTCGTTCATGATAGGATCGCTCGCTGCTCTGCGCAAGAAAACTCTTTTCTCCTTCGAATTGCCCTGCATAGCGATCCGTCAGGAACCAGTCCATCAGATGCAGAATAGAGTAGGGGGGCAGCACCCGGATCGCCTTGACGAAGACCTGGTGCAGCATTTCATAGTCGGTGGCGGATAAGGTAAAGATCTCGGGTTTGATTACCCGGAATGCCAGCGTAAAATCACCCCTTTTGGAGAGGATGCAACCATTCTCAACACCGTACACCGGTAACAGCTCGCTCAGTTCTCTTTCCATAAGACAAAGGTTTTTCTCGTTCGAAGGATAATTCGCCGGGGCACCAGCCGTGCCGCCCGTTTTTTCATCAGCCCGTATTGCCCATAGGTCCGGCTCATGTGATACACCTGCCGGAACAATCCCAACCCCGTGATACCCGCGATCCCCAGGCAAACAAAAGGGTTGACGCGGCTGATGTACAGGATAGCAAACAGCAGCAGTACACCCGCGATGCCGCCGCCCAGCCACCAGATATACTGCGCCTTCAGCCCCTTGAACTCCAGCGGCCGGTTAACGCCTTTATTGATGGTATAGACGCCTGTTCTCATAACCCAAAAAAGCTTCTGAGTAAAGTGGCTACCACCACCAAAAAGATACAGCTCCCGAACCAGCTGGCGGCTATCCGGGCGGTATCACGATCGCCCTCCGACATGCTTCGGTAGACCTTCACCGCGCCGATAAGTCCCAGGACACCCCCAACCGCATACAGCAGATTCACCCCCGTGTTGAAATAGTCGCGGATCATCGTGTTGGCCTGGTTGATGCCCGTATCGCCGTCCTGCGCCTGCGCCCACAGCGAAACCAAAAGCGCTGCCACAAAGCAAACTTCCGGCACCGGTTTCCTTCTGCGCACCCGCTTCCCTTGGGCGCGCGTTCTTCTTTTTTCACACACTTCCATTGTTTGAAAATTTTAAATGGTACACAAAAAAAGTGGCCCCATTCCCGACCCTCGGGGCTTTCCCGTCTCGCTCACAGCGATCCCCAGGGTCCGCCGGAATGGAGCCAATGCTATCCGTCCCCCGGCCGATCAGCGCCGCGATCCCCGTCCAGACCCCGGCCTCCGCCGAGACCCCGGCCTCCACCGAGACTCCGATCCCGACCCCGGCTCCCGTCAAGACTCCGATCCCGACCCCAATCAGCGCCGCGATGCCGATCCAGGCCCGGCCCCTTCCCCGATTTCCGCAGCCCGGGATAATAGCGGATCAACCACCATCCATAATAGACCGCCAACCCCAAACCCACAGTCACCAAAAATTCTTCCCAGGAGATCGCTTGTAACATATTTCGTCCGGTTTTCAAAGCAAAGGTCAACCCACCCGCAAGCGAAATCACTATACTATAGTCTCTATATGGTAAGATTTTCTTGTTTAATATCACCCTGCCAGGGAGGGAACTAAAATTTTTATTTTTTCTTGGAAATGCGCAACAGAATTTCTTACTTCGTTTGCAGAATTGTAAAAACACTTCGTCAACATTAAACCAGCAAGCCCGCTCCCTACGCTTAGCTATCCTGACCCGCACTGAATTTTTACCATTAATCTTAAACCTCCTCGCTACCATGAGACGCATCCGCATTGCCGTGCGCCCTTGACAAGGTTACCAACTTTCCCATGGAGCTCTTCGGGAAAGTCAACCGGCAGACTAAGACTTTCGAGAACCAGCTCACGCGACAGACAGAACGATACCGGGTATCCGAAAGCCTATATCAACTGGATCTTCCTGGATGACCAGTTTAACTATGTAAGCGCGCTTAGCGGCTCTGTCCTTGCAGCGAGTTCTACCTATCCGGCCGGATCGATGAATCTGGTAGCCCCCGGGGGCCCGATCACGTTGAACCGGTCGGGATATTTGTATATTTGGGTAAGCAATGAAACAACGGGCTGGGACGTTTATTTCGATAATCTTTCTGTACAGTACAAGCAGGGACCGCTTTTAGAGGAAAATCATTATTATCCATTCGGCCTCACTATGGCAGGTATCTCAGACAAAGCGATAAAAACCAACTATTCCGAAAACAAATACCGGTACAACTCGGGCAACGAGCTGCAGAACAAGGAATTTAGTGACGGTTCAGGTCTTGAACTATATGACGCGGGATTCAGACAGCTCGATCCCCAATTGGGGCGGTTCGCCCAGATAGATCCCTTGAGCGAGATGGCAGACTTTTCAAGCACGTATGGATACGCGAATAATAATCCGGTTTCGATGAGTGACCCTGCCGGACTAAAAGCGCAGAAACCACCAAGTAGTCTATATACATATAGTGGCCTGTCGGACCAGCAGCTTGCGGATGGAATGATGGGTTACCTGAACGTCAGTTATCTCGAATCCCCTTCCAACAACGGCCCAGGTGAGGGCGGTGGAATGTATATAGGTAATGGTATGTACCAATTGCCCGACGGCGAAATTGTCGATCAGCAAACTGCCACTGATTATGTGACGAACAAATATCCCGGGTCAACGCAAAGCTTTTATGGGGCTCAGGCAGCGGCAGTATATAGCTATTTTACCGGGCAAGGAAATGTTAGCACAACCGCCAATAATGGCGTGCAAACCTTGAACTACCAATATAACACCACTGAGGACGGCGTCCCAGTTGTACATGATGTCACCGCAACACTCAACGGAAATTGACTTGGAGATGGGGCTAGTCAGGGAGGGCCTGACCCCAACGCGATATGGGGAAAGATGTACGTAATAACAAATGTAGGACCTGATGCCGACCTTACTGACGGGCATGCCTGGATTAGATTAGAATCAGCTTCCGGGAAAGCAACTACGATGTCACTATGGGGAAATCAAGGCGATCAAGAATTCTGGATAAACAAGGAAATAGACTTTGGTTATGGGGTAGTCTCAAAATCGGTAGATATTACAAACGCACAATACAATAAGATTGCGGCGTTTAATGGTGTCGGAGACAACATTAACTGGACCTACTCTTATACTTGTGCAGGTTATTCGGCGGCAATTTGGAATTTTGTTACAGGAGACAGTCTTTCGGCTACTGATGGTATGGGATTTACTACAACGCCGCGAGCATTAGCAGGCTCAATCATGGCTTCTCCAACTGCGATAGTAGCTCCGGCACACAAAAGCATTCAAAGCTTTTAACTAAATTTGGTAATATGAAATCTATATTGTTAATCACATTTTGTTTTATGTTGAATCGACAAAGCGCCAACGATAAACTCCTTGTAATCTGTAAACACGGAAATAACATTAAAGTGCAATACGCAGATTCAATGAAAGGTATCGTATCGATAAAAACGGAAATTAAAAAGGATACATTGCGCCTTGACATAAGCGTTTCAACCGTTCGCAAAGCAAAGTCCTATGAAATTGCTTTACCATCGAAAATTCACTTTGTCCAGTACGGGACGGTGATCAAAGAAGTGCCTAAGCTGAATGCTTGCTCAGACGCGAAAGTGCTGTCGGGGAAAGATGCATTAGAATACTTGAAACACAACAAATAACTCCTTGGCCTAACACTAAGCAACGGTTAAAGCCAGTGCCGCGGATCTTTCCACTTTTGCAGCGGAAGGGAGTTCCGGTGAGGGCAGCGGCGGACCTACTTTCCAAAATTTCGGAGAGGCCGCTGGGCTCGGAGTAGCCTGGACAAGCGCTGATTATAGTGGACTAGATTCAAAAGGTAACGTGGTTTACGGAGAAGAAACGAATATTGATGTTAACCTTTCATGCACTCCATATAACACGAACATGGTACAATGGGTTACTATTGCGGATATTACAAGTAATGACCCGCATTTCGATGTGCCGTATAATGCCCAAGGAAATCCCGTCAATGGTATTTTTTACTACGAAAGCGGCAACGCTAACCTGAGTTACTCGGCATGGAATAATGCGCCCGGCTCGTGGTATACTGATATTCCTGGTTCGCGTTATGCGAATTTCCAATGGAGCGCGCAAGCAACTCTGGTTGGAATTAACCCCGACGGGACTTTGATGCCATTGGTATCGGCGACATATGGTTACACGGCAGCTGGCGGGGTAGTTACTCCGTCGCCAGTAACCTTTTCGGCCAATCCTCTTTCTTATGTTCAGACGTACATAAATAATTATAACGCAAGCAAATCCGGGCAGTAACTATAACAACATGAAAGCAATATTATTTTTCCTCATTGCAGTAGGGTTAATGTCGGCAAACGCTTCCGCCCAGGAAATCATGCAATTTACGTTTATAGGAAATGCTGGTGGCAGCCCCGATTCTATAATAGTAACATCCGTGCAAGAATTTAAAATGAACGGTGTTGAAGTAGTGCATATGGATAATCGAATAGTTGATTCATTGAGAAGGTACATATTACAGAAATATAGTGAAGGAAGAAGCGGCGTTGCTTCGGCAAAAGATACAGTGAACGAGACGCTTAACGCGCTTACGTATATTAAAGTAACAGGTGTCGATTCAATGCCACTGTACTTTAGCAAGAAAGCATTTTCCGATCTTGTTTTCTCGGCTATGCGGTATTTCGACTATACGGGTCCAACGACTTCACGAGTCCTACGTTTCGCTTTGCTTCGCCTGGAGTATCTAGGACAGGAGAGGTTTTTTCACCATAGTTGGATAATGGACTCATCTGCTCGCGTAGATCCACGTCTTCGGGTAAAGGGTTAAGCCTGGCAAATGGTCCATTCGAAGCTATTTTTCGCAATGAGTTGGTTTGTCGCCGAGGATCATTCTTTCCATTTGGCTAGCTATGATACCGCCATGTAATGATCCAAACGGCACTAGTGTCACGTCACGTTTGTAATGTCGTATAAAAGGCGTAACTTTTGCTTCCAAAAACGTTATGGTAAAGTATAAAGTCACCCTTACCCAGGAGGAGCGGGAGGAACTGGAAGGGATTATCAGTAAAGGGAAACATAGCTCCCAGGTATACCGGAACGCGTATATGCTGCTGAACTGCGACGAGGGGAAGTATGGGGAGAAGATCACGGGTAAGGAGATCAACCGGGTATTAAAAGTGAGCATGCGCATGATAGATCGGGTAAAAAAACGCCTTGTGGAAGAGGGGTTTGAAGCATGTATTGAACGAAAGCCACCCAGTCGGACACGGGAACGTAAAGCCGATGGCGACCTGGAAGCCCGGCTCATTGCCCTGAGTTGCGGTAAGCCACCGAAGGGGTATGGTAAATGGACACTGAGGCTATTGGCAGACAAATTGGTGGAATTGGATTACGTAGACAGTATTTCCCACGAAACAGTACGGAGGGTCCTAAAAAAAACGAGTTGAAACCCTGGAGAGTAAAGGGGTGGGTAATCCCTCCTATAGCCAATGGCCAGTTTGTAGCAGCTATGGAACAGGTGTTGGATGTCTATAAACGTCCTTATGCCAGAAAGTACCCGGTTGTCTGCATGGAAGAGTCTCCCAAGCAGCTTATCCGGGAAACGAGGGTGCCGATTAAGATGCGGAGTGGTCAGGCGACTCGTTGCGACTTTGAATACGAGCGATGTGGAGTTTGTAATATATTCATGGCCAATGAGCCGTTGCTGGGCAAAAGGCATGTAAAAATAACGGAGAGAAAGACCAAGCTGGATTGGGCTGAATTCATTAGAGAGATCGCGGATGATCTGTATCCCAAAGCAGCTAAAATAACCCTGATAATGGACAATCTGGCTACCCATAAACCGGGCGCCCTGTATGAAGCGTTTTCACCGGCAGAGGCTAAAAGGATATGGGACAGGTTCGATTTTGTATACACACCCAAACATGGCAGTTGGCTGAACATGGCAGAAATTGAGTTGAACGTCCTAACCAAACAATGCCTGAACAGGCGGATAGATAATATGGAAACCATTAAAGACGAGGTACGGGCGTGGCAGTCCTGCAGGAACGGCAAGAAGGCCGTCATCAACTGGCGGTCCACAGCTAAGAATGCTCGGATTAAATTAAGACGACTTTATCCGACAATATTAGAGTGACGTGACACTAGTAGTTATACGTCATTAATCACCTTTCAATATGGTTATCAGCTGCAAAACGGGTATATTCACACCAAACCACTTTCACCTTACTGGTAACATCTGAAAATGAGACATAAAAATCTTCTTCTGATTTTTGTAATCGCTTTGATCGTCGTCCCCTGCGCAGGTCAAGACTTTGTTCGAATGGAAAATATTGGACCGAATGTCAAGTATTTGAATATATTGTTTGTAAGCAATGGTAATGTCACAGACACAAATCAACTGCCAACGGTCATGGTTTCTTTAGACTCAACGTCTTTTGAAAAATTTAGAGGGGAAGTGATTCGACATCTCCCAAACGTTCAAGATGTTCAACATCCTGCGTTTGGTTGTTTCGAAATTGAGATTAAAAACGACGGAAGACTTACAAATCGCTATTTGCTGAATTCCGATATCTCAGTTCCATTCTTTAAAAAGCTTCTATTCTCTTTCAAGGGCAGTCGTCTGGACAAACGCATTATGGAAACGGTTGATATGTACATTAAACAGCTTGGCGGATAAGCCTGTGAGCATATTACCGTAAAATGAGAGGAGACTTAGCGCCACTGATGCTGGATGCACGGATGTTGATCGGTTCGGCAATCATCATCATTTGCTCATTATCGATGATCGGGATATGGGTTGGAATAGTCTGGGGTTACTTTGGTTTTCATTGAACCATTGCCCATTTTCCCTCGAAATTTATACGCTGGATGCTGCGAATGGACATTTCCAAATCCTGCTGGTGAATCCAGATAGAAGATAATCCACTAAGCGAATGGAGGTCCGATTTTGGTTGGCTAACCGACATTGGATACGACAAGTCCTAATCCTGAAATATCGTGAAGGAAGATCACTGGCATATTCCGTAATCTTCACGGTGCATTTGAACAAAACCCAGGATTCAACAGAATATATTGAAAGAACGATCAGCCAAATTAGACCAAAAGCTGCCTGGAGCGGTGTTTGGGACAGTTTGTTCCATTTACGGGTCATGACCTTACCACATTTTACAGGTATAAAGGATTATCCGTTACCCAACGATGGACCCTCGGTGACGATTGAAGTAGCAACGCCCCATTTGTACCGGCAATACGGATACTATGCTCCTTACACAGCAGCAAAGGAGAAGATCCCCGAGGCAGCCATGGTACTTCAGATGCTTCAATTGATCGAAAAAGATTTCATTTCCTACTATAGTCTCTAAATGGTCAGCTTCACACCCTCTTTTTCATAAATGTTTCCAGCGCCTCCGTTACCTTATTCAGGAATACGGTCGGATTCGTCTTTCGCCGCACCAGATCCTGCAGCAACGAATTGTAATTGGTTACCGCTATACCCATATTCTCACCTACCCAGAACATCACCCGCTTGAAGGTCCAGTCCTTAAAGATCTTGGCCTCATGCAAACCTTTGAACAACTCTATAGCTTCCATCGGCGCGAGAGCACATTCTAATTTCCTCCGTTGCTCCAAACCCAACGATTTATACTCCAGCATCTCCATTTCCTCCGCCAGCCATACCCGCAACAGCTCATACGCCCGCATCCACGCCAGCTCGTAAGTACCGGTAGGCATATCACGATCCAGGAACATCTCCATCGCTTCTCCGGAGCCGCCGCGGGTAAAATAGGTCCCGTCCACCCCGCTAAGACCCCGGTAATAATATTCACACACCACATGCTCTTCCGCATACACCTCAGCCAGCCGCAACTCCTTCTGCAACAGCTCCCGGAACCGCTCCGGCGACCGCACCTTCCGCCAAACCTCGATCTCCACGAGTCTACTATAATATAGATAGTAACCCCAAACCCACGGCGCTTCCTCCTTATAAAAAGAGATCTCCGAGACCTTGTCAACAAACGGATCGCTCAGCAACTCAGCCCGTATCTGCGCAATTGCCTCCTCCGCTAACCCCATACACCGCTTGTAACACCCCAACGCATCCCCTTCACTGCTTTGTGCTGTCAGTGTCTCCTCGATGCTTACCCGCAATGGTTTCAGATGATCCGCCCACATAGTAGCAATTTCAAAAATTTTTGTGAAAACATCGGTGACAATTGTCAAATCAATCGAACCTTATTGCTCCCCGTTTGTAAAATAGGTATCCCGGCTCCCACAGCATCACTCGTCACAGTCAATAGACATGAAGAAGAAAAAAGTCTACCGGGACCGCCTGCTCAAGGTGTTACTAACGGAAAAAGAATACGAAGCCTTCGAGGCCGGTTTCAAAAAAACCACCTTCCGCATTATCTCCGACTATCATCGCGCCCTCCTGTTCGGCAAACCCGTCAAGCTCCACTACCGCAACCGCTCCCTGGACGACTTCCTCGATATCGCCGGCCAACTTAAGGTTAGCCTCGATGCCATCGACCGCAACTGGGCACGGGCGGTCCTGGACCTACGCGAACGCTCACCAACCGCGGAGATCACCGGCGCCATCGAGTCCCTGCTTTCCCTGGCCCCCACAGTTCTTCAAACTTTGGAAAACATAAGATCGACACTCCTTAAGTTCTACCAGCATGAGAGCCAAAATAGACATGTACCAGGGGATGAATTACCTGGTCAATTATAACGAAGAGAAGATAACCAATCACGAGGCGGAATGCCTCTACGCGGGAAATTTCCTAAAGGACGCGACCGACCTGAGTCTGAAAGAAAAGAAAGCCCGCTTTGCCGATCTCATCGAGCTAAACCCCCAGACCATCCGGCCCGCCACCACCCTTGTCGCCGAATTCGCTCCCGGCGAACGGCTGCCCGCGAGTGACCTCATCGACATCGCCCGCGATCTCATGGAGGGTGTTGGTTTTGGGGGCCAGCCCTATCTCGTCTACCGGCACGACGATACCCACCACCTGCACATCCATATCATTAGCACCAAGATCACGTCGAGCGGTGACCTCATTCCCGAGAGTTTTATCGGGGCCACAAAGCTACAACCCACTGCCAGGCTGCTGGAAAAGAAATATAACCTCGCCCTCGAAAGCCCCGATGGCCAGCCCCGCCACAACCCGCGCGAAAAGATCCAATATGGAAAGACGGCAACCTGGCAGGCGGTATCGGATACGCTCAGGTACGTCCTGGAGAACTATCGTTACCGGTCTGTCCCGGAACTGAATGCCGCGCTACGTCTGTATAACCTCACGGTCAAGGGCGGCGCCCCGGGGACCCGCCTGCACGAGCACGGCGGCCTTATCTACCAGGTACTGGATGAGCAGGGGAAACCGCGGAACCATCCGATGAAAGCCAGCAAGCTACCCTTCAAGCCCACCCTGAAAAACCTCGAGCCAAAATTCGCCGCAAACAACACCCTCTCGGCTGACGAGATCAGTTACACCCGCCACACCCTGGAAGACATCTTAAACAAAAAACCCGCTACCACCGAACGCTTCCTCGACCAGCTCCGGCGAAACCGTCTCGCCGCTGTTCCGGCGTACAGCCCCAAAGGAGAGATCACCAATTTGTATTTCATCGACCTGTCATCGAAGACCGTTTTGCCGGCTGCCGATCTCGGCAGCAGCTATACCGCACCCGCCATCCAAAAACAATTAGGCTTCGACCCCTTCCTTACCCCCAGCCAGCAAAAAACCCAAAGCCACCAGCACACC
>DASYZH010000004.1:0-9809 GCA_035946435.1 Puia sp. | reverse complement strand
CCATGCGTGGGCCGCGTGTACGCTCACGCCGAAGGGCAGGTTTTCCTGTCTTGCTGCTTTTGCCCAACCGGCGATGAGGTCTTTGCGCGGGCCTATTGCCACCGAGTTCCACGGTTGGTGTGTGCTGTTATACAGGTCAAAATTGTCGTGATGATTAGCGAGGGCCATAAAATATTTGGCACCGGCGCGTTTGTATAAGGTTACGAGTTCCTGCGGGTCCCAGCGCTCGGCCTTCCATTCATGGATCACGTCTTTAAAGCCGAATACGGAGGGATGGCCGTATTTCTGCAGATGGAACTTGTACTGCGGAGACCCTTCGATATACATGAGCCGCGCATACCAGTCCCCCGCCTCGGGCTGACATTGCGGGCCCCAATGTGCCCAGATACCGAATTTGGCGTCGCGGAACCACTGGGGCACGGTATAGGCGGCGAGGGATGACCAGCCTGGCTGGAATGGTCCATCGACCTTGGACGTTAGACTTTGCATCCCGTTTACGCCGCGGCCCAACAGGGAGGCGCCGGCAGACAGGCCCAGCATGGAGCCGCCGGCAGATAAGCCCAGATTGCGAATAAGTGTTCTTCTATTCATATTAATTTGAATTCATGGTAATCACGCCATTTTTGAGGCCCTTCGAGCTGACGGTGATCGTGATCTTACCTGTCTTGTGCGTGCTCCTGATCACCACCAGTGCCCGGCCATGCCAGGCCTTTCGTGAGGGACCGGCATAGCTGTCCGTATCCTTCATGTCCGCGTTGCCGACGCCGGCCAGGGTACCGGGGCCATCGATGGTAAAGACGAGCCGGTTATCCGCATTGGGATCGATCGTTCCGTGCTTATCGATCAATTGGATGTCGATGAAGGAGAGATCCTGTCCGTTCGCGGCCAGGTGTGTACGATCCGGGGTCAGCTTTATTGAAGACGCTTCGCCGGCCGTGCATAAGGTTGTGGAATCCTCATGGCTTTGAGAGCCGGTCCCAACGGCTTTTAATGTACCGGGGGAATAGGGTACGGTAAAGGTCGCCTTGTATTCTTCGGCCTCGGTACATTTTTGTTCGGCAATTAACTTGTCGTTCAAATACAGCCGGACGACGGGGCACTTCGAGTAGACCTCGACGTTCATGTCCTTCCCTTCCCTGCCCGGCCAGGTCCAGCTTTCCCAGGCAGGCCAAACGGACCAGATCGTTTCTTTTATGGTTCCCGTGTCCGGTTTCGGCTCCCGCACCGCCATGTAGAGTTTTTCCGTGTTGTTGTTCAGCATATTCCGATAGTGCGATGTAGGTTTCCTGTTTCCTATGAGGTCGATATCGCCGCAATACGAACCGTGCCATGGGAATTGTTCCGACTCCCAGAATTCGCCGCCGGGGTCGCCGGGATAATTGTTGCGCCCGATGCCCGACTCGCCCAGGTAGTCGATCGCCGTCCAAACGAAGTCGCCGATGATATACGGAGCATGCCGGATGGTTTCCCAGTTTACAAAAACATCGCGCGGATAAGATTCCGTTTGTACGATCACTCTCGACGGCACCCGCCCGTGATCGGAAGCCGCTCTGAATAGCTGGTAATTGTAACCCGCTATATCCTGTACGGCGAAGAGCGGATCATACATCTCCCATTCTTTGTCCCAGGTGGTCATGGCCGAAGTGACCGGGCGCGTGGTATCGTACCCGTGGACCAGCGAAACGAGGTTTTTTGCCGTGTTGATGGCGTCGGGTGATTTCCTTTCGAGGATTTCGTTCCCGACGCTCCAGATGATAATGGAAGGATGGTTGCGGTCGCGCAGCACCATCGAGGTAAGGTCGCGGCGCCACCAATCGTCGAAGAAGCGCGTATAATCGTATTTGTTTTTCGCCTGTCGCCAGCCATCGAACGCTTCGTCGATCACCAGTAGCCCGAGGCGGTCGCAGGCGTCCAGGAAAGCGATCGACGGCGGATTGTGTGAAGTGCGTACGGCATTGAAGCCGGCCGCTTTCAGCAGCTGCACCCGACGTTCTTCCGCCCGGTCGAAGGCGGCGGCGCCCAGACAGCCGTTGTCATGATGCACGCAGCCGCCGTACAATTTCATCGATCGCCCGTTGAGCTGAAATCCGTTTGTCGGCGAAAAGGCGATGGTCCGGATGCCGAATGTGCTTGTATATACATCCTTGCGCTTGCCGTTTTGGTTCAGCTCGAGACGGAGTTGATAGAGATTGGGGTTATCCACCGACCAAAGCGATGGTTTACCGATGGTGATCGATGGGGTGGCGTGGCTTTCGCCTTTTGCCGGCAGCCAGATGCTCACCTCTTTTGAGGCGACCAGCCGGTGGTTGCGATCGATAATCTTCGCCGATAGAATGACATCCGCGGTCGAGGTCCCACCGTTTGTAAGGAGCGCGTCTATATTAACCGTTGCCTTATCCGGGGTGACATCGGGAGTCGTGATAGCCACGGACCATGGGTCTATGTGCAAAGGGTCTTTTATAGAGAGGCGTACATGCCGGTAGATGCCGGAGCCGCTGTACCAGCGGCAGTTGATCTGCTGCGAGTTGTCGACCCGTACGGCGATGACGTTTTTGCGGGACCAATGCAGCCAGGGCGTGAGATCATAATCAAAGCTCGTATAGCCGTACGGGTGGATACCCAGGGAATGGCCGTTGATGAACACCTGGGCATTCATATACACGCCTTCGAAAAAAATGGCGATGTCCTTGCCTTTCCAGGAAGCGGGCGCCGTGAAGGTCTTGCGGTACCAGCCTATTCCGGTGGGAAAATACCCACCCGGGCCTTTGGAAGGGTTTTGTCGTCCGGGTGCGCCTTCTATGCTCCAATCGTGCGGGAGGTCGATGGTTCGCCAGGCTTTATCGTCGAAGGTGGTCTCCATGGCCGCTTTAGGGTCGTCCAATGTAAATTTCCAGTGATCATCGAAGAGCATGCCCATAGGGTTCTCCACGTGCTGGGCACGGACGGAATAGTAACCGAGCATCAGAAAAAATAAAAATGCGAACTTTTTAAAAGGCATCATATCGAGCGAAGTTTGTGATCTGGTCTTACATTTTTATAAGGTTCAGAAAATATACGTCATTTTCACGCATATCCAGGGTTTTTGAGAAAGGGACGGCCTCTCGGACCGTTACCAGTTCCCGCAGGATCGGGGAGGTCGCGGATGTAGTAGATCTGGTTGTGCACCGAATCGCCCGGGTGGGTATTGGTGAAGTCCCAGAGCAAAGGCTGAAGCTGCCATTGCTGGGCATCGCTGTCGCTATTGCTCCGCTGGCCTGCTCCCTGGTTCATGGCATCGATGACGCCCTGGTCCAGTACCGACGGTGTGCTGCGGTTATACATACCCAGGTTGATGTCCCAGACAAAGGGGATCAAGCCGTGCTGTTTAGCGGAGCTGACCACGTATCGATAGAAATACCGGCGCGAGGCCTGTGCCAACGTATTATCCGACGGCGGGCTCAATGACCGCTGCGGCGCCGCAAATTCGCCGATGATCACCGGGATGCCATTGTTGACGAACTTGGTTTCCATCAGGTTAAAGTTGGAATCCAGGTAGCTTTCTTCGCCATAGGTAGCATTCCGCGTCACATCCGTGGAGGAATGATAGCCCGCCCCCCAGTAATAGAACATATTCCCCCAGCTCGCGTCCTGCGTAAGGATACAGAACTGCGGCGGATCATAATAGTGTACTTCCACCATCATACGCCCCGCAATTTGATCCGTCGGCAGGGTATTCATCAGCGTATTGGTCAGGCCGATACTGGTTGACGGACCCTGGACGATGAGCGTCCGGGAGCTGTTGTTTCCGCCGGTGGCGCGGACGGCGTTGACAAATGTTTGATGATAGGATAACAGCACGGACATGCCGGTCGCGTCGCTGACGTTTGGCTCGTTGGCGCTGGCGAAGAGCAGGTGTTCGTCGTAATTTTTAAAATTTTTGGCGATCTGTGTCCAGTAGTTGTTTTGTTTGGCGTTCACTGAGGCCTGCGCGCTGGTGGTCACGTTGTTTTCCAGCCAGCCGCCGTCCCAGTGGATGTTGATGATGACATACAGGCTATCGTTGATGCAAAGGTCCACTGCCTGTTTTACCATGGCCAGCCAGTTGGGGTCGATGACGCCGTTAGTCGCGTGGCAATCCCAGGCGCAGGGCAGCCTTACGGTGTTGAAGCCGGAGGCTTTCACGAGGTCGATGAGCTGCTGGGTGGGCGCCACGCCGCCCCAGGCCGTTTGGCCGCAGATGGCTTCGAGTGTATTGCCGAGGTTCCAGCCGAGCCGCATTTTTGCAGCGATGGTCTGCGCGGTGGGCAGCTGGGCGGATGACCGAAAGGACAACAAAAGGGTGACCAACAGATAAGCTATTCTGTATTTCATGTGCAATCGTTTGTATTGGGTGCACTAATGCGTATTATAATAATCGAGTGTCACATAGTTGTAGATACACCAATCGTTGGCATCCTTTAAAGCGATAAGCTGCATCGTGCTATCCGTAAGGGAAAGGATCTTCATTTTCGCATACCAGTTAGCGATATTAGCGCCTTGTGTCGAGTCGTGTATCACTTCGGCACCAAAAGTCTGCAACTGATTGGTAGCCGTATACAACATGAAGGTGCCCGTTGCGGACCCTAAAGCGGGTAATGCCTTATTGTCCGAGGTAAAATTTGCATTGCCGATCAAATTGAAGGTCATTGTCCCATAATCATGTGCAGGACAGATCCAGGTATTCCCGGACCAGCCGGCGTCCCATTCCCAACCCGTTCCACCAAAAAAGATCGGTCCGCCAAAAAATTTACTCACCCCACTCGCGTCCAGATCCAACACCCAGGTTTTCGACTTTCCAAATCCGCCGGTAAGATAAGTCCACTGTGGAGTGCTTACAGCGTTCTGGTCCAACGTGTTAATCACTATCGACTGGGTATCGGCCTCGACGAACCCACCCTGGCTTTCCACGCCGTAAACGAATTTGTACGTTCCCGGAAAGGGGATATTGACCGTGTCTTGCATCTTTTGGGATTGGCCGACAGGAGTTAGCCATTCCGGAGTAAGATTGGGGGTCAGGCTTGTCAATACAATATCATTGGGATTTGACGGTGACGGCACAATGGTGTACTTCAAAGCACTTTTGGGGATCGGGTTACCCAGGTTATATTTATCGGGAGTGCAGGACGAGAACGCCAGCACTGCCCCTAAAAAAGCAATTAAAATTATATTTTTCATGTTTGCGCATTTTTAAATGTCGAATTATTGTTACCAACCGGCATTTTGTTTTAGTACCCCCGATGATAACGTTATCTGGTCATTGGGTATTTGTTGAAATCCACGCGTAGCCGTAATATTAGCCTGCAATTGACTGGCTGTAGGTGGAGTACCGCTGTTATCAACGAATAAAGAAACCGTGGTATTGGCGGCAATGGTCGAGGCAGCCGTAGCAATACCCTGACGCAACAAGTCATAATAACGGATACCCTCGCCTACAAATTCCAACCGGCGCTCTGCTAAAATATCCGCTTTACTTACGGCGGTAACCGGGGTGTCATTGGGATTGGCACGCTGGTGTACGTCATTGAAATAGGTTACGGCATTGGGGCTTCCCAGTTCGGCAGCCATCAGCAATACGTCCGAGTAGCGAATGGCAAAATAGTCCTGGTACTGACCGGTTTGAAAATTCGAGACAATGGAGTTTCCACTGCTATCGCACAAAGGGCTGTATTTTTTTAGATAATACCCGGTGTACTCGCGGTTTTGAGAGCCGCTGGTAAATGCAAGATTTTCATCGGCAATAGAGGTGATCGAGGCAAAGCGACGGGCATCGTTGGGGCTAAAGGCATTCCATAAATTGGGATCGACGGTACACGCCCCCCAGCCGTACTGGTAGGGGTAAATGGACTGATTGCGGATCCCTTCCATAACCATCCACGTGTTACCGGTCACATTGCCGTTATAGTTACCCCCGGTAGAGGAATACTTGACTGAAAATACTATTTCCTTATTTACTAACCCGGCATACGGGACTTTTTTGCCGATCGCGGCTGCCGGCCACAAGGAATTAAAATCGCTTACCAGGCCGTGTCCACTATGGGCGATCACGTCTTCCACTGCGGCTAATGCCGTAGCAGCTGTCTCGTTACCAATCGTAGCCTTCCCATAATAGCCGGAATAGAACAAATACACCCGGGCCAAAAGAGATTCGGCAGCCCATTTCGTTATTCTTCCGGGCTGGGTAGCCGAGTAAACGGTCGAAGGCAGGCTGTCCGCCCCAAAGCGTAGATCACTCATGATCTGTGCATAAGTCGAATCGGGGGAGGTTTGCGGTACATTGGCAAGGGTGGGTGTTGTCAACAGCGGTACTTTTTCCCAGATGCGCGCCATATCGAAATAGCAGAAAGCCCGGATAAATCTTGCCTCCGCGGTATACTGTCTCTTCAGTGAAAGACTATCCCCCCAGCTGACCTGGTTCATATTTTGAAGCAGCACATTACAGCGATAGATCGCCTGGTAATAGTTTTTCCACATACCACTGAATATCGCTGCATCCGAGGGTGAAACTTTTGGATCGAATTCGTCCATCATTTCAAAGCCATATCCGTCGGAAGAGCCTGTGCCGCCGAAACAGTTATCGGAAAAAACTTCCGAACAAACGGGGAAAGCCTGGGCGCCGCCATTATCCCAGATCAGATCCAATCCGTTATAACAACCTACCAGGGCAGTGAAGGCATCCGAAGTCGTTTTATAGTAGGATACATTCGTTTGTACGGGATTGGGATCTGTGGTCGTAAGAAACTTTTTACACGAATTGAATGATAGCATTGCAAGAAATGCAAATATTATAATTCTATATTTTTTCATGATGATGATTTTTGAAATTAGAAAACAACATTAACGCCCGCCATGTATATTCTCGGACGGGGATAAAAACCGACATCAACACCCTGGCCAAAAGAATAGGCGCCGCTTGCATCAGAAGAAGAATAACCCACTTCAGGATCCATACCATTGTATTTAGTAAATGTGAAGGGATTTTCAACGGCGACGTACAGGCGGAATTTGCTCAAATATGGCGACCTTATCACTCTCGACAGATCATACCCCAGTGTAATGTTAGAAACTCTTAAATAGCTTCCATCATGAAGATAGAGATCAGAGAAATCCGTCCAGTTGAGATTGTCCTGGGTTACCCGGGACATCCTGTTGGAAGTTCCTGCACCGTGCCACCGGCTCAAAATTTCGGTGGTCCAGTTTCCATACGAGCCTGACGGATCCCGGTAGCTTTGAGCAATTTTATTTCCGGCCACGCCATTGGTTGCTATGGAAAGATCGAAATTTTTGTACGTGCCCGAAAATCTCAAACCAAAGATATGATGCGGGTTAGGATCGCCGATATTCGTTTTATCGAGGGCAGAAATGGCACCATCACCATTTACATCCACGTACTTCAAATCACCGGGCTGCGCATTTGGTTGAAGGACTTGTCCTTTTGCACTTTTATAGTTAGCAACGTCAGCCGCGGATTGGAAGACACCGGCCGTTTTATATCCCCAAAAGAAACCAATGGGGTTTCCGGCAGATGCACGGAAAAACTCAGGGGAATTGACATATATACTGTTCGTACCGCCATGTATGATCCCATCCGCCGTCGGGATATTATTGACATAATTTTTATTATACGCATACGAACCGGAAATGGAATAACCGAAATCTTTGCCGATCCTATTATTATAAGACAATTGAAGCTCAATCCCTTTATTGGTGACATTTCCGCCATTGATGAATGGATTTGTAGAAACCCCTGCTGTGGCGAGTAAGGGAGCTGCAATGAGCCAGTTCTTTGTCACCTTATTATATACGTCTATGCTAACCCCCAACTTACTGCCCAGCAATTGGGCGTCGATGCCGGCATCGGTTTGTTGCGAGGCTTCCCAGCGGGTATTTGCAACACCGATCGTCGAAGGATATGAACCATTGGTCAACGTACTGTTCGTATTGCTGAAGTTATATTGCGCGTTCGCTAAGCTGATAAGCGACAGGTAATTGAAAGCGGTAATGCCGTCATTCCCATTAGAACCCCAGCTTGCTCTGATCTTCAGGAAGTTGAGCCAATCGCCGGTTGAAGCCATAAATGATTCGTTACTGGCTACCCAACCGGCAGAAAATGACGGAAAATATCCCCATTGGTGACCTGGTGCAAACACCGTGGAGCCATCGGCACGGAAAATAGCGGAGGCCAGGTATTTATCTTTGTAGCTGTAATTTATCCGGCCGAAAAAGGAAGCGTGAGCAGACACGGCAGTTGCGTTTCCGGTCAGCGACATGCCATTTGTTACCGTCTGCCTGTTCGCGGCAGTCGTGTCCGCACTCATCGTAACAGAAGTTACCGTCGAGTTACTTAGATAGGCGCGTTCGAAAGTACCGAATAAAGTAGAACCCGTATTGGTGCCGCCTTGATACGATCCGTGGCTTATACGGATCGAGCTGCCGCCTAAAACATCAAATTTGTGATCTTTGATCTTAAAGATATAGTTCAGGGTATTATCCCAGTTCCACGTCAATCCCTGGGAGCTGTTTTGAGTGATACTTTCATATTTATTGTAGGCGTAGATGGACAAATTGCCATAGGCGGGGAGATAACTATGGTTGGCTGAGCCATCATATTCAACGCCAAAAGCCGACCTGATCCGCAAATCTTTAATGGGCTGCAGTTCCGCGTAAACGTCACCGAATAATTTTTGCGATCTCGTATCGTTTTGATTGTTATAGAGCATTAGTGCATACGGATTGGCTTCCGCATTATTCCATGGGCCGCCGTTGTACACGGTGGAGTTCATGCTATTCAAGAAGTGGCCCGTTGAATCATACATGGCCAGCAGCGGGCTCGTCGAAAATGCGCTCCTGAGCGTGGTGTTGTATATGCCCTGATCTTTGATACCCTTTTGGTCGATATAGGAAAAAGTGAGATGTTCGCCCATTTTCAAGGCGCCGTTGTATAGCTTCCGTTCGGAATTGATGTGGAAATTATAGCGTTGGTAATTGGAAAGAGCTGATCCCCCGACGATCCCACCTTGTGAAGTATACGATAAACCCAGGGAGTAAGAGGAAATGTCGGAGCCGCCATTGACCCCTAGATTAAAATTTTGCGTGGGTACATTTTTAGAGAACATTTGATCCAGCCAGTTCGTCCCGCTGCCTAATGCGTTGATTTGCGACTGGGTGAAAAGCGGCGTTTTCCCGGAATTGAGTGCAGCTTCATTTTGCATAGTAGCGTACTGCTCCGCATTCAACAAGGGTGTTTTTCGGGCAACGTTCTGAACTCCATAATAAGCATCGAATGAAACCTGTCCGTCCTTTCTCTTAGCCGAGCTTCCGGTTTTAGTAGTGATCAGCACCACTCCATTTGCCCCGTTGATACCGTAGATAGCGGCTGAGGCGGCATCTTTTAGGATATCCACCGCCGCTATATCCGACGGGTTCAAATAAGTAATGTCGCTGGTGATGACACCGTCTACGACGTACAGGGGGGTTGCGTTGCCGATGGTTCCGGCTCCCCGGATATTTACTTTAAAACCGCCGCCCGGTTGTCCCGAGGTGGAGGTGATATTAACGCCGGCGGCCTGGCCCTGCAGCGCTTGCAGCGCATTGGTGTTGTTCAATTTGGCAAGGTCGTCGCCTTTAACGTGGGCGGTAGCGCCGGTGATGGCTTTGGATTTTTGTACGCCGTAACCGACGACCACGACTTCATCCAGCTTGGCGGAACTTTGATCCAGCTGAATATCGAGGTTTCCGGTTCCTTCCTGAATTCTGACTGACTTCGAAATATGGCCCACGGAGGTGACTTCAAG
>DASYZH010000003.1:0-26589 GCA_035946435.1 Puia sp. | reverse complement strand
TAACGCTCCCCGTGGAGCTGGAGACCGCCGCCGGCCAGCTCGCCGAGGTGGTGGTCAGCGCCCGGAAAAGGAACGAGAACGTCACCCGGGCGCTCATGGGTATCCAGAAACTCACCACTAAAGAGATCAACGACATCCCGGTGCTCTTCGGCGAAAAAGATGTGCTCAAGACCATCCAGCTCCTTCCGGGCATCCAGTTCGCCGGCGACGGCAACAGTGGCTTCTATGTCCGGGGCGGCGGTGCCGACCAGAACCTGATCCTGCTCGACGAAGCGACCGTCTACAATCCCTCCCACCTGCTGGGCTTTTTTTCAACCTTCAACTCCGATGCGGTCAAAGACATCACGGTCTACAAAGGCGGCATGCCCGCGGAATATGGAGGCCGGCTTGCCTCGGTGATCGATATCAAAATGGACGACGGGAACGATAAAGATTACCATTTCGGCGGCGGCATCGGCCTGATCTCCACCCGTCTCAACGCGGAAGGTCCCATCGTCCCCGATAAGGGCTCGTTTTCGATCAGTGGCCGAAGGACTTATGCCGACCTTTTCCTGAAATTTTCGCCCGACTCCTCGGTAAACGACAACAGCCTGTATTTTTATGATCTGAATATAAAAGCAAATTACAAGTTCGACGAGAAGAACCATATCTATTTCTCCGGCTATTTCGGCCGCGACAACCTTGCCTTCGGAAATACATTCGGCATCGACTACGGCAACGCCACCGGTACGGCCCGCTGGAATCACGTCTTCAGCAACCGCCTTTTCTCCAATACCTCGCTCATCTTCAGCAAGTATAGCTATAAGATCAGGATCAATAGCGAAAACAATAATATCGGCTTCACCTCGAATATCCGCGACGCAGATCTTAAAGAGGACCTGCAGTATTTTGTCGATGCGGACAACAAGATCGATTTCGGTTTCAGCGTCACCCATCATGCCATCGCCCCAGGCATCATCAATGCCTCTTCGGGAGCCAGCTTCAATTCCCTCACCCTGCAAAATAAATATAGCCTCGAAAATGCGGTCTACATCTCGCACCAATGGTCACCCACGGATAAGCTGCATTTCGACTATGGTCTTAGAGCAAGTAATTTTATGGTCCTCGGCCCCGGTGATTTCTATACCTACGACAGTGCCGGCAATGCTACCGACACGGCACATTACAATAGCAACAACATCGTAAAGACGTATACCAACCTGGAACCCCGCTTCTCCGTAAGCTTCCAGCTCAACGAAGAAAGCTCAGTCAAGGTCTCTTATAACCGCAACACCCAGGTACTGCACCTCCTGTCCAATTCCACATCCTCCAATCCCACCGATCTCTGGATCCCCAGCAGCAACAATGTCAAACCCGAGATCGCAGACCAGGGATCCATCGGCTATTTCAGGAATTTCAACCACAACAGCTACGAGTTTTCCGTGGAAACGTATTATAAATCGATGCAAAACCAGATCGATTATAAGAACGGTGCGCAGCTCATCGCCAACGAGAACGTGGAATCGCAGCTGCTCTTCGGGAAAGGCCGCGCCTACGGTCTCGAACTCTTCCTCAAAAAAAAGGTAGGCAAATTCACCGGCTGGCTAAGCTATACACTGTCGCGCACCGAGCTCAGGATCGATGGTGTCAACCAAAACAACTGGTACCCTGGGAAACAAGACCGCACCCACGATATCTCGCTGGTAGGCATCTACCAGGCCGGCCTTAGATGGACCATTTCCGCTACCTGGGTCTATTATACCGGTAACGCGGTTACCTGGCCCAATGGAAAATATAACATCGATGGCCAAACGGCTTTTTATTATACCGAACGCAACGCCTACCGGATGCCGGCCTATCATCGCATGGACGTGGCTGCGACTTTGCAGGGTAAGAAAAGGAAAAGATTCGCGGGCAGCTGGACCTTTTCCATCTATAACCTCTATGGCCGTGAAAACGCCTATAGCATCGTTTTCCAAACCGATCCCAACGATCCCACCAAAACGCAGGCACTGCAATATTCCCTATTCCGGTTCGTGCCTTCGGTAACCTATAATTTTAAATTTTGACCGATGACCAGGACAACCGCATCCGGATTTTTGTTGACGCTAATATTCGCATCGGCCTGCAAAAAGGTCATAAATGTTGACCTCAAAAGCACGTCCCCCCAGATCGTGATCGAAGGCAACGTCACCGATGCCGGCGGTCCTTATAAAGTAAAGATCTCTAAAACGGTGGATTTCTCGGCCGATAATGTCTATCCGCCCGTGACCAATGCCACGGTCTTCATCACGGACAGCACCAATGGCATAACCGAAAAGTTGATCCAGGCGGATTCAGGCGTATATCTTACCACCGACTTCGTCGGCGTCTCCGGGCATACCTATGGAATGCTGGTAAATGTCGATGGCCGGCAATATACTGCCGGTTCCACGATGCCCAAACGGGTGTCCCTGGATTCGATCACGTTCGCGGAAAATGTGAATTTCAACAATCAGTTGGAGATCAATGCCATCGTCAATTTCCAGGATCCCATAGGCCTCGGGAATTACTATATGTTCACGGAATATGTCAACAGCAGGCAGATCCCGAACATCTTTGTCTTCGAAGACCGCCTTTCGGACGGCCGTTATATCCAGGACCCGTTATACAACGATAGCGCCTACCTGCAAAAGAACGATACCCTGGTCCTCAACATGGATTGTATCGACCGGAATACCTACAATTATTTCTACACGTTGTTGAATGTAACGGGGAATAACAATTTTCAATCGGTGACGCCGGCCAACCCCGTGGGCAATATCTCGAACGGCGCCCTGGGCTATTTCAGCGCGCACACCACCGAGCGTGTCGCGATCACGGTATACTAGGGTTGATAACTCTTTATCTTATTATAGAGCGTCTTTCGATCGATCTTGAGGATCTCCGCCGCCCTGGACTTATTGTAGTTCACCTGCTTCAGCACATTCATGATCGTATCGTACTCCGCCTGCGCCGCCGCATTCTTGAGATCGGTCTCCTTGTGAACTATCGGATGATGGACGGCTGTTACCACCGGCGCCTCCGGCTGTGGTAAAAAATTCTGCGCATAGCCATTGGTGTCCACGATCTCCGCAGGCAACACCCGCGCGTTGACCTTGCCCGAGGATGTCAGCAACGCCGCGCGACGGATAACATTCCGGAACTCCCGTAGATTGCCCGGCCAGGAGTAGTTCATAAAGATCTGCATCACTTCGGGATCGAACCCTTCTACTTCCTTATTCAGCTCCTTGTTAGCCTTTGCCAGGAAGAAATCGGCAAATAACGGTATATCTTCCCTGCGGTGACGGAAAGCCGGCAACACGATCGAAAATTCATTGAACCGGTGGAACAGATCCTCGCGAAATCTTCCTTTCCGATAAGCCTCCTGCAGATTCTCATTCGAGGCGACGATGATCCGTACATCCGTTTCCATTTCTTTTACACCGCCCACCCGCTTGAATTTGCGTTCCTGGATGACCCGCAGCAAAGCCGCCTGGATCTCATAGCTGAGGTTGGCAACCTCATCGAGGAACAAGGTGCCGCCATTGGCCAGCTCGAAATGCCCCTCTTTATCTCCCAGGGCGCCTGTAAACGCACCCTTGACATGACCGAAAAGCTCGCTGCCCGCCAGTTCCTTGGACAAGGTCCCGCAATCCATGGCGATGAACGGCTTGTCCTTTCGGGCGCTGTTTGCGTGAATGGTCCGTGCGATCACCTCCTTCCCCGTTCCACTTTCCCCATAAAGAATGATACTGTAGTTGGTGGGCGCCACCAGCTCGATCTGGCGATAAAGCTCCTTCGTGGCAGGCGCCTGGCCCACAAGGAATTCTTCTTCCGCTGAGGGCTTGCCCGGCTTTCTCAGCGCTTGAGCGGCGGTCGCCGCCGGTTTCGGCGATTCACCGGCGCCTTCCGAAGACTGCTGTAACGCCCGGCCGATCACATTCAATACTTCTTCCGGGATCAATGGCTTGGTAATATAATCGAATGCACCGGCCTTGATGACGTCCACTGCCGTCTTGATATCGGAATAACCGGTGATGATAATGACGATGGCATATGGATCCAGTTGCTTGATCTCCTTCAACACTTCACGCCCCTCCTTATCCCCTAACCGAAAATCACACAACACAATGTCGAATTTGGATTCTTTGAATTTCGCGATGCCTTTGCCGCCGCTATGACTAGCCTCCGTCTCATAACCCTTTTTTTGAAGGAAACGGCCGAGTAGATTGCACATGTCCATATCGTCGTCAATGATCAGAATTCGCTTCATAAACTGATATTTTCAAAATAAAATTACTGGAAATAAGGTAATTATCCTCGGACACTATTCCCTAAACCCTGCCAAATTCCAGTGCCTTGGTAAACAGGCAGATTTGCGGTTTATGTGTACTATTTTCCCCATTTTGGGGAATTGCTTATTACCGAAACCAGGAAAATACCCTTATATCGTAGGAATAAAAGCGATGCCGGGCGATTTGAAGGGGGGATTGGCCCGGAATTTTCGTGGCAATAAAATTGTAAATATTTAGTTATGTAAAATTGTTGGGGTCCTATCTTGGGCCGCCGAAGGCGGCCCGTTGGTTAGGACAGACATTAGAAATCGAAGGTTAAGTGGAAACAATTATTATGACAGAAACTAATAAAGTCCTGATCGTAGACGATGAATTGGATATTTGTTATTTGCTCAGCGGAATGTTGAAACAACGAAATTTTTTAACCGGCTTTGTGAATACGCTTTCCGATGCCGCGATCGCGCTTCAGAACGATCCACCCGCTATCCTCTTTCTTGATAATCACCTGCCGGATGGCTTCGGGTTGGATTTTATCCCTTTTATCAAGAAGAACTATCCCGGTGTTAAAGTGATCATGATCACTGCCCACGACGGCGCCGTCGAAAGAAGACAGGCTTACGAGGGTGGGGTAGACCTCTTCGTGGCCAAACCGCTGAATCGCAAGATGATCAACGACGCCATAGATAAACTCTTCACGTCGATTCCAGCTCGATAGTGAACTGCGCCCCTTCCCCTTTCTTACTCTCCAGCGTGATGGCCCCATTGTGATTCAGAATGATATTCTGGGTACTGGTAAGGCCCAAACCCGTTCCTGCCACCTTAGTCGTAAAATAGGGCTCGAAGACCTTCGATAAGGCGTCTTCATCGATCCCCGGTCCATTATCCCTGATCACGATAAAACACTTGCCCTCACCGGCATAGGTCCTTATCTCCAGAACGCCGTTGCCCGGCTCCATAGCCTCCAGCGCATTGACGATGATATTCAGCAAGGCGATCTTCATGCGCTGTATGTCCACCGAGACAAGACACCCCATCTCGCCAAGATCCCGGACAACGGTTACATGGTTGACCAGTATCCTGTCCTTTACCAGCTCCAGCGTCTGCTCCACCAGCGTATTCGTCGGAATTTCCTGGTACCGGAGATCCGAGAACTTAGTCGAGTTCAAAAGATCCGTGATCAGCAGGTTGATGCGATCACTGTTCCGGTGGATCATTCCCAGCAATAGCTCTGCACTCCTGGCAAAATGCCCGTCGAGTTCCGACTGTAGCTGCTCTACCGCCAGGTTGATATTCGTCAGCGGGTTCCGGATCTCATGCGCGATCGTCCGCGCAATTCTCCCCGTCGCCGCAAATTTTTCTGCGCTACGCAGCTGCATCAGCTCTTTGTTGGCCTTGTCGAGATCAGCTATCCGCTTCTTTAGCTTTTTAATACTTGTTTTCATATTGTCCAGCCTCCCTCCGTTATCACAATACCCCGGGTACGTATCGGGCACTAAATACCTTGTTCGATCCACACCGACGCCGCCCGGCTTCCCACATGGAACTCACCCTTGCCTTCGGCATCGATCGTCACTTTTCCGGGATGCTTGCCCAGGTAATCGACAAAGATCTTCCCGGCATATCGTTTCCCGATCTCCATCGTCTTGAATCCGTCTTCCCCATTACTTAAGATA
The DNA here is from genome assembly GCA_035946435.1 of Puia sp. Classification (GTDB taxonomy): domain Bacteria; phylum Bacteroidota; class Bacteroidia; order Chitinophagales; family Chitinophagaceae; genus Puia. Next base: position 20,621 of record DASYZH010000003.1, on the reverse strand, counting down.
ACCGCACAACCCGCATGCTCTGCGTCGCCTTCCCTTGTCCAGCCGATACAATTGGCATGATCCAGGTAATCACGTTGAAGCCCATATGCAAAACGCTTCCTCGCCTGCACCAGCCTCTCGATACTTTCAACCCCCGGCATATAGATCTCGTATTCCTTCCCGTCATGACCCTTGTCGGTATATTTCGCTCCATAAAGATCAGGATAGAAAACGCACGGATAGCCCGTTTCCCTCAACAGCAGCAAGGCATAGGCCAACGGCTTGAACCAGGGGTCTACAGGGGCTTCAAGCGACTGCAACGGTTGCGTGTCGTGATTGCCTACTACGGTTACGGCCAGGTCTGGCCGAACAGCCACCAGCGTGTCGTGAAAGATCGTCCTCAGATCATAATCCCGCCCCTGCTTCGAAGCTGCTTCGAGGTTGTGGTGCAACGACGCATCGAAAAGTGACATCCGCCCCTGCGTAGCCTCGATATATTTCAAGGGCAGATTCCCGGGCGTCCAGTACTCACCTACGGCAAAGAAATTTTTCCCGGTAAACTGCCGCATGTGGTCCAACCACTCGTTCTCCCACTGCGGGGTGATATGCTTGACGGCATCGATCCGCATCCCATCGAAAGAAGTGACACGGTAAAACCACTCTCCCCATTTCTTCAACTCTTCCCGCACATATTCGTTACGGAATTCGATGTCATCATACATCAGGTAATCGTAATTGCCCTTTTCATCATCGACAACCTCTTCCCATCCTTCACCATAATCATTGAGAATACTGTAGATTGCCGTCTCCTTGGTCTTGTTGTCATAATCGACGCCCGTGAAGCAATGGAAATCCCAGATAAAACCGGAATATTGCCCCTTTCGCCCCGGAAAGGTGAACCTGGTATAGGCTTCGATCTCAAATGGCTCGCTGATGAATTTGGTCCTGTCTTCCGGATCGACCTTCCGGACTTTGATCAGCTCCGGCTCGTCGGCGCCGGCCAGGTGGTTATGGACGATATCCGCATACACTTGCATACCCGCCTCGTGCACCGCCCCGATAGCCGCCAGCAGCTCTTCCTTCGTACCGTATTTAGTACGGACAGAACCTTTTTGATCGAATTCGCCAAGATCGTACGGATCATAGATATCGTATCCCACGGAATATCCTCCATTGGTGCCCTTGCTGGCAGGGGGCAGCCACATCGCCGTAAAGCCCATATCCGCCAGCCGCCTGGCCTCCGAAGCCAGCTTGTTCCAAAGGCTGCCGTCACTGGGATAGTACCAATGAAAAAATTGTAAGATAGTTCCGTTTTGCATACCTCCTCAATCACCAGAATGATACCATATTCGTTACCCCCGAAGATCACCCGTTCCCGTACTCATAATGTAGAATAATTTGCACATCTAACTGCCCTGCCGGATGATTTTCCCCCTTTTATGAAAACTGGCAAGGAATTTTGACTACCTCAGGAAAGTACACGTCAAAAACCAAGAAATATGAATAACAACTCAAAGATCCTATTAGGGTTTCTCGTAGGTGCGGCCGTTGGCGGCGCACTCGGCATTCTGATGGCCCCCGATAAAGGCTCGGAAACCCGGAAGCGGATCGTCGAAAAAAGCAACGATCTGGGCGATAGCCTCTCCGAATTCGGTGACACGGTCAAAGACAAATTCAACGATGTAGTGGACGGTGTAAAAAGCACCTTCAGCAAAACCAGAAACCCAATATCATAATGCAGTCATAATGCAAGACCAACCTACAGACCTTGATATTCTTCTCTCCGACGCCGGCGACTTCATCGAAACCCGCACTACCCTGTGGAAGTACAAGGGCATCGAAAGTCTCGCCGACGTCTCGGGAGAACTGGTGGCCGGCCTCGCAATGATCATGGTTGTGTCATTCGTGGTCATCATATTCAGCATTGGTTTAGCCCTGCTCATCGGCGATTGGCTGGGGAAAAGCTACTATGGCTTCTTTATCATGGGCGGTGTTTACTGCGTCGTGGCGCTGATCCTTTTCGCCGGTCGTCGCCGCTGGCTCAAAGACCCCTTCAGCAATATGCTTATTCGCAAGATCCTTAAATAACGTGCATGGCGAAGATCACTACCATCGAACAATTACGGGAAGCAATACGCGATCTGGAACATCAGAACTACGTCAACGAACAACACATGCGCAACCGGGTAGCGCAGCTGGCGGATCGGCTCAAACCGGCCAACATCGTCAGAAACCTCTTCAGCCATCTCTTCACGGGAAGGGGGGATGCAAAGACCAGCCTCCTGAAGATGGCCGCCGGCATCGCCACCAGTTTTCTAGTCAAGAAATTTTTTAAGAAAGGACTTGCCGCTAAATAAAGTCTACCCTTCGGACAAAGACGCTACCGCGTCTTTAGAGAGTCTTCGTTTTTCACCTCCGGCAGCTGATAATGCACCGGGTGGATCAGCAGGATCTTTTGCAGGTGCTCGATCTTACCCGTCTCCCCATTGGCCTTGAGATACGAAAATACATGGCCAAGCACAACCTTATAAATAAATACCCCCTTCCGCACCTCCGCATCCAATTGCTCCTTTCGCTCCCAGAGATCGCTCAGTATCTCCCTCGTAAGCATATCGACCTCCCGCTCGTCACCCGGCAGGGCAAGCCGCTCAACCGAGGTGAACACCTGCTGATAATAGGACGCTATAAATTCTTTCAATCGTTATGGGATTTGTAGGCAGGGTAAGATAACGTAGCTTACAGGATAGACAAAAAACTACTGAATTTTCCGCAAATGTGATAGAACAAGTACTATATTAGGGGTATGAGGCCGTCGAACCCTATAACTTACTGCTTATTGTTCCTCCTGATTGCCGGCACTGCCCGGAGCCAGAGCGCTGACTCGCTAAAAGGGCGTTTGGCAGTTCTCTCCGGCCAGTGGCGCACGCATCAGCTGAAAGATACCGATTATTTACGATCCATGGACTCCCTCGTCCCCTTCCTGGAACAGGAAGACAGCCTCCCCCAATGGCTTTCCGCTTACCGGGACATCGCCTTCACCGATCCGCAACCCAGCCGGTATAAAGCATATTACTACACCTTCATGGCGCTCAATGCCGCGAATACCAAAAAATTGGGCAGCGCCATCTATTACTCGGAAAAGAACAATACCGAAAGGATCAGCGCCGGCCTGTTCGAAAAAGGCGGTCTCTCCCACGGCGATATGTTCGCCCTGTTCGTATATTTCGGGAACCGCGATTACAACCGCCTCATCCAGAAATACGAGACGCTCCTTTCTGTACTCAGGACGATGCCGGCAAACGCCGCCGCCGGAAAACTCAGCAAAGAACAGGCCTTCGTGGCGCTCAGTATCCTTCAGGTCGCCGAATTCACCTACTACAAAAAGAACGATACCGCCCATATGGACGAGACCGTTCAGCTCGCCCGCGCCATCCTCGACAGGATGCGCCGGCAGCCCGGACGCTATTTGGCCTACCGGAAACCCTTCGATTACCTGGAGCATAGCATTGCCTTTAAAGAACAGTCCGCCAGGAACCCGGCAGAAGCCGCCCGGCTGCTCGATCTCGCCATCGCCGACGTCAGGGATACGGCCTTCCCGGAACACATGCGGGCCGATTATAGCAGCGGCCTTTACGAGGAGGCCGTGGATTTCTACTCCGGTCTGCATAAGCCGGACAGTATTCGCCATTACCTGCAACTGCTCGAAGGCATAGGGGCGAACGCCCGCGAATCCACCACGGACAGGGTGTTCATAGTCGCAAACGAAGCCTACCTCCTCGGCGACGAAGGACACTACGCAGAGGCCTATCGTCAGCTCCGGAATGCGTTCGAAATGCGCGATTCCGCCTTCTATACCGTGAGCGCGGACAAAGAGAACAACCTCTACGCCCTTGCCGAAGCGGACAATGCCCACGCCGAAATGCTCCGGTCCGAAGCAAAGAAACGCCGGGCGGAAAGAGCAAACCTCTATCTCTATTTCATCATCTCGCTGCTGGTCGTCGCCGGTGGCGCCCTCTTCATCGTCAACCGCGAACGCGAACGTCAACGCCTGCTCAACCTGCAGATCTCGCTGGCCCGCAATTTCCACGACGACATCGGGCCCATGCTCATCTACGCTAATGCGCTGGTAAAAAAAGCGCTCGACGAACATCCCTCCGACCGTCTCGCCGAACTCAAGACCCACATCGCCCGGATAATGAACGAGGTCCGCGCCATCTCCCATGACCTCAAATCGAACCACCTGGGAACCATCGGCGACCTGGCAGGAGAGAATGCCACCCTCCTCGAGAAAATAAAGGAGTCCACCGGCACCGGCTATACCCTGAGAACGGAGAATACCCATCGGCCCCTGAGCCATATCCAATACACGGATCTGCTCAAGATCACCCGCGAGCTCATCGGTAACTCGATAAAACATGCCGCCTGCAAAAAGATCCATCTGGAAATAAAAACCCTCGGCCCGGATCTCCTCCTGCACTATTCCGACGACGGCGCGGGCATGCAGCCGTCCGGCAACCCCGCCGGTATCGGTCTGCAAAACATCCGCGAAAGGGTCGCCGGTCTGCAAGGCATCTTCCTGTTGAACAATTCCTGGCCCCGCGGCTATTCCATCCAAATCTCGATCCCATTAATATGAACGATCTGACGAAAGCATATGACTCCATCCTGGTGATCGACGATCACAATATGATCGTCAACGGTATACGCCTGCTGATCGGCCATCGGTTCCGCGAGTTCCTGCACGCCAACACCGGGGCCGCGGGTACCACACTGGCCATCAAACACCAACCCTCCCTGGTGATCGTAGACGTCGTCCTGCCCGACCTCAGCGGCGATGCCATTGTCCGCGAGATCAAATACCGCAGCCCCGGCACCCGCATCCTCGCCTATTCCTTTAATGCCTACTCCGCCGCCGTACTCAAAATGTTCAATGCCGGCGTCCACGGCTACCTCGTTAAAAGCGAAGACGATACCGAATTTGTCAAAGCGGTGACTACCCTGCTGGACGGGAAAGAATATTTCTGCCGCGAAGCCCGCATCCATATCATCCACCGGGTCTTTCCGGAAGAGGAACATCCACGCCTCATCGTCGCCAATACCGGCTTCTCCTCCAAAGAAATAGAGATCATCCGGCTGATCTGCCAGCAAAAGAACGCCCGCGAGATCAGCGACCTCGTCTTCCTCTCGGAACGCACCGTCGAACAATATCGCAGCAATATCACCAAACGTATCGGCGCCCGCAATATCGCCGGCATCATACGCTTTGCACTGCAGAATCACATCATCGATCTGGCGGATCTTTGACACCCCCCCGAAAAAGCCGCAGGCGACGCCGCGATCGAAGCGCCTTTTATATGTAAAAAAGACAAGTATTATTTTCTCTTCGTATCTTTCGACTATTGTTGCCGGGGGGAGAAAAGCACGGGCAATCCCCCCTCACGCGAACTGCTCAGGGTCAATAAGCAGCGTATTTTGCAAAAGTTGTAATTGCGTTTCGTTGCCCTGTTTCTTGAGGTACTCCACGACGTGTTTGACGAGCGTCTTGTAGACCATGGCGGGCTTGCGCAGTGGGGTGAAGAGTTCTTCGCTGTTTTCCCAGAGATCGACAAAGATCTCTACGGTCAGCTTTTCGAGCACTATGTTATCGGCAGGGCCACTCAGTTTTTGCACCCCGGCAAAGATCGAAGGGTAGTACTGATCGATGAATTGCTCGAATTGCATTAGTTTCTCGGTACGAAGATCACGGGTATCAGTCATTGGAGCACATTTTAATAAGGAATAATGGCTATGATTAGTAAACACGAACAACCGAAACGTAACCGGCGGATAAGCCTTTTTTTGCTCGCAATACTCTTGCTGTTCAGGGCTGACGCTCAACAGCTTGTCGTCGATGCCGGGAAACCCGGCGCGGCCATCCGGCCGACCATGTGGGGGATTTTTTTCGAGGACATCAATATGGCTGCGGACGGCGGCCTCTATGCTGAGCTGATCAAGAATCGTTCTTTCGAGTTCAACATGCCCTTGATGGGCTGGAAGGAGCACACCACGGTTCCCGTCGATGGCACGATCCTCGTCCTCAACCGCTCCGCCGAGAGCCCCGACAACCCCCGTTTCATTCGCGTAACCCATACTACCGGTAATCCATATGGCCTTTCCAACGAAGGCTTCCGCGGCATGGGCATCAAAAAGGACGAGACCTACCATTTCTCCGTCTGGGCCCGGCCCCGCTCCGGCACCCCGCTGACCCTTCATCTCCAATTACAAACCCCGGAGGGAAAAGTCATCGGCGAAACCCGGCTGCCACTGCCCCCAGCCAACGTCACAAACCCAGCCAACATCACAAACCCAGCCAACGTCACAGACCCAGCCAACGCCACAAACCCAGCCAACGCCGCCGGCGATCCCCCCGCCGCCTTTCCTGCCCCCTGGCAACACGACACCGTCAGCTTCACCGCCTCCGCCACCGAACCCCACGCCCAACTCTACATCGGGTTCGAAGGTCAGGGATCGGTAGACCTCGACATGCTCTCCCTCTTCCCCCAACATACCTGGAAGCAGCGGCCCGGCGGCCTCCGCGCCGACCTCGTGCAGCTTCTTGCCGACCTCCACCCCGGCTTCATCCGCTTCCCGGGCGGCTGCATCGTCGAAGGCCGCGACCTTGCTAACAGGTATCAGTGGAAAAAGACCGTCGGCAGGGTAGAGGATCGCAAGCTGATCATCAACCGCTGGAACACCGAATTTGCCCACCGGCTCACACCCGATTACTTCCAATCCTTCGGCCTCGGCTTCTTCGAATATTTCCAGCTCGCCGAAGACATCGGCGCCGAACCGCTGCCCATCCTCAACTGCGGCATGGCCTGCCAGTTCAACACCGCCGAGGTCGTGCCCACCGGCGATCTCGACCCCTATATCCGGGACGCCCTCGACCTCATCGAATTCGCTAACGGCGCCACGGATACCCGATGGGGTGGCCTGAGAGCCGCCATGGGCCACCCCCAACCCTTTCACCTTAAAATGATGGGCGTCGGCAACGAACAATGGGGCCCGCAGTATGTCGAACGCTATCTCGCCTTCTCCAGGGCTATCAAAAGCCGCTATCCCGATATCCGCCTCGTCAACAGCACCGGCCCGGACCCCAATGGCGATAAATTCGACTTTCTCAACGATACCCTCCGTCGCCTGAACGCCGATATCCTCGACGAACACTACTACCGCAATCCGGAATGGTTCCTTCAGAACGTCGGGCGCTACGATCACTACGACCGCAACGGACCGAAGATCTTCGCCGGTGAATACGCCGCCCAAAGTGACCACACCGTGTCGCCTGCCAATCGCAACAACTGGCAATGCGCCATGGCGGAAGCCGCGTTCATGACGGGTCTCGAACGCAACGCGGACGTTGTCCAGATGGCCTCCTACGCCCCGTTATTCGCCCACGTCGACGGCTGGCAATGGACCCCCGATCTCATCTGGTTCGATAACCTCCGGTCCTACGGTACCCCCGACTACTACGTCCAAAAGCTGTACTCCACTAACAAAGGTTCCGTGGTCGTCCCCTTGCTTGGGTATGCTAAAGTAGGGCCAAGGACCGATCCCTACCAGATGCGGCCGATGGAAAAACCGCTGGAAGGACAGGACAGCCTATACGGCTCCGCCTGCATCGACAGCGCATCACATGAATTGATTATTAAATTAGTAAACACATCCGGCCAGGCCCAACATCCGGTCATCAACCTGGCAGGCGTCCGCAGGACCGGCCCGCAGGCTCATTGCAAAACGCTGACGGGCAACCTGGAAGACGTTAACTCATTGGATAGCCCCACAAAGATCCAACCTATAGAAACCATTATACTCTGTAAGGGTAAAAAACTAACCCCAACTCTGCCAATGCACAGTTTCTGCGTGATCCGGATCAAAATAGTGCAATAAAATCGAGACGAATTCGAAAATACCATGTTTTATGGTATACAATTTGTGGCAAATCAGATGCTTCGCCACAAAACAAATTATTTCCTGTGTTAAACCTCTACAGACCAAGGCCGCCGGAGGCGGCATGTCTGAAGTAACGTCTCCCTGCGCGGCCTTTAATGCATTGGCATCAAAAGCCTGTCGAACTTCACGGGGTAATGTGCGGGCCTGCCCACCGACACGTTACCCCAATTTATTGCCCGGCGCCGCCAAACAGCGTCCAAGGATACGCCTTCATATCATGCAGCACCCTCTCCTCCCACTGATACTCCGGATGCGCGGCAAAGAACGGTGCCGCCAGGAAATCATCCCCATTGGGATTGCCCATATGCGCCCAGAATTGCATGCCCCTGGCCAAATCACTCGTCGTTAGCTTGGCCTGCACCGTCCCACCAGGGAAATACGGCGGCCAGCTCCATTCCGGACAACCCTTGGGATCGGTATCCACCCGGCCCGCGATCACACACCGGTTGGCCTCCCGCGCCTTGGTCAATTCATCATAGCTATCGCCCTCGATGGTCTTGCCCGTTTCCGCATCGATCTTACCTTTGTACTGGGCAGTCAACGCCTCCCACCGCCGCCGCCGGCTATTGGGTGAACTGGTACTGTCATTCGGATCAAAGGTCGTCTCGTCCTTGATCAGCTTTTCATCCAGCGGGAAATTGGATCCTACGTATATCCCGTCCGTGGTTCGCCAGACCCGGTGATCTTTCAGTCCCAGCTCCAGCCGCGCGATCTCCCCCGTCTTGATATCTCCCACCAGCCAGTCATTGGCATAACCCCCATTGTTCCCCGCCGTCATGATCGCGACAAAATCATCGATGCTATTGGCATACTGCGCCGCCTTCCTCGCCCTGACGAATTCAGGAACACCTTTCACATCAAACCCTTTGAACCCTGTGATCGTCGTTTCCGTGATCAGGATGCCGCCGGCGCTGACCACGAAATCATCCCCGCTATGGATCAAGCCCGGCAAACAATCCATGATGATATGATTTCCCGTTTGCGGGACGATATCCGCGATGATATTCCACCGCTCCCCATCCATATAATCCGTCCAGTTGTTATGGCCTATCGCGATCTTCCCATCCGCCGTATAGCTTCCCGTGGCGATAAACCCGCTGCAATTCCCCGGCGCTTTGTTGTTGGCCGCCGTCGACCCCGGATGCGCCTTCTCTTCCAGCATCGGAACATAATATTGCGACAGCTCGATATTCGCATTCAACACCACCAGGTCGGTGACATCATAATGTTTCCCTTTATCCTTCATCCCTTCTACGATACCCGTGATCTCCTCCTGGTATTCCTTATCGATCTTATCCCAGAATCCCAGTTTCCCTACCGCGGCACGATAAAAAGCCCAGTCCTTACCTGACGTATGCGGCAGCGTCACCTTGAAACCCCTGATGAGATCATCGATCTCTGCCGCCAGGAGATACCCATGCTGATAGCCGATATCTCTCGGGGCGCCCTCGAGATGCACATAGATCCATCCATTCTTTTCGTAACGGGAAGCATTGGCCAGACGTGGATTCCGTTGCTGGCAATAGCAGGTTATGGTCAGCGTCAACGCTGTCAGCAGTGCGGGTAATTTTCTCATAAAGGGAAGTTAATCAAAAAACTTCACCCAGATTTACAAAAAAACCACCCGACCCATGGATGCCCCAGCCATAATCGACACATAGATTCGTCCGCGAAAATTTGTTGAGGCTTATCCGCACCCCGGCCCCATAACCCGGTATGAGATAGGCAAATTGCCCCGAAGAAGGTTCCGTAAAACTTTGGGCATTGGCGAAGACCACACCTCCCAGCAACCCATTCGCAGTAATGCCAAAACGGTACTCCGACTCCAGGTACAGCATGTTCTTGCTCCGGTAACGTCCCTGGATATATCCCCGGCCCGTATTGCTGTAAGCATCCCATCCCGTACTGGGCAACAGGAGATAGGGGGGATTGCCATTGCCCACCGTCAGCCAGTCATAGCTCCAGAACGCAAACGCGTTATGGGTACTTCCGGGGAACCGCACATACTCCCGCGCATCTAGTAGCAAAGACTGCCAGTTATTATCGCTGCCCAGAAAAGTGAAATTGGGCCGGTAGGTCACGCTGAGATAGCTGCCCTTTTCAGGGTTAATGGGATTGCGCCGGTTATCGAATAGCAAATGCAACGAAACGCCCGATGCCGTCTCCGTCTTCCTAAGCCCATATCGCTGGAAGTCGGTCTTCCCCGCCGGCGGATCGATCTCCCGGATATTCCAGAAATAATCGAGATCATACCCCACGCCGAGGTAAAAGTCCCGGGCCACCGTCCGCAAAATGGCCTGATGCAACCGCAGATAGCCATAATCGATATTGTACCCGCTGTCGGAAGAGGTATTTCCACCCAGCCCGTAGGTCAACGAAGGATAGACGAGATACCGCCAGTCCGTTTGGATATTATACTTGTTGCCCCTGGTCCAGATATTGGCCTGAATGGGGAAGATCACCTGCTTGTACTGGCTGTACGTGATGCTGGTGAGCACATTGGACATGTTCGCCTGACTATGCTCGCTGGTATAAAAAGCGAAATTGGAGCTGAGCACCCCCGCAAAACCCGTTTGCAAGGTATAGCCCGCCACCGGTAACGCCGAAATGTGGAGCTTTCCCACCTTTTGCTGAACCGTATCCTTCCGTGTCAGCTTTCGTCCCCTCATGAAGCTGCGGCCGATATCTACCAGATCGACCTGGTTGTTGGCATTTTGCGCGTGAGCCCGCACAGACGCCAGCAACAAAAGGGTTGGGATAGCTATTTTGACAATTTTCTTCAACAATGGCGGTTGGTTGATCCCTTTGGACCTGTCTTGTTACGGCAGGTTTAGTGTAAACGTTGCTTTATTCCCCCTTTCTGAATACCTCTTCGTAGGCATTCAGCTTGTGCAATTCCAGGATAGTGGTCTTCCCGTCCTCACTTTCACGGTACATTGGAACGAATTTTCCGTTGAATTTGATCTCCTGGTAGGTATAAGAGGTACGTTGCTGGACGAAATTGGAATAGACATCGTCGAAACCCCGGATCAATACGTACAGCTCCACGTCCGAGGCCACCATGTCTTCAGGGGTAAAACCGAGAAACGGGCTCTTATCATCGATGGGATGCACCACCGTCCAGTTCATCGGCAAACTCTCGACCTTGTTCCGTTCCAGGTTCAAGTCGTAATAGCGGTATTCCGCATTCCCATCCATCTGCACTTTTAAACCGATATTGACCCGGATCTGGACATCGGTGAGGGTATGATTGTCTTTGTAAGGGGCAAAACGGAACATCAGCGCCGTCTTATCCTGGTACGGACTGATCAGCGCGAGATCACTGAAGATCAAAAAAGACTTAGGCCGCGAAAAACGCCCGAAGATCAGGCCTGTCGCCAACGCAAACGAAAGGAATCCGCACATCGCCTCGATGGCGGCCACCACATTGGCGCCATCGCCCACCGGGTTCACCCGGCCATAACCCACCGTGGTAAAGGTCTCCGTACTAAAGAAAAACGCTTCTTTGAATTTCCCCCAATCCGTTGTGGCGACGACCCCCTGCAGCTGATCGATACCCACAGAAAGATAGACGATGGCAAACACGAGATTGACGCTGAGATAGGAGCAGAGGATCAGCCCGATGAATTTCCACCGCGGCATGCTCAGCATGCTGTGATAAATACTGAAGCGGTTCAGAAAAGGCATCCCCTCCTTCCTGAGATTGAAGGTCCCGTCCCGGTTGATGAACCTGCCTCCATAATTGGCGGCATTCGTACCGAAACCGGTATCGTTATTGATCTTGAGTGATGGATCTATTTTCTGCTTGCTCAGCGCCATGTTTGATCTTTATTGATTCACTAGTGCTTCGTATAATATTTCCACCGGGTGCTGGGCCTTACGACCCGTTCCGTCCTTGATCTGATGCCGGCAGCTCGTGCCGGGCGCCGCGATGATCACCTCTTCACCCTGCTTCCGCACGGTGGGCAATAACACCAGCTCGCCAATCTTCTGCGACAGGTCGTAATGTTCCCGTTCGTAACCAAACGATCCCGCCATCCCACAGCAGCCGCTGGGGATCGTGGTCACCGTATAATTCCTGGGCAACGAAAGCACCCGCACACTCCCCGCCACCGACGTCAACGCCTTCTGCTGACAATGGCCATGCAGTACCACGGAACGCTTTTCCGTGGTGAATTGTTCTGCCCGTATCCTGCCCTGTTCGATCTCCCGGGCCAGAAAGTCATCGATCAAAAAACTGTTCGCCGCCAGCCGCTGCGCAGCATCGAGCAAACCATCGTCCGCCAGATCGGGATACTCGTCGCGGAATGTCAGTATGGCGCTGGGCTCGATACCCACCAGCGGCGCATCTTCTCCGATCACCGGCCCCAGGAGCCGCAGATTCTCGTTAACGATCTTCTTCGCCTTACGCACCAGCCCCTTGGACAACCAAGTACGGCCGCTCTCGAGATGCGCGGGGATCACCACAGTGTAGCCTAACCGTTCCAGCAGACGAACCGCCTTGATACCGATCTCCACATCGTTGTAATTGGTGAATTCATCGCAGAACAGATAAACTTTCCTGCCTCCCTGCTTTTGCTCCTGCTTCTTCCACCAGCGGCGCAGTGTCGTCTTATGCAACAAAGGCATCGACCGTTTCGGCGCAAACCCCACCAGCTTCTTCACCAGTGGCAATTGTACAAAGAAATTGTAGACGCCCGGAGCGATCGAACCCAGCCGTGAACTCTGCGAAAAGCCGGCGATCATCCTGCTCCGGAACGGGACGCCATTCGCATCGTAATAATGTTGCAGGAACTCCGCCTTCAGCTTCGCGACGTCCACATTGGAAGGACATTCCGATTTACAACCTTTACAGCTGAGACAGAGATCCATCACGTCATAGATCTCTTTATGGTTGTACCGGTTGTCCCCTTCGCTGCGGGTCAGGAACTCGCGCAGGATATTCGCCCTTGCACGTGTAGTATCCTTTTCATTGCGGGTAGCCATAAAGGAAGGACACATAGTTCCCCCCGAGAGGTGCGATTTCCGGCAATCACCGGAACCGTTGCACTGCTCGGCGTGTTGCAGGATGTCCTGGTCATGGAATCTAAAAAGCGTCGGGAAGGCCGGTGTCTGTTGTCCCGGGGTATACCTTAAATGCGTGTTCATGGGCGGCGTATCCACGATCTTCCCCGGATTGAAGATATGCCCGGGATCCCAGGTCTGCTTGATCTCCTTGAATAACGCATAGTTCCGTTCGCCCACCATTTGCGGGATGAACTCGCCCCGCAGCCGCCCATCCCCGTGCTCGCCGCTCAGCGAACCACCATATTTCTTAACTAAGGTGGCGATCTCCTCCGCGATCGCCCGAAAAAGCCGGTTGCCATCCTCCGTTTTCAGATTGATGATCGGCCTCAAATGAAGCTCCCCACTACCCGCATGGGCATAATGCACCGAATAGAGTCCGTATTTCTTCAATATCTCATTGAAATCCCTGATATATGCCGGAAGATCCTGCACATCCACCGCCGTATCTTCGATCACGGGCACCGCCTTTTCATCCCCCGGCAGGTTGGACAACAAGCCTAATCCCGCCTTGCGCAACGACCAGATGCGGTTCGTATCGGCGCCGAAAAGCAGCGGAAAATGATACCCCAGACCGGCAGCCCGCATCTCCGCCTCTACCTTGGCGGCGATCGTTTGGATCTCTTCCCGCGTGTTCTTCTTGAATTCGATCACCAGGATCGCGCCGGGATCGCCCTGTACGAAGAAGCGGTTCTTACTTTGTTCGATATTGTCCTTGGTACACTCCAGGATATAATGGTCGATGAGCTCGCTGGCCGTCGCCCCATAGGGCAATGCGATCAGGTTGGCCCGCAGGGCTTCGTCGATGCTGTTGAAATGGACACAAAGCAGCCCCGTCTCTTTAGGGGGGAGAGGCGACAGATCCAGCTTGATCTCGGTGAGAAGGGCCAGGGTGCCTTCGGAACCGGCGATCAGGGTACAGAAGTTGAAGTCGGGGCTACCCGCGACAAAAGGCGCCGTTTCCAGCACAAGATCCAACGCGTACCCGGTATTCCGCCGTTCGACAGACCGCTTGGGGAAGTTCTCCCGGATAGCCACCTGATTTTCATAATTGCTCAGCTGTTTCCGGATATTCCGATACAAGCTGCCCTCCAGTCCGGGGCCTTCACATTTAGCATGGAATTGTTCCGTATCCAGCCGCCCAAAAACGGCTTCGCTGCCGTCGCTGAGCAGGGCCTTGACCTCCAGCAGGTGTTCCCGGGTAGACCGGTAGACGATCGAATTGCTCCCGCAGGAGTTGTTACCCACCATCCCCCCCATCATGGCCCGGTTGGCAGTGGAAGTTTCCGGCCCGAACAGCAACCCATAAGGCTTCAGAAATAGATTCAGCTCGTCGCGAACCACCCCCGGCTGTACGCGCACCCACCGCTCTTCTACATTAAGTTCCAATATGCTCGTAAAATTCCGCGAGACATCCACTACAATTCCGTGACCCACAACCTGTCCCGCCAGGGAAGTGCCGGCAGTCCGCGGGATCAGCGAGGTCTTCTCTTCATGTGCAAAAGCAATGAGCTTCTTGAGGTCTTCGATGGTCTTGGGTACGGCTACTGCAAGGGGCATCTCCCGGTAAGCGGAAGCATCGGTCGCATATAGTGTCCGCATGGTCGTATCGGTGTATAGCTCGCCCTCTAAAGCTTGGCCCAGGGTCTCCAGTTTTTCATCCATGGTCGCAAAAATAAGCCGTTTCCGCTATTTTTGCCGCATGTACCGACTCGCCACCTCCCTTTTGATTGGCTGTATGCTCGTTTCCAGTGTCCGCGCCCAAAGAGGCGAGCGGCTGGAACCCAAGCCCGCCCTGCTCCGCCTCATCGATGGCAGCCTCCGCCAGGCCGTCAATCAGTACGAAATACTAATGAGCCACGTACCCGCCGGCCGCTTACCCAAGACCTGGTACGCCAATAGCCAAAGGCTCGAGACCAGCGACGCCGGCTGGTGGACCAGCGGTTTCTATTCCGGCACCTTGTTTTATTTATATTCATTCTCCCACGACACGGTCCTGCTTCATGAAGCGCAAAACCGCCTGAAACTGCTCGAACCGGAACAATTTAACAAATCCACCCACGACCTGGGTTTCATGATGTATTGCAGCTTCGGCAACGGGCTGCGGCTGCTGGATAGCCCACGGTACAAGGACATCCTGCTGAACAGCGCCCGTTCGCTTTCGACACGGTTCAACCCCATCGTGGGCTGTATCAAATCATGGGACAGCAAGCCCTGGCATTTCCCCGTGATCATCGACAATATGATGAATCTCGAGTTGTTATTGTGGGCCAGCCAGGTCACCGGAGACACCTCGTTCGCCCATATCGCCGTAACCCACGCCAATACGACCATGCGCAATCATTTCCGGTCCGACTACAGCTCTTACCACGTCGTAGACTACGATTCTGCCACCGGCGGCATCATCGCGAAAAAAACGGCGCAGGGCTATGCCGACTCTTCCGCCTGGGCCCGCGGCCAGTCCTGGGGCCTGTATGGGTATACTATGGTGTACCGCTACACCCACGACCCGCGCTACCTGGAGCAGGCGCGCCATATTGCCCACTTTATTCTCACCAATCCCAACCTGCCCGCCGACAAGATCCCCTATTGGGACTATAATGCCCCGGGCATTCCCCCCGCGAACGCTGGCGCGGGAGCAGCGGGGGCGCCGGCGGCTGCGCGAACCGCCGCGGTGGGTGGCCCATTGCGCGATGCCAGCGCCGCCGCGATCATGGCATCCGCCCTCATCGAGCTCAGCAAATACGTCGCCCCGCACGAAGGCCGCAGCTACCTGGATGTCGCCGAAGAGATCATCGTCAACCTGAGCTCCAACAACTACAAAGCCGTAGTAGGTTCCAACGGCGGGTTCATCCTCAGGCATAGCGTCGGCAACCTGCCCGGCCATTCCGAGATCGACGTCCCGCTGACCTACGCAGACTATTATTACATCGAAGCCATGCTGCGCTACAAAGAGCTCGCGCAGAAATAGCCGGCCGGGCCTGCCGCCGCGTAGACCGCCACCGTGCAGGCTGGCGAACATCGCTACTGCTCTATCCTGAACAACGGCTGCTGTCGACGCATCGAAGCCCGAAGCGTTAGATGGTTGGCCTGTTGCCTGGGCAGGTTGAGATCGAACGTGTCGGCCCTGGGTGGACCCAGATAGAGGATGCTACGGGCGGTGTCGCCCTCGTCTTGCTTCTTCGCGAAAGACACGAAATAATTGGCTGAATCGGGCGAGTCGAAATAACCAGGATGATCGGCCCACGCGACAGTGTTTTTGCGAAGCTCCAGCTTCTGGGGAATAGAGGTATCCGCAGTGCGGTAGTCCTGCGCACGCAGGCCCTGAACCATGATCACACAGCAAAACGGAAGCCCGCCCCTTTAAAAACGCATTAAAAATAGATCTCCCGCCCCATGAAATCATAAGCCCGCAAGGGGGTCGCGCGGAGGGCGCTCACCTCATAGTCGCGCCGCAACAGTGCCCACACCATAGTATCCACGGGTTTTCCATGCATATCCGTATAGTGATCCTTGAGCGTCAGCTCGTGCTGGAAACCCAATCGTTGCGGGATGCGCCGGCTGGCGACATTGTCCGGTGCACAGCGGATCTCCAGCCTGCTGAGCTGCTCGATCTCGAATGCCACCCGGATCAGTGCACAAACGGCTTCCGTAGCAAAACCCTGGTGCACATACTCGACATTGATCCAATAGCCGATCTCCCGCGCATCCTTGCCGATCCGGTTGTGCAGACCCGTTCCGCCGATCTGCACCGTCTCCGCCTTGTCGAAGATGCCAAAGACAGCATCCTGGCCGAGATCGAATTGCCCGCGAAAAAGCCGGATAAAATTCTCCATCCATTCCAGCTCCTTCGGTTCCTGCCTGGCCCACGGTATCCACGGCCGCAGGTGGTCCAGGCTGCCCGTGATCGCCGTATGCATCAGCTGCGCATCGGCCGGCTTATAACAGCGGATCAGCAGCCGCTCCGTTTCGATCCGATATGTTTTGGCTAGTTCCATGCTCAGGGCTTAAGAGACTCCAGCATCCGTTTTACAATTCCATCCATCGCGGCATTTTCGACCCATCGCACCACGGCGACGAGATCATGCTCCGGATCGACATAGATAAAGTTCACCCCATTGCCGATATGCACAAAAGCAGTAGTCGGTGCGCTTGGCAAAAGCTTGTGGTCAGTATTGAGGAAAAAGTTCATGTACCCATAAGTGGGTTCAACGGTGGTGGGCGTCAACGCCTGCCTGATCCATTGCTCGGAGATAAGCTGTTTCCCGTTCCAGTTGCCGCGATGCAGTGTCAGCAACCCGAACCGCCCCATATCATAGGCATTGATGAACATTCCGCCGCCCCAGTGGCCGCCGCCGCTGACGCTCTGTACCGGCTCGCCGTCCAGCACGATCCAGGAATTGCGGTATCCATACCAACGCCAGGTATTGGAGGCGCCTATGGGGTCCATGATATGGGTCTTCAGCACTTGCGGCAACGGCATGCGCCAGACACTGGTCGCCGCCAGCGCCAGCGCATTTACCCTCACATCGTTGTATTTCCACACTGTTCCGGGGAGATTGCGGGGCCGGGTCAGCCAGGTATCCGGCTTGCCCACGGGACGATCGGCCCAATCCGGCTTACCCCATAACACACCCTCCCAGTCACTCGTCTGCCGCAGCATCACCTCCCACGTCAGCACTTTGTTATGCGGACTCGAGAAAGGGAACAGCAGTTCCGGCCTCCCAATATCTTCCGGTCGCCTGACTGGCGCGCCCGGATCATAGACCTCGATAGGCGGCACATAGTTGGCTACCGTGTCCTGCACGCTACGGATCAGTCCCTCGTCAACTGCCAACCCCACCACCGTAGACAGAAAGCTTTTCGTAACACTATGGGTCATGTCTACACGCGAAGGCTCACCCCACTCAGCCACGATATATCCCTTGTAAATGATAAGCCCCGTTTGTTCCCCGCGCTCCTTCATGGGACCCTCCGGTTCGTCGAACGGTTCATTACGACCAAAACTTTCGGCTTGTGCCAGCTCCTGGTCCCGCACTGTCCTGGACTCGCTGGTCCGCGCGAATTCGATGGCGTCCGCCAATTTACCGCTGTCGAGCCCCAGCGAAGCAGGTGACCGGTGGGCCCACTCGCCCCTCGGGGGAAAGTAGTCGGCGGCGGCAGTTTTCGCTTTGCGCGTCTGCCCGTCAACTGACGACAACGTCGTCGTCGCCACTAAAAGAAACAAAATGAACTTCATTCCCCAATTTACAACGGGAATTACAATTTTTTTCGCAACGCGTCGAGATCGAGGGCCTTGTCAAAGGTTTTCATGCTCCCGGCAAGGCGTATCAGCGTTCCACGGGCCGTCCCCCAGTCGGTTGCCTTGAACACCGGTGCATTGAGATCCATCACCTGGTCATAGAACAGCGTGGACGCATAGACCTGCTTGCTGACGACCTTGTAGTTGGCCGGCAGATCGAAGTACCAGATGAGGAACAGCCGGTGATTGAGCTCGACCCATTCTGTCTGCAGATTGGTATAGCGCTGATTGAGCTTTTTCCGGTAGTACTTCAGCTCGTAGTTCATATAATCCAGCAGAATGGTCTTTTCCCTTGCAGGCGTCAGCGCATTAAGGTCGAGATTGTGGTCTTCAGATCTAGCGACGGGGACCACAATGCTTTGAAGAATTTGTTTGTCGATCGTAATGAACCCCGGAATGTCCGAAGGTTTGGCCGTATGCGCGCCGACCTCGAGGGTAAAGCTATGCCCATTTCCGGCATAGGCGATCAGGCTGTGTTTTTTGCCCGTGAGCAGCCGGGCATGCTCGTCCTGGGGATCGCTGGTTTGCGCATAGCCGGTAATGGTGGAGCAAAAGCCGGCGCCGAGTGCAAGGATAAGGGCTGCAGAGACGGGTTTCATAGAAATATTTACCGCATTTAACGAAATAGCAAGGAAAAATCGTATAGTTTTACCCCCCTCATATGCAGATAATCAAGAATGTACTCAAGGATGTACTATTGGGCGCGGTCCTGGCCATTGCAGCAGCTTCTCCTACCCTGGCTCAACGCAGACATCACCCCCAGCCCGCAACCGTCGATACCTCGAAGCCCAAGCCGCCCGCTTTTCCCGGTTTCACCGGGCCGAAACAAGGCCCCAAACCCTATAAAGAGATCATCACCGATAAAGCTATCTCTCACACCGGCTTGTTTACGGTACATAAAGTCGACGATAAATGGTATTTCGAAATACCCGATTCACTGCTCGACCGGGAGTTCATGGCCATTACACGTTTTAGCAAAACAGCCGCCGGCGACGGCGTCTACGGCGGCGAGCTGGCCAACCAGCAAACCCTGGAATGGGAAAAAGGGCCTTCCAATACCCTTTTTCTGCGGGTCGTGACCCTGGTAAGCATGGCCGATTCGACGAACAAGATCTATAAAGCAGTCAAAAACTCCAGCGTCGACCCCATTGCCGCCGCTTTCGAGATCAGGGCCTACGGCAAAGACTCGGCCAGTGTGGTGATCGATGTCACCGACTATTTCCGCGGCGACAACCTGATCGTGAGCATCCCCTCCGGCATCAAAAGCCACATGAAACTGGGTGGACTGGCCATGGACCGAAGCTATATCGAGCATATCAACACCTATCCGATCAACACCGAAGTGCGGACCGTAAAGACCTTTTCGGTGGGCGGAGGCATGCCCTCACCTTTCGGCCTGTCGTTTACCAGTCCCACGGATGCGGCCGGCGCGGTGACGCTGGAGCTCAACACCTCCTTTATCCTGCTGCCGGCTGTACCCATGAAAAAGCGGCTCTTCGATCCACGCGTGGGCTATTTTGCGGACGAATACGTCGTCTATTCCGACGATCAACAAAAAGTGGACAACCAGGAATTTATCGTCCGCTGGCGGCTGGAACCCAAACCGGAAGACCGCGGGAAATGGATGCATGGTGAGCTCGTCGAACCGGCGAAACCCATCATCTATTACATCGACCCCGCGACTCCGCGGAAATGGGTCCCGTATCTAAAAGAGGGCATCGACGACTGGCAGAAGGCCTTTGAGAAAGCCGGCTTCAAACACGCCATTGAAGCCCGCGACTGGCCGGATAATGATACCACCATGAGCCTCGAAGACGCCCGGTATTCGGTACTGCGCTATTTCGCGTCCGATATCGAGAACGCTTATGGTCCCAATGTCCACGATCCCCGCAGCGGCGAGATCATCGAAAGCCACATCGGTTGGTATCATAACATTATGGAGATCCTTCATGACTGGTATATGATCCAGACCGCGGCCGTCGATCCCCGCGCAAGAACCATGCATATCGACGACAGCCTCATGGGCCAGCTGATCCGGTTCGTCTCTTCGCACGAGGTAGGTCATACGCTGGGGCTGCGGCACAACATGGGCAGCAGCAGCACCGTTCCCGTGGAGAAGCTACGCGACAAGGCCTGGCTCGACGTGCATGGGCATACACCTTCCATTATGGACTATGCGCGGTTCAACTACGTCGCACAGCCGCAGGATAGTATCCCCGAGGTCGATCTTTTCCCGCGCATCGGTGAATACGATTGCTGGGCTATCCGTTGGGGTTACGCGTAT
>DASYZH010000002.1:0-4834 GCA_035946435.1 Puia sp. | reverse complement strand
AAGAACGGCCAGGTGATCTCCTGGAGCAGCGCCGGTAAGATGGGTTTCAAGGGGTCGAAGAAGAACACCCCCTATGCCGCCCAGATGGCATCTGCTGATGCCGCCAAGGCTGCTTTGGACGCAGGTTTGAAGAAGGTGGATGTGTATGTGAAGGGGCCCGGGTCGGGTCGGGAGAGCGCTATCCGCTCGTTGTCCAACAACGGCATCGAGGTAGTGATGATCAAGGACGTGACCCCGCAGCCGCACAATGGTTGCCGTCCGCCCAAGAAACGTCGTGTATAGTAACTAGTTTAAGTATACTCCCCCGACGGGGGAGTTTTATCATATCGATAAGCTGGGTAAGATTCGTTTTTAAGATTTTTTGATAATCTTATCCGGGAACTAAAAAATCTAACAAAGCAGATTATGGCACGTTACACAGGTCCGAAGACCAGAATTTCCCGCATTTTCGGTGAGCCTATCTTAGGCAATGGCAAGTATTTAACCAAGAACAGTAATCCTCCCGGTCAGCACGGTGGCACCAAGAAGCGTAAGGCTCCGGGTGAGTATGCGCTGCAGCTCAAGGAGAAGCAAAAGGCCAAATACACCTATGGGGTGTTGGAGCGTCAGTTCCGCAAGACCTTTGAAGAGGCTAACCGGCGTAAGGGTGTAACGGGTGAGAACCTGATCAAATTGCTGGAGGCTCGTCTTGACAATACGGTTTACCGTCTTGGCGTAGCGCCGAGCCGTCCTGCTGCCCGGCAGCTGGTGACGCACAAGCATATCACGGTGAACGGGGAGGTGGTGAACGTACCCTCTTTCCAGCTGAAGCCGGGAGATATCATCAGCCTCAAGGAGTCGACCCAGGGGAATACGGGGATCACCAGCCAGATCCGTGGGAAGAACGCCAAGATCAACTGGCTGGATTGGTCGGAAGCCGAGTTCAAGGGTACATTTATCGCTTTTCCGGAGCGTGAGAGTGTTCCCGAGAACATTAAGGAGCAGTTGATTGTTGAGTTGTATTCCAAGTAACCTGAGCCGCCGGCATTATGCGTAGCATAGATGGCGGCCAGAGGGGTTTAAAAAAGTTAAATCGTAAATTTAAATATGGCCATTTTAAATTTCCAGAAACCAGATAAGATCATTCTTCAAAAGGCGACTGATTTTGAAGCTCAATTCGAATTCCGCCCTTTAGAGCCGGGTTATGGTGTTACCATCGGGAATGCCCTTCGCCGGGTATTGCTGAGCTCGCTGGAAGGATATGCGATCATTGGCGTCAAGATCGAGGGGGCCGACCATGAGTTTGCTACCCTGAAAGGTGTGACGGAGGACGTGGTGGAAATTATTCTCAATCTGAAGCAAGTGCGCTTCAAGAAGAAGGTTGAACATGAGGTGGCTCAGGAAAAGATCACGTTGAGCCTGAAAAATAGAACTGAATTCACGGCCGGCACCCTGGGTGAGGCTACGCCCTCCTTCGAGGTGATGAACCCCAGCCTGCTGATCTGTACGCTGGACAACTCCGCGAAGCTGGACATCGAGATCACCATCGGCAAGGGTCGTGGGTATGTGCCTGCGGAGGACAACAAGCCTAAGGATGCACCGTTTGGCTATATCCCCACCGATGCTATCTTCACGCCGATCAAGAACGTGAAATATTCCATCGAGAACACGCGTGTGGACCAGCGCACGGACTTTGAAAAGCTGATCATGGAAGTCTCTACGGACGGTACGATCCATCCGGAAGAAGCCGTTAAGCAGGCTTCCCGGATCCTGATCCAGCACCTGATGATCATCACGGATGAGAACATCACCTTTGACAATAAGGAAGAGAAGAAGGAAGACCTGGTCGACGAACAGACCTTGCAGCTGCGTAAGATCCTGAAGACTCCGCTGGAAGACCTGGATCTTTCGGTACGCGCCTTCAACTGTCTGAAGGCTGCCAAGATCAACAGCCTGAGCGAGCTGGTGACCTACGAGCAGGAAGACCTGATGAAATTCCGCAATTTCGGTCAGAAATCCCTGGCTGAGATCGAGCAGGTGCTCGGCGAGCGTGGTCTGCACTTCGGTATGGACCTCGGCAAGCTCAAAGTCGACGACGAATAAGAAGGATGAGTAAACTCAACCTTACAATTCCTGACACGGTGTAAGGTTTAAAATCAAATAGTCATGCGTCACGGAGACAAAATCAACAATTTAGGCCGCACCGCCTCGCACCGCAAAGCGCTGTTGAGCAATCTGGCCATTCAGCTGATCGCCCACAAGAAGATCGTTACTACTTTGGCGAAGGCAAAATCCCTGCGGACCTATATCGAACCCCTGATCACGAAAGCCAAGGACAATACTACGCATCAGCGTCGGGTAGTGTTCAGCTATCTGCAGGACAAGGAGGCCGTTACCGAGCTGTTCGGTACCATCGCTACGAAGGTAGCCGGTCGTCCCGGTGGTTATACCCGGATCATCAAGTTGGGCGCGCGCGTTGGTGACAATGCCGAAACGGCCCTGATCGAGCTGGTGGACTTCAACGAGATCTACGGGAAAGGCAAAGGTGAAGCAAAAGAAGCGACGGGTAAGAGGACGCGCCGTGCAGGTGGTAGCCGCAAGAAGGCTGGTTCTGCCGCACAGGCCGATGACTCTGCTGCACCTGCTGCTGCCGAAGCCAAGGCCAAGGCAGAGGACAAGCCTGCCAAGTAAGCCGGTTTTGGGCGAAAGCCCTTCGCGAATAAATTCTGGGACCCAGCGCGTGCTGGGTCCTTTTTTTTAGTACTTTTGCCAAATTTTTCTTTTACACATGTCCCATACTACTTCCTTTTCCCCGGCTGTTCTGTTACTCGAGGACGGCACTGTTCATCATGGCCAGGCATTTGGTAAGAAAGGCACGACTTCCGGCGAGATCTGTTTCAATACCGGCATGACGGGTTATCAGGAAGTGTTTACCGATCCCAGCTATTATGGTCAGATCCTGATCATGAACAGCGTGCATATCGGGAATTATGGGGTCAAGGACAGCGATATCGAGTCCGACACGGTGAAGATCAGGGGCCTGATCGCGCGGAATCTCGAGGAGCAGTTCTCCCGGTTGATGGCCAAGGGGTCGCTGGATGACTATCTCAAGGCCAACAATATCGTTTGTATCGAAGGAGTGGACACGCGTTCACTGGTAGCGCATGTCCGGGTGAAAGGAGCGATGAATTGCGTGATCTCTTCCGAGACCACCGATATCGACGAGCTCAAGGCGGTGCTGAAGAAAACGCCGAATATGGATGGCCTGGAACTGGCGTCGGTGGTGAGCACGGAAAAGGAATACGAAATGGGTGATCCCAACTCGCCTTTGCGGGTGGCCGTCCTGGATTTTGGGGTAAAGAGACATATTCTCGATTGTATGGTCGAGCGGGGTGCGTATGTGCGGGTGTTCCCGGCCAGGACGCCGCTGGCACGTTTGAAAGCCTTTCAGCCGAATGGTTATTTCCTTTCCAATGGTCCGGGCGATCCCGCGCCGATGGACTACGCCATTCCGGTGGTAAAAGAGATCCTGCGCGAGAAGAAGCCCCTATTCGGTATCTGTCTGGGTCATCAGCTGCTGGCTTTGGCCAACGACATCCCCACTTTCAAAATGCACCACGGGCATCGCGGGCTCAACCACCCCGTGAAGAACCTGGTGACGGGCCGTTGCGAGATCACGACGCAGAACCATGGCTTTGGCGTCGATCCGGTGGCGGTAAAAAAAGCGTCGAATATCGAGGTGACACATGTGAACCTGAATGATGAATCGATCGAAGGTATCCGCTTGAAGGACCGGCCGGCATTCTCGGTACAATATCATCCCGAGTCGACGCCGGGTCCGCACGACAGCCGGTATCTTTTTGATGAATTCCTCGAACTGATCCGTAAACACAACTAATGCGTATCGCAATCATCAACGGACCCAATTTGAACCTGCTGGGAACCCGGGAGCCCGAGGTGTACGGGAGCCAGACCTTCGAGCAATATTTTGCGGAGCTGAAGGCGCTTTTCCCTTGGGTGGAGTTCAGCTATTTTCAAAGCAATATCGAAGGAGAGCTGATCGACGAGCTGCAACGCGTGGGCTTTTCTTTTGATGGGATCATTATAAACCCCGGTGGATACACACACACGTCGGTGGCCATTGGGGATGCCATTGCCGGGATCAAGAGTCCGGTGATCGAAGTACATATCAGCAATGTTCATGCACGGGAAGAGTTTCGCCGGCTTTCGCATGTCTCGGCCAAGGCCAGGGGGACTATTGCCGGTTTGGGGCTGAGAGGATATGAATTGGCTGTGCGGTATTTTGCCGGCGTCTAGCCTTGTGCGGCTTCCCCCCTCGGCCGGCCGCTGTTACAAAAACACCTGTAGCATCAGGGCGAAGCCCGTGTCCTGTTTCGGGTCGTCCAGTTTCTTCATGATATGGAGACCGGCGCGGGTCCAGACCTTGAAGACATCCCCTTTTTTATGGACAAGCATTTCGTGTTCGATCGTGGGCATCAGCAGGCCCCGGGCGATCCAGCCGAGATCGCCTTTTAGCTGGGCTTCACCGCCCATGGAATACGCCTGCGCCATCTCTTCGAAAGTTGCGGAGCCGCCCGCGATCTTTTTCACGATCACGTCGCCGATGGAATCGGCGAGGCGTTTCCGGAAGATGGACGTGTCGATGAAGATCTGGCCGACATGATAGAACTGGTTGGGGGCCTTGCTGAGAAGCTGTACCAGGAATTTACCGCCGCGAGGGCCGTAGGGGCCATAGACCTTTTTTTCTTTACCGTTGTAGGCCAGGCTATCGGCGAGGCCGTCGAAATGCCGGGTCTTGCCGACGATGATGGTATCGATGCGGAAGCGTTTTTTA
>DASYZH010000001.1:0-17743 GCA_035946435.1 Puia sp. | reverse complement strand
CAGACCATTCGTCCAGAGGGGGGCCTTGTTCCTCGGAGCGCCATTTATCTATCTGATGGGCAAAAGCGACTCCTCCCTGGTCGTCTATGCAGCCCTGGCGATGTTCGGGCTTTTCCGCGGCATCTATGACTCCAACCTGTTCTCCGCGTTATACGATGTCATAGAAACGCCGTTCCGGTCCGCCGCCACGGGCATCATGCTGATGTTTGCCTTTGTCGTGGGCTCGCTGTCCCCTTATATCCTGGGCGCCCTCGAACCGCGTTTCGGCTTTTCCAACGGATTGGCATTGCTGTCCCTGGTCTACGTATTTTCCAGTATCTGCATTTTGATCGCCATCCTTTTGTTTTATACAAGGGATTTCACCTCCCGCGCCAACGCCGAAAAACAAACCTTGAACTTTTCCTAATCTTATAAAATGAAAATATGATACAGGTTATAGACAGAGCCTTTAACGTGTTGGAGATCCTGGCCCAGGACCTGAATAAGGAATACAGCCTGGGAGAGATCGCCGACAAATTGAACTTGAATCATGGCACATGCGCCAATATCATCAAGTCGATGGTCGAACGCGGATACGTCGAGAGCCTCGGGAAAAAACGCGGCTACCGGCTGGGTCCCCGGGCATATCATCTGACGAATAATTATTCCAATAAGAACGACCTGCTGAGATCTGCCTCCGCACCCATGGAAAACTTGCGGATCAAACTGAACGAAAGCTGCATCCTCGCCATTCTCAAAGACAATCTCAGGATGACCCTGCATAAGGAATTATGTACCCACGAACTTCAGGTCAATGCCAGGGAAGAAAAACACGCATACCTGACCGCCACAGGAAGAGTATTGCTGGCTTTTATGAGCCCCAAAGAACAAGAAGAGTTCATTCGCACCTATGGCCTGCCCAAAGAAATGTGGCCGGAAGTGAACAATGAAAAAGATCTGATCCTGGAACTTAACAAGATCAGGGACGAAAGACTGGCAATCCACCATGCAGACTCCGACGTCATAGGAGTAGGCGTGCCCGTTTTCAGGAAAGATAAAGCCGTTGCCAGCCTGGGCGTCTATTTACCGGAAAGCCGGTTCAAATACAATACACAGAAACTGATCTTCGCTGAATTGAAAAAGACGGCAAAGGTCATCAGCGACACATTGTCTTCACGATGATATCATCCTTGTTCACTCTCGTACCGGACTGTCGATCCTACCGCGGAAAGCTCATCTTATAATCCACATTGATCTTTCCCTTGGTAATATCATCCAGCTTGCCCTTGAGCAATTTCTTTTTTAGCGGCTTCAGATAATCGATGAACAGCTTCCCCTCGATGTGATCGTATTCATGTAGAATAACCCGCGCCGAGATGCCGTTGAAAGTCGTCGTGTGCGGTTCGAAGTTCTCGTCGACATACTCCAGCGTCACCTCTTCGCTGCGATAGATATCCTCGCGGATCTTGGGAATGCTCAAACAACCTTCGTTATAGGCCCACTCATCCCCGTTAAGTTCCACGATATGCGCGTTGATGAACACCTGCTTCACCCCGGGACCATCCGGGTATTTGTCTTTCTCCCCCTCTTCCAGGTTCTCGAAGATCTGCTGCGAATCGATCACAAAAAGCCGGATATCCCGGTTGACCTGAGGCGCCGCGAGACCTACCCCATTGCTCGAATACATCGTTTCCCACATGTCTGCGATGAGTTGCGCCAGGTTGGGGTAGTCCGGCGTGATATCCTTGCTTACGACCCTGAGGATCGGTGTTCCATAAGCTACAATTGGTAGAATCATAATTATAATAAAAAAATTATTGCCCAGCCCTTTCCAGATATTCCTGCAGCAGGATCGTCGCCGCGATCTCATCCACCAGGGCCTTGTTCCGTCGTTGTTTTTTCTTCATGCCCATCTCCACCATCGCCCTTGAAGCCAGCTTGGACGTGAACCGTTCGTCCACCAGCTTCAGCGGCACCGTCGGAAACTCCTTCTCTAACCGCCGGACGATCTGCCGTACCAGGGGCGTCGCATGCGTATCGCTGTCATCCCAGTTCTTCGGCTCCCCGATCAGGACCAGCTCCACCACCTCCGTCCGCATGTACTCCTTCAAAAAAGGGATCAGCTTCGGCGATTCCACCGTCGTCAGTCCGGAAGCAATGATCTGCAACGGATCAGTCACTGCAATTCCGGTACGCTTCAGCCCATAATCTATCGCCAGGATACGCGCCATGTATCGATCTATTGATTACTTTTCAAAAATTCTTCGGGTGAGTACACCGGCAAAATGGGAATAGCCTCCTTCTGAAGGCCCTTGTCTCTCGAGATGAAATAATCCAACCTGTAATGTAAGGCTGTATAATACTGCAAAGCATCCTCTATGCCGTTCATCTTCGAATGCAATGCACTGATCGTAGTTTCGTGGCTAATATCGATCACTTGGATATCAACCAGCAATGCCAGCAACACTCTCTTGGTTTGCTCCGTCCCATAGCTCTTAGTCATCCAATACGCCATCATATGAATAATGGCCGGCGTCACATAAGCCTCTACCCTCCCCTCTACCACCCATCCTATCATTTTGCGCGCGCTCTCATATTCCGGTCGCTTTAGCGCGAAATCAAGCAAAATGTTGGCATCCAAAAACACCCTAAAAGCCATATTTCTCTCCTTGCTCCTTGTAATACAATTCCTTTAGATCAGCCTTAGGATCGATTGCCGGCTTTTCCAATTCGTCGACAAGGTCCAAAACCGTCTTCCGCTGTATAGGCTTGGTGACTTTTTCGAAATAGTTCTCGACTAATTCCGACACACTTATCTGCCGCTTCGCCGCATATCGTTTGATAGCATCCAGCAAAGCTGCATCGATCGTGAGGTTCAATCTTTCCTTCATGCCCCAAATATACGCATACTTTCGATTAATGCGCATAGTTTTTAAGCCCCCAGCGGAAATAAAAACAAGTCGGCGATCACAAAGCCGGCGAAAACCACGCTGGCAATCCCATTCGCCGTCATAAAAGCTAGATTCACCCTGCGCAGATCGTTGGGTTTCACAATAGTATGCTGATAGATCAACATTCCCATGAAAACGGCGATGCCCATCCAGTACGCCACTCCGAAATGGCCATAAAAACCCGCCGCCACCACACAACCCGTGCTCAACAAATGCAGGAATTCAGAGACCCGTAGGGCGCGGGTCTTGCCCAGCCACGAAGGCATCGAATAAAGCTGGTTGTTCCGGTCGAACTCCTCGTCCTGTAAGGCATAGATAATATCGAACCCGCTCACCCAAAAGATCACGCTAAACGAGAAAAGCAACGGCAACAAGGCAAAACGCCCAACCACCGCCAGATAAGCCCCGATCGGCGCCAGCGACAAACCCAGGCCCAGCACCAGGTGACACAACGGCGTGAACCGCTTGGTATAGCTATACCCCAGCACCACCGCCAGCGCGACAAAAGACAAGGCAAAACACAGCGGGTTGATAAGCCAGGTGCAAACGATAAAGGCAACACAGCTGAAGATCACAAAACGCAAGGCACTGCTCTTCGAGATGATCCCCCGGGGTATTTCCCGGATCGCTGTCCGTGGATTCAAGGCGTCGAACTTCACATCCAGCCAGCGGTTAAAGGCCATCGCCGCGCTCCGCGCGAACACCATACACAACACCACCAGCACAAAAAGCCGGACATATTCGAAATCCAGGTTGCTAAAACCGGCAATTTCATCATGCAACGTCCTCTGCCCGACCCTAAACCCCGCAGGATATCTAATTCCCAAAAAAAACCCGATCATCGCGAACGGCATCGCGAAAATGGTATGCGAGAACCGGATCAAACTCAGATAATTCTTAACTGTACTCATAATTATTTTTTATAATCCCTAACCAGCTCCCACAACACAATACCCGCCGCCACCGAAATATTCAACGAATGCTTCATCCCCCATTGCGGTATTTCGATCGCCCCATCACACCCCGCCAACGCCTCCGCACCAACCCCCTCCACCTCATTGCCGAAAACCACAGCCAACGGCCCCGAAAAGCCCGCCGAACCACCCGCCGAACCGCCCGAAAAACGCGAACCAGCCTCTGCCAGCGGAATACTTCCCACCGTTTGCTCCACCGCAAAAACCGTATACCCCGCCTCCCGCAACGCACGAACCGCCGAAGCCGTCGTGCCGAAATATTTCCATTCTACCGTTTCCGTAGCCCCCAACGCCGTCTTATGGATATCCCGGTGCGGTGGCTGCGGCGTAAAACCGCAAAGATAGATACCCCGGACCAGAAATGCATCCGCAGTCCTGAACACACTTCCCACATTGTGCATGCTCCGGATATTGTCCAGAACCACCATGATCGGCATTTTCTCCGATTGCCGGAATTCATTCACCGATAACCGGTTCAGCTCATCCATTGCGAGTTTGCGCATCCCCCAAAGATAACCAACAACTTATCCCCAGCAAAAAGTCCTATCGATCCATGTGTCGGGGCTTTCTTATTTTTGTCAGCTATGGCAAAAAGTAGTACCGACACCCCACTGATGCAGCAACATCGGGCGATCAAACAACGTTACCCCGATGCCATCCTCCTGTTCCGTGTCGGCGACTTCTACGAAACCTTTGGCGAAGATGCCATCGTCGCCTCCAAGATCCTGGGTATCACCCTGACCAAACGCAACAACGGCGCCGCGGCCTCCTCGGAGCTCGCCGGCTTCCCGCACCACGCCCTCGATACCTATCTGCACAAACTCGTCAAAGCCGGACACCGCGTCGCCGTCTGCGATCAGCTCGAAGACCCCAAAATGGTCAAGGGCATCGTAAAAAGAGGCGTCACCGAATTAGTGACCCCCGGCGTGGCCACCAACGACAAGCTCCTCGAAGGCAACAGCAACAACTTCCTCGCCGGCATCTACTTCCCCGAAGGCTGGCCGGAAACAGGTGGCAGGACAAAAGCAGGCATCGGTCTCTCCTTTCTCGACATCTCCACGGGTGAGTTCTTCCTGGCGGAAGGCGATACGGAATACGCCGACAAGCTCCTCCAAACCTTGAAGCCCGCCGAGATCGTCTACCAACGCAGCTTTCAAAAACATTTCAAGGAGATCTTCGGCAGCAAGTTCTTTACTTATACGCTGGATAGCTGGCTCTTCGAAGAAAAGTTCGCCACCGAAAGCCTGCTCAAACACTTCCAGACCCATTCCCTCAAAGGATTTGGTGTCGAAGACATGCCCGCCGGCATCATCGCCGCAGGCGCCGTATTGTATTATCTCAAAGATACCGAGCACCCGCACCTGCAACACCTGGCATCCATCCAACGCATCGACCGCAACGATTTCCTCTGGATGGACCGGTTCACCATCCGGAACCTCGAGCTCATGGGGCCTGCTTCCGGCGAACAGGGACATAGTCTGCTAAAAGTGCTCGACAACACCGTGTCCCCTATGGGCGCACGGTTGCTCAAACGCTGGCTGCTGATGCCGCTCAAAGAGCTCGACGCCATCCGGCAACGACTCGACGCCGTCGAATTCTTTATCAAAGACCCGGCCCTCCGCTCGACCCTTGCCCAGCATATCCACGAATGCGGTGACATCGAACGGCTCGTCGCCAAGATCCCCAACCGTAAGATCGGGCCCCGTGAGCTGCTCCAGCTCGCACGCGGTCTCGAACATATCGCACAGATCAAGACGCGGTCCGGCAGCTTTTATGAACCGCTGCTCCAGTCGGCCGCAGCCAGGCTCGACCCCTGTCCCGCTGTCCTCGAACGCATAAAAGCAACCATCGCCGACAACCCGCCGGCCGTCGCCGCCAAAGGCGATACCATCCGCGCCGGCGTACATCCCGAGCTCGACAGGCTACGCAAGATCGCCACCGGGGGAAAAGCATACCTCGTCGAGCTCCAGCAGAAAGAAGCGGAAAGATCCGGCATCACCAGTCTTAAGATCGGCTTCAACAACGTCTTCGGTTATTACCTCGAAGTGACTAACGCGCACAAGTCCAGGGTCCCCGCGGAATGGATGCGCAAACAAACCCTGGCGGGCGCCGAACGCTATATCACGCCCGAGCTAAAAGAATACGAAGAACAGATCACCGGCGCCGAAGAAAAGATACTGACCCTCGAAGGGGAACTCTACGAACAGCTGCTCAGCACGATCCAGGAATCCATCGCCGCTATGCAGGCCAATGGTCACGTCCTGGCCGGTCTCGACTGTCTGCTTTGCTTTGCCGCAAACGCACTCCAGTACAACTACAAAAAACCGCAGGTACACGAAGGCCGCGAGCTCGAGCTCAAAGCCAGCCGCCATCCCGTGATCGAACGCGGCCTGCCCGCGGGGGAGGCCTATATCTCCAACGACATCACCCTGGACCCGGCAACGACCCAGATCATCATTCTCACCGGTCCCAATATGAGCGGTAAAAGCGCGCTGCTGCGCCAAACCGCGCTCATTACCCTCATGGCCCATATGGGTAGCTTCGTCCCCTGCGATGCCGCCTATATCCCGCTTACGGATAAGATCTTTACCCGCGTCGGCGCCTCCGATAATCTCAGCGCCGGTGAATCGACCTTCATGGTGGAAATGAACGAGACCGCCAGCATCATCAATAACATTACTGCCGGCAGCCTCATCCTCCTCGACGAGATTGGCCGCGGCACCAGCACCTATGACGGCATTTCCATCGCCTGGAGCATCGCCGAATACCTGCACAACTCGCCGTTCACCCCAAAGACCCTTTTCGCCACACATTATCATGAGCTCAACGAGCTGGAAGATAAATTTCCCCGTATTCACAATTATCATATCACCAATAAAGAGGTCGGGGGCAAGGTGATCTTCCTACGCAAGCTGGCCCCCGGAGGAAGTACCCATAGCTTTGGGATTCACGTGGCGAGGATGGCGGGCATGCCCGTCACCTTAGTCCAGCGGGCCGAAGAGCTGCTTCGCGAGCTGGAAAACAAACACGTCGGCGCCCCCATCGCCGAATCCCTGAAACAGGCGCCGCCACCCAAGATGCAGCTCTCAATCTTCGACGCCCACACCGAAACCTTCCACCGCATCCGTAAACTGCTGGAAGACACCGACATCAATCGCCTCACCCCCGTCGAGGCCCTGCTCAAGCTACAGGAGATCAAAAGCACCCTGCAATAGGGCCCCTGCCGCCGGCTTTCGTCCCCCAACGGCCCGGCCACATCTCACCTGTCGTACGGCAGCCCACAAAATGCGCGCATTTTCACCCCCGGAACTGCGCCACCGTTGCAGCAAGCCGTTTTTTATCCACATCCAACCCTATTTCGTCCCCAACGCGCCACTGTGCATCCTGAAAAACGCCCCGCGTCTTTTCCTTTGCTATTTTGATGATCGTTCTATGATCAGATATTCCTATCAACTCATTGATTTGCGTCATTGGCTCAGCGACTTCGGTACTCTGCTCCACCTTCCGGTGGTCGGCGGAAGACTCGAATTTCCTCCCGATCTTGGCGAGGGATTCATTCATGCCGTTCATGTGCCGAACGGCTACTCCT
This sequence comes from Puia sp., assembly GCA_035946435.1. Taxonomy (GTDB): domain Bacteria; phylum Bacteroidota; class Bacteroidia; order Chitinophagales; family Chitinophagaceae; genus Puia. Next base: position 10,250 of record DASYZH010000001.1, on the reverse strand, counting down.
TCGTGGTCATGGATTTTATGCTGAAAGACGATCTGGTATTCTTCCGGCAGGCTTTTACACCCACGGGTCTCTCGCTCTTCTTCGGCCCATCTCCGCATCTCAGCTCCACCACAGGCGAAGAAGAGCTGTTCTTCCCCCGCGATACCCGCGTGAAACGCATCGGCCTCTTCTTCCCCGACGCCTTCCTCCGCCGCCATATCCGCAAGGATATCCTCGACAGCCTCCTGGAATATGCCGAAAACCCACCATCCAATGCCAGCAGAGAACCCATCGCCTTCGAATACCGGTCCGTGCTCGAAGATATCCACGACGCCGACGCCGGCTCCCCCCTCCTTCATCTACTCCTGCACAACCGCGTACAGCTCCTCACGGAAAAATATTTACACTCCTTTCTTACCAAAGCCAGCTTCCCCCTCGCGGACGGAAAGACCTGGATCAAAGAGAAAGAAAAAGATCTCGAAACCCTCAAAGGAATCGTACAGATCCTCTGCGATAGCGCCCTGAATAAATTCCCCTCCATCGACACGCTCTCCCACACTGCCAGGATGAGCTCTACGAAACTCAAGACCCGGTTCAAACAGATCTATGGAATGAAATTGTACGAGTTCTACAACCGCAACCGGCTCGAACAGGCACGCGAAATGCTGAAGAGCGGCAACTATTCCGTCAAACAAGTGGGAATAAATATCGGATTCTCGAATCTTAGCAATTTTGCAAAAGCCTTCCGGAAAGAGTTCGGCATTCTTCCTAAGGAAATACTTAAGAATCGATAAATAACTTCCTTAAATACTCCTGAAAGTTTTGTTAAATAGCCTTTACAGCTATTAAAAGAGAGCATACAGCCTCTACAACCCGCTATTTGTAGTATTTTTGCCCTTTTAACTTTCAGCTTCTGCCAATCCCCCCGGCCCAAGGCCAACCATTGTAACCCGCGACTGATGCCATTGAGAGATTGTGTGCTAATTAATATTAACCTAACGTGTCAAAAAAAGTGTGAACATGGTAATGTATTCTTTTCAATTGGAGAATTTTGAAAAATGGCTCTCGGGGCTCGCGCTTCAACTGAACACCAACCTAAACGATCGTATCCTCACGCTTCCTTCGCACCTTGGTTCCGGAACCATCTATGCGAAGAACATCAATTCGCATCTCTCCTATGCCGTGATGAATTTCAAACTGGATAACGATCTGGAGCTCAACCGGGAGCCCGGCCTCTCCGGTTTCGTGATCTCCTTTAACCTCGTAGAGGTCCAAAAGGAGCTTCTCATCGGTCATCGCCAGCAGCTCGTGACCGACAAACGTCCCTTCCGGAACGATATTTTTCTAAGCGACGCACAGGACTCCGCCTACCTTCGCATCTCCGCGGGAAGTAACGTAAAAAGACTCCTGATCTTTTGCTCGCATGAGCTGGCCCGCCAGTTCCTGCCTGTCGAACTCTATGAAAAGATCGCCGTTTTCGCGCGGGAGAACAGCGTCAGCGGAAATCCGCTCTTTATCAATCTCTCGCACCGGACGATGTTGAAGGAGCTGTTCGAGCTAAAGCCAGGCGATCCCCTGCGCAACGTCCGCATGCTCTCCGGTATCATGCATCTCCTGGAGAAGTTCCTCTATTCTTTCGTTCGCCAGGAACAGGCCGCGCTTCCCCGCACCGTGAAAAAGAACGACCTCGAAAGCATGCAGCACGTGGAGCAGATCCTCAGCGGACGTCTCGAAGGATTCCCTTCACTCGAATCACTGGCCCAGGAAGTGTTCATGAGCACCAGTAAGCTTAAAAATCTCTTTAAGCAGGTATATGGTCATACCCTGTACGACTATTACAACAAGAGCCGGCTCCAACGTGCCAAAGACCTCCTGATCACCGGACAGTGCAGCATTAAACAGGCCGGTAGCGAAATTGGTTTTTCCAATCTCAGCCATTTCGCCAAAGCCTTCCGCAAAGAATTTGGTATCCTGCCGCGCGACCTCGTCAAAGGCCGCTAAGAAAAGCACCGGCGCCCCGGGCCCGGCGCGCTTACATCAGGTCTTTCAACCTGTCGTATAGTTGGGAAAAGATGCGGTAATTATGCTGATATACTTTAGCCAAATCCGCAACCGGCTCATAAATATCCGAGACGGCGGCCAGCGCCGCCGTCTCTTCCAAGGACAACACCCCCAACGCAACCCATGCCAGCATGGCCGCACCGATCGCCGAGGCATCCGCCAGGGCAGTGACACATACCTTTTTTTGAAAAATATCCGCGATCAGCTGAAGCCAGTCCCGGTTCCGCGTAAATCCCCCGCTGGCATAGATCCGCTCCACCGGACCCACCGTCTCCTCCAGCGAAGCCCCGATCTGCCGCAACCCATAGCTAATGCCTTCCAGCGTAGCCCGCATAAAATGCTCCTGCCGGTGCATGGCCCGGACGCCAAAGAACACACCCGTTGCATCCGCATCCCACACCGGCGCCCGTTCGCCCAGCAAATAGGGCAAAAAGATAAGTCCATCGGCTCCTGCAGGGACCGTCCCGGCGGCTGCAGACAGCCTGTCCAACGTGCCGGCATCGTGATCCCCCGACACAAAGTCCGCATACCACTGCACGGCATTGCCGCCGTTGTTGGTGGCGCCGCCCACGATATACCGCCCCTCGGTTAAAATATAGTTGAAGATGCGCATCCGCGGATCGTCCGCCGGCGCCAAAGCCGCCATACGCACCGCACCGCTGGTGCCAATGGTCAAAGCGGTAGCCCCCGGCCGCACCGCGCCCGTTCCCAGGTTGGCCAGACAGCCGTCACTGCCGCCGATCACGAAGGGCGTCCCCCGCACGAGCCCCATCGTCCGCCACGTAGAGAGCAGTTCCGTCTCCCGGTGGGTGGTCGGCACAGGCGTCGACAATCGGTCGGCCCGGATCCCCACATGCTCCAGCGCCTCGGCGGACCAGCCGAGTGCCCGGATATCGAACAACCCCGTAGCCGAAGCCAGGGAATGATCGACCTGGTATTGCCCCAGAAACCGCCACCAGACATATTCTTTGATGGAAATGAATTTTGCCGCCTTCCGGAAAAGCTCCGGCTGCCGGTCCTTTAACCACAACAGCTTGCACAAGGGTGACATCGCATGGATCGGTGTGCCCGTTTGCCGGTATAACCGCCGACCCAGCTCGCTGCCCTTCAACGCCGCCGCATACGCCTCACTTCTTCGGTCGGCCCAGGTCATGGCCCGCGAAAGCGGCTTGCCATCGGCATCCACCAGGATCAGGCTGTGCATGGCGCAACTGAAACTTACCGCCGCCGCCCCGGCCGGATCGAGCTTTTCCGTGATCTGCAGCAACACCGTGAGCGCCGCATCAAAAAGCGCATTGGGCTCCAGCTCATGGGCGCCCGCCGCATCGGTGAACACCGGATACGACGTCTCCACGCTGCCCAATACCTGTCCCGTTTCCGTGAAGGCCACGGCTTTGGTATTGGTAGTCCCGATATCGATACCGATCACGTAACGCATAGATAAATGTGCCGAAGATCAGATCAGATCCTTCAGCTTCACAACGACCTGGTCTATCTCTTCCCGTTTGTTATGCTTGCTGAAAGAAAATCTCACCGTCACCTGGTTAGGGTTATTATTGATGGCGCGAATGACATGCGACCCCTGCTCGACCCCGCTGGTGCAGGCACTCCCGCCAGAGGCGCAAATATGATTGATGTCGAGATTGAACAACAACATCTCGGATTTTTCCGTCTTGGGGAAAGAAACGCTCAACACCGTATACAGGCTCCGCCCGAGCGGATCGCCGTTGAAAGAAATGCCTTTGAGCTGCTTCTTCAGCTGCTCCATCATATAGACCTTGAGCCCCTTGATATGAGCGCTGTCGGCATCATGCGCGGCAGTCGCCAGCTCCAGCGCCCGTGCAAACCCTACCACACCATAGACATTCTCTGTGCCGGCCCGCATATTCCGCTCCTGCGATCCACCCTGGATAAAAGGATTGATCCGCACATTTTCGTTGATATAAAGCAGCCCGACACCCTTCGGTCCATGGAACTTATGTCCCGCACCCGTGATGAAATGCACCGGCGTATTCCGCAGATCAAAAGGGAAATGCCCCACCGTTTGCACCGTGTCCGAATGAAAGATGGCGCCATACATTTTGCACAGATCCCCTACCGCATGGATGTCCAGCATATTCCCGATCTCGTTGTTGGCATGCATCAGCGTTACAAAAGTCTTATCCACGCTATTGGCCAGCCTGTGCTCCAGATCCTCCAGATCGATATGCCCGTTAGGAAGAACATTCACATACTCCAACGAGGCCTCGCCACGCTTATGCAGATGTTCCACCGTATGCAGCGTGGCATGATGCTCCAGCGGTGACGTGATGATATGCGTGCATCCCAGGTCCCGCACCGCCGCGGTGATCGCCGTATTCGACCCCTCCGTCCCGCCGGAAGTGAAGAAGATCTCTGCCGGATGCGCGTTTAAGATCTTCGCCACGGATTTCCTGCTGTTCTCGATCGCCAGCCGGGACTCCCGGCCATAAGAATAAATGGAAGATGGATTTCCAAAACGTTCGGTGAGATAGGGCATCATCGCCTCCAAAACCTGCGGATCCAGCGAGGTGGTAGCGGCATTATCGAAATAGATTCTTTCCATAGCGCCGTAAAGATAACGAGATTTCCCAATTTCGGCTCCGCCGGGGACAAAGCCGTCCTATGGCGCTATAGCCTCTTTTATATCCTGCATCAACCGTAGCGCAATGTTATTGGCCGTCGTTTCGAAATTGCTTTCTGCATAGATGCGGATGATCGGCTCGGTGTTGGAGCTCCGGAGATGTACCCAGTCGTTATCGAACTCGATCTTCAGCCCGTCGTCCGTGTTCACGGGGTGGTTCTTATATTTCTTCTTGATCTTCTCCAGCACGGCCGGCACATCGATACCCTGCCGCAACTCGATCTTATTCTTGGAGATAAAATAATCGGGATACCTGGTCCGGAAAGACTTGAGCCCATTCTTGTGGTGCGATAACGCACTGAGGAAAAGCCCGATGCCGATGAGGGCATCCCTGCCATAGTGCAGGTCGGGCACGATGATGCCTCCATTGCCCTCACCGCCGATGACCGCATTCACCGCCTTCATCTGATTCACGACATTGACCTCGCCGACGGCGGAAGGATAATATTCGCCGCCCCGCTTGATCGTCACCTCTTTCAGCGCCTTGGTGCTGCTCATGTTGCTGACGGTATTTCCAGGTCGCATGCTCAGCACATAATCAGCTACCGCTACCAGGGTATATTCTTCACCAAACATGCTTCCATCTTCATTTACAAAACACAGCCGGTCGACATCCGGGTCTACGGCAATGCCCAGATCCGCTTTCGACTTCTGCACGGCCGCACTCAGCCCCACCAGGTTCTCCGGAAGAGGCTCTGGATTGTGTGCAAAGCGTCCATTCATCTCCTCGTTCACCAAAATGACCTCCGCCACTCCCAATGCCTTTAGCAAGGGCGGAATGAACAATGCACCGGTGGAATTGATAGTGTCCACCACGACCTTATACTGCTTAGCCTTGATAGCGGCGACATCCACCAGGGGATATTGCACAATCATATCGATGTGCTTTTGCAGCCATATATCTTTTTGGATATACTGACCCAGCTTATCGATGGGCGCAAAGACAAACTCTTCTTTCTGCGCTCTCTCCAGAACAGCGGCGCCCTCGGCGGCGCTGATGAACTCGCCGCCCGCATTCAATAATTTTAGGGCATTCCACTCCTTGGGATTGTGTGACGCGGTGAGAATGATGCCCCCCGCCGCCTTCTCCCCCACGACCGCCAGCTCCACCGTCGGCGTTGTCGACAGCCCCAGATCGATCACATCCAAACCCAACCCCCTCAACGTACTCACGACCAATGCATTGATCATCTCGCCGCTGATCCGGGCATCCCGGCCGATGACTACCTTCGTTCCCTTATTTTGCAAGATAAGGCTCCCATAAGCCGCTGTAAACTTTACCACATCAACCGGGGACAGCGTCTCCCCCGGCTTACCACCTATCGTCCCCCTGATACCAGAGATGCTCTTGATCAATGCCACAGAAACATATTTTAATGGATAAACAACCTGCATGGTCACAGGCCAGTCCACAAAAATAAGGTTTCCTATAAAAGTTTTGAGGCTAATTTTACGCAAACGGATGCACAATGACACCCTCGCCAGCCAATACGGCCGCCCCCCTTCCGAACCCACCCCGCGACTGGTTCAAAGTATGGTTCGACTCCCCCTTTTACCACAAATTGTATTTTGAACGGAACGAAAAAGAAGCAGCCGACTTTATCGGGCGGCTGCTGACCCTCCTGCAACCACCCCCGGGGTCCACCATGCTGGACATCGCCTGCGGCAGAGGCCGCCATGCCCGCTTCCTCGCGCAGAAAGGCCTCGACGTCACCGGCATCGACCTGGCCCCGGACAGCATCGCCTTCGCCCGCCGGTTCGAGAACGACCACCTGCATTTCTTCATCCACGACATGCGTCAGCTGCTTTGCGCGAATTGCTTCGACTTCGCGTTTAACTTCTTCACGTCTTTTGGCTACTTCGATACCCGCCGCGAGAACAGCAATGTCCTGCGGATGGCGGGCGCCGCCTTGCGCCCCCAGGGCATTTTCGTACTGGACTACCTGAACGCAGAACATGTCATGACCCATTTGGTTCCTAACGAAACGAAAACCATCGGTGAGACCGTCTATACGATCACCAGGTGGTGCGATGGCCGGCATTTTTATAAACGTATCGGCATCGGCGACCCGACTCTGGACCATCCGCTGGAATTCACCGAGAAAGTAGCCGTATTTACGTTGAAGGATCTCGAAAGTCTGCTCGAATCGGGTGGCCTCCACACCCGGAGCGTCTACGGGGATTACGCCCTGTCCCCCTACGACCGGGGATCCTCCCCGCGGATCGTCCTGGTCGCCGAAAAGACCTCGCTCAAACCGGCATGACCCCGTCCGCTCACGGGATTATTTCTTATTCTGCAACAACAGGTATTGCGCGACATCAAAGATCCCGGCCGAAAGCCGCTCCATCTCCTGCCGTGTTCCCGCCTGCGGCGGGGCCGGATCGGGACTGACCACCGGGACCATCTCTTCCTTGCCGGTTTGCAGCTGCCGCCGGAAATAATAATTGCCCTGCACTACGCCGATCCAGGCCTGATCAGGGTCGTAGATGAATGCCAGCTCCTTGCCGCCATACCGGGCCGTATCCAGCAGATCCCGCCCCAGTGTAGTGTTCAGATAGGGAACACCGCAAAGCCCTGCCAGCGTCGGCAGAACATCCACCTGCGAACAGATCCGCTCCGACCGGCGTGCGGATACCAGACCCGGCGCCCAGATCAGCAAGGGCACATGTTCGGCGGTCAACCGCTGATCCGTCCAGGCCTTCGGGAAAAGTGGACCGGCATCTCCGGGGATACCATGATCACCCACGAATAAAAACACGGTATTGCGAAAATAATCCTCTTTGGACGCCGCCGCGATAAAGGTCCGGTAGACAAAATCGGTGTACCGGAACGCATTCATCTCATCATTGCTCGAAAAACCATATTTCCTAAGCGTATCCAGTGGCTCCTTCACAGGGTGAAAACCACCCCGGTCCAGATCCTCGGATGGTATCGTGTAAGGCCGGTGGTTGTCCGCGGTCTGTATGACTGCAAAGAAAGGCTTCTGTTCCTTCCTCAACACCTTATTAGCCTCTAAAAACAAATTTTTATCGCTGATGCCCCACACATCCACCTTTGGTGCGCTGTAGTCCTGCTGCTCATAGAGATGCAGTCCGTCGATATTGTTGGTGAGCAGCCCCCGGATATTCGCCCAGCTCGTGCTGCCGCCAAGGAAATAATACTTGTCGTATCCGTTGAAATCATTGATGATGGTATGCTGATCGACCGCCGCCGGATTCCGGCTCGATGTCGTAGACGCCGCCGACACATCGGGAATGCCCGTGATCACCGCCCACACGCCCCGCGCCGTGCCATAGGAGGGAGTGAAACAATGGTCGAAGAAAAGCCCGCCCTTGCATAAAGAGTCGAAAAATGGCGTCGTGTTGAGCGGGTTGCCCCACATCGAGCTCTTGTATGCGGAGAAGGACTCGCAGATAACGAGCACCACATTCGGTCGCGTCGCGAGTGCGCCTGGTCGTATTTCCATCTGCCGCCGGAAAGCCGCCGGTAAAACACGCCCATCCCGTCCCACACTATTGCTGTCGAATCCAAAATAGGGCGCAAGTATCGGCAATGCCGCCCTGACCTTTGCCCCGTCGTACGTGCTATGCCGGAATTTCAGGCTGCTGAAAAAAGATTGGAACGGGTTAAGCGAAAGATTCGCCTGATAGTCGCCGCCCAATGCGAATGCATCGCTCCACCTTAACGGATATTGCCCGATCCGCCCGAAGATGCCCAGCCCCAGCAAGACAAAACAACCGGCAAACCACCCAGCCCGCAACCCGCGCGTAGCCCGTCCCGGAAGCGGCCCCGCTCCACGTTCTATCCGGCTGTAAACCCACCGGATCAGCCTGCGGATGACCCAGGTCCCCGCGACCAGCAACAGCAGGATACGCATCACCGGATACGTCTGCCAGACCATCGTCGCCGAGATACCCGCATTGGAAAGATAATTGAGATCGCTGGCGTTGAGCCGTTGGGAAAGATAACTGTAATGCGCAAAGTCTACCGAGTAAAAGAAGACCACCAAAAATGCAGCGATACCCGCGAACGTCAGAAAAACCCTTTTGCCGGCCTTCGTTCGAAAAGGATCGAGAATGGGCATGCTGCCGAGTAGATATAGCAACAGCGCCAGGATACCCGCATACCGGAGATCGTACCGCACACCGAGCCCAAAAGAGGGGAGCACATCCATGAACCGGTGCCCCTGAGTCGGGAACGCCAGGAACAAAGCCAGACGTAATCCACTCATGATCAATAAAAAAATAATACCCGTTGAAAAAACCAAACGCACCGTTTTTGGTATATTTGGTAAATTTGTAGCCGGTCTGTTTACCATGTCCCTTCTCTTTGTTTCGCGATATGCGGTTTAAAAGGGCATAAAATTAGATCAATTATATTAAAACATGATGTTAATCGACGCGGGACTGCCTCATCCGGTGTTTTTTCAAAAGATCTTACAGGGTGATTACTGGCTATTCTCCCGTATCAATCAAGCCTGGACCTGCTCATTTCTGGACACCGTCTTCCTCTTTATGCGCGAAGCGGAATTATGGGTTCCCTTCTACCTTTTCATGCTGGTTTTCGCCACGCTCAACTTTCGCAAGCGAGGCCTGATCTGGTCGCTCTATCTGGCCATGACCGTGATCATCAGCGACCTGATCAGCAGCAACCTGATCAAAAATCACCTGGTCTTCCGTCTCCGGCCCTGCCACAACCCGATATGGACAGACACCATGCGCTTCCTGGCAAACTACTGCCCGGTAAGCTCCAGCTTCACCTCTTCGCATGCCTGTAACCATTTCGCGATGGCTTTTTTCATTTATCATACCATGAAACATACCAGCAGCTGGTGGGCCCTGGTATTCCCCTGGGCTTTCTTCATCTCCTATGCACAGGTTTATGTAGGCGTCCACTACCCGCTGGACGTGATCTGCGGCGCCCTCGTGGGCTCGGGGATCGGTTTCGCGACCAGCCGGGTCTTCCGATCGCACATCGGCACGCTTTCCTTACCAAATCACACCCCTTCCCATGCTTGAGATGATCATCTTATTATTCCTGATCTTCCTCAACGGCCTCTTCGTCATGGCGGAGATCGCCCTGGTATCCGCCCGAAAAAGCAGGCTCGAGAACCTGGCCGATAACGGCGACGACAAAGCCCGCTCGGCACTCAGGCTGGCGGAGAACCCCGAGCTGTTCCTTTCGACAGCACAAATCGGCATCACCCTCATCGCCATCCTCACCGGTTTCTATTCCGGCGAGAAATTCAGCGCCGACCTCGCACCCTATCTCGCAAAGATCTCCATCCTGCGGCCCTACGCCGCCAATATTTCGACGGCCCTCATCCTGGTCTTCGTGACCCTCCTGTCGCTAATCTTCGGGGAATTGATCCCCAAACGCATCGGTCTGCTACGCGCCGAACAGATCGCCCGGCTGGTAGCCCGTCCCGTACGAACCCTTTCGCTGATCACCTATCCCATCGTCTGGCTCCTGAACAACAGCAGCAACCTCTTCTTCCGCTTTTTCCAGATCAAACCCTCGGAAGACAGCGCCGTCACCGAAGATGAG